>JBJHBG010000041.1:22642-37209 GCA_050485385.1 Geminicoccaceae bacterium | reverse complement strand
CTTCCACGTTTGGTTCGCCAACTGGCGCATCGCCGACGTCGACCTCACGCCAGACCCAACGCGCCCGACCGTCACCCATCTCCTCGTACGCCTGTAACCCTTGTCTCCGGTCCGTACAGGGACCATCAAGTCCCCCCGCCTTGCTTTCCGACCTTCCCTCACCGCACGGCTGCTCCCATGCCCCACCCGCCCCGCAGCTTCGATCTCGCCGTGGTCGGCGCCGGTATCGTCGGGCTGGCGCATGCGCTCGCTGGCGCGCGGCGGGGGTTGCGCGTCGTCGTGCTGGATCGCGAGGCCGAGAGTATCGGTGCTTCGGTGCGGAACTTCGGCTTCGTCACCGTGACCGGGCAGGAGGCGGGCGCGTGTTGGCGGCGGGCGCTGCGGTCGCGCGACGTGTGGGCGGAGGTGGCGCCCAAGGCCGGCATCCGGATCGAGCAGGAGGGGCTGCTGGTCGCTGCGCGCCGGCCGGAGGCGATGGCGGTGTTGGAGGCTTTCGCTCGCACGGACATGGGCGAGGCGTGCACGCTGCTGACCGCCGCCGAGGCCCGTAACCGCTGCCCGCACCTCGCCCACGGCCCACTCGCGGGCGCCCTTTGGAGCCCGCACGAGCGCCGCGTCGAGAGCCGCGACGCCATCCCCCGGCTGGCCGCTTGGCTGGCGGAGGCGATGGGCGTCACCTTCCTGCGCCCGGTTCACGTGTACGGCATCGAGGGCAGGCACCTCCTGACCACGGCGGGCGCCATCGAGGCGGCACAGGTCGTCGTCTGCCCCGGCGACGAGCGGCTGGTCCTCTACCCCGAGCGCATCCGCGCCCTCGGCATCGGCCGCTGCCGGCTGCAGATGCTGAAGGTGCGGCCGGGCAACGGCGCCCGGCTGCCGGCGGCGGTCATGGCGGACCTCTCGCTGGTCCGCTATCTGGGTTACGCGGCGTTGCCGGAGGCGGCCGCACTCCGCCGCGTGCTGGAACGGGAGCAGCCGGCGCATCTGGCCGCGGGCATCCACCTGATCGTCGTGCAGGGCCTCGACGGCGATCTGGTGGTCGGCGACAGTCACCATTACGAGGAGAGCCCCGCCCCCTTCGCCGACGGCCGGGTCGACGACCTGATCTTCGACGAGCTCGACGCCGTGCTGGACCTGGGCGAGCGGCGGGTGGTCGAGCGTTGGATGGGCACCTACGCGCACCTGCCCGACCGGCTGATGGTGGTCGACGCACCCGAGCCGCACGTGCGCCTCGTCGTCGTCACCAGCGGCACCGGGGCGTCGACCGCCTTCGCCATCGCCGAGGAGGTGGTGGCCGATCTGAGGGGAGAAGCAGCGTGACCCGACTTCAGGCCGTGGTGTTCGACTGGGCCGGCACCGTGGTCGACCACGGCTCCTTGGCGCCGATGGGCGTGTTCGTGCGCGCCTTCGCCGAGTTCGGCGTCGAGATCACGCTGGAGGAGGCGCGCGGGCCGATGGGCATGGCCAAGCGCGACCACATCCAGGCGGTGATGGCGCTGCCGCGCGTGGCGGCGGCCTGGGCCGAGCGGCACGGCAGCGCCCCGACCGAGGCCGATGTCGACCGCGTGTACGCGGTGTTCGTCCCGCTCAACGTCGCCGTGGTGACGGAGCACGCGACCCTGATCGACGGCACCGCCGAGGTGGTGGCGGGTCTCCGGGCGCGGGGCCTGAAGATCGGCTCGACCACCGGCTACACCCGGGAGATCATGGCACCGCTGCTGCCGCTCGCGGCAGCCCAGGGCTTCGCCCCCGACAGCCTGGTCTGTGCGGGCGACCTGTCGCTCGGCCGGCCACACCCCTTCATGATGTACCGCACGTTCGTCGACCTCGGCGTCGGCCCCGCTTGGACGGTGGTGAAGGTCGACGACACCGGCGTCGGCCTCGGCGAGGGCCTCATTGCCGGCACCTGGACCGTGGGCGTGGCCCTTACCGGCAACGCCTTCGGCCTGTCGCCCGCCGACACGGCCGCCCTCGATCCCGCTGCCTGCGCTGCCCTCCGGGCCAAGGCCTACGCGGACCTTCACACCGCCGGCGCCCACGACGTGATCGACGGTATCCGCGACCTGCCGCTTGCCCTCGCCCGGATCGAAGGCCGCCTCGCGCGCGGCGAGCGGCCTTAAGGCGGCTCGAAAGGGGGCTTTCTGCTCCCTACCCCCCCAAAACGCCGAGGCCGGCAGCGCCGGCCTTGGGGGGTCGTAGGGGGCCAAAAGCCCCCTACATCGCTTTGCCGATCCTCAATTGGAGGCGAGCTGCGGGCTGCCCATCAGGTAGTGGCGCGGGTCGACCACTTGGCTGCCGACGCGCATCTCGAAGTAGAGTTGCGGGTCGTTCACGGCACCGGTGGCGCCGACCACGCCGAGGCGTTGGCCGCGGCGGACCACGTCGCCGACCGCCACGTCGAGCCGTTCGGCGTGGCCGTAGGCGGTGGTGTAGTCGCCGTCGTGCCGGATCACGACCATGTTGCCGTAGGTTTCCATGCTGTTGCCGGCGAAGACGACGATGCCGTTCTCGGAGGCGACGAACGGTTCGCCCGGCCGCGCCTGGATGGTGAGACCGTTGGCGACGTGGCTGGGCGCACCGGCGCTACGGCCGTCGCGCACCTCGCCGTCGGCCGGCCAGAGGAAGCCGACGTTGCTCAAGGCCGGCGGGTCCAGATTGGCGGAACCGCTCGCCGCCTCGCCGACGCCGCTCGGTCGCGCCGCCTGCGGGGGCGGAGCGGGTGGTGCTGCCCGTTCCGGTGCCGCGGCAACCACCGGCTCGGGCTCGGCGCGGAGCGGACGGACCTCTTCGACCTCGGCCGGCACCGAATAGCCGCGCGTGTCGGTGCGCCAGCCCTCGTCTTGCTGCCATCCGCCATTGTCGCTCGCCTGGCCCTGCAACGGCGGGAGCGGGCGCGGATCGAAGCTGTCGCGGGCGGGAGCGGGCTCTAGCGGACCCGAGTAGACCACCGGGCCGGCGCTCGCCACCTGTTGGCTTTCGCCGTGCCAAGGCTGCGCCTGCGACGCTTCCAATCGGGAGATGTCGGACCGGTAGGGCGCTTGGCGTGCCTCCGCCCAAGTGGTGCCGCCGTCCCGCGGGACGGGCACGAAGGTGGTACAGCCGCCCAGCAATCCGACCGCCGCCAGCAATATCAAAGGCTGTCGTCGCATCGCCTTCTCCCAATTCTCCAATCGGGAAAATGACGGACCACGAGCATTTTGGCAAGACCTGACCAAGCCATCGCGTCGTCATACCAATATTTGTCAGTTTGCAAATAAAACAGCAAGAAGGCGCAATGTCGTCGGCAAGGCGAGCGCGCGGTGCGGCAAGCTCAGGTCAGTTATCAGCCGATGAGGCCAAAATACTGATGAGCCTAGCCAATTCGGCGTGATGCGTCATGTCCAGGTGAATCGGGGTGACGGCGATGGCGCCGGCCCGCACGGCGCCCCGATCGGTGCCGACGTCGTCGCCCTCGTCGTACTTCAGCCCGCCGATCCAGATATAGGGCTCGCCGCGCGGGTCGATCCGCTCGATCAGGTGATCGCCCAGCTTGGAGCGGCCCTGACGGACCACCCGCACGCCCTGCACCGCATTGGCCACGCGGTCGGGGAAGTTGACGTTCATCAACACTCCCTTGCCCCAGCCGGCGGCGACGAGTTGGCGGACGACGTCCGGCGCGTGGCGTTCCGCGGTCGCCCACTTCACCGGATGGCCGTTCCTGAGACACTGGCTCATGGCGATCGCCGGCACGTCGAGAAGCGTTGCCTCCATCGCGGCGGCGACGGTGCCGGAATAGGTGACGTCCTCGCCGAGATTGCCGCCGCGGTTGACGCCGGAGAGCACGAGGTCGACCGGCCGGGGCACCACCGATTGCAGGGCGAGGAGCACGGCATCGGTCGGCGTGCCGTCGACCGCGTAGCGCCGCTCGCTCAGCTCGTTGACCCGCAACGGCCGCTTGATGGTGAGGGAATGGCCGGCGCCGGAATGGTTGACCTCCGGTGCGACCGTCCACACCTCGTCCGCCAGTTCCTGCGCCACCTGCTCGAGCACCTTGATGCCGGGCGCGTAGATGCCGTCGTCGTTGGTGACCAGGATGCGCTTGGCGATCTTGCCGGAGGTCATGCGGGTTCGAGCCTTTCGATGCCGCCGAGATAGGGGCGCAGTGCCGTCGGCACGGTGAGCGACCCGTCGGCCTGCTGACACGTCTCTAGCACGGCGACCAGCGCCCGGCCGACGGCGAGGCCCGAGCCGTTGAGCGTGTGCACGAACCGGGTCTGCCGCTCGCCCTTGGGGCGGCAGCGCGCGTTCATCCGCCGCGCCTGGAAGTCGCCGCAATTGGAGCAGCTCGAGATCTCGCGATAGGCGCCCTGCGCCGGCAGCCACACCTCGAGGTCGTAGGTCTTGACCGAACCGAAACCCATGTCGCCGCTGGCCAGGATGACCACGCGATAGGGCAGCTCCAGCTTTTGCAGGATCGCCTCGGCGCAGCCGGTCATGCGTTCGTGCTCGGCCACCGACTGCTCCGGCGTCGTCACGCTGACCATCTCGACCTTCTCGAACTGGTGCATGCGGATCATGCCGCGGGTGTCCTTGCCCGCGGAGCCGGCCTCGGAGCGGAAGCAGGGGGTGAGGGCGGTGAAGCGCAAAGGCAGCGCTTCTTCCTCCAGGATCTCGCCGGCGACGAGGTTGGTGAGCGGCACCTCGGCGGTGGGGATCAGCCAATAGCCGTCGGTCGTGCGGAATTGGTCGTCGGCGAACTTCGGCAACTGGCCGGTGCCGAACAGGGCCTCGTCGCGGACGAGCAGCGGCACGTAGCTCTCGGTGTAACCGTGCTCCTGGGTCTGCACGTCGAGCATGAACTGCCCCAGCGCCCGGTGCAGCCGGGCCACAGCACCTAGCCCCACCGCGAAGCGAGCGCCGGACATGCGCGCCGCCCGATCGAAGTCGATGCCGAAGCCGAGGCCGACGTCCAAATGATCCTTGGGCGGGAAGGCGAAGCTGCGCGGCTCGCCCCAGCGACGGATTTCGACGTTGGCGCTCTCGTCGGCGCCGTCGGGCACGTCGGCGGCGAGGCGGTTCGGCAACTCCGCGAGTGCTCGGTCGAGCGCGTCGCCAAGCGCGCGCTCGCGCTCGCGGCCTTCCTGAATGCGCGTCTTGAGGACCGCCACCCGCGCCATCGCCGCTTCCGCGTCACCGCCCTCGCGCTTGAGGGTGCCGATGGCCTTGGACGTCGCGTTGCGCTCGGCCTCGGCCTGCTGCAACTCGGTCAGGAGCGCTCGGCGCTCGGCGTCGAGCGCGAGCAGCCGGTCGGCGGCAGCCGGTAGGCCACGGCGGGCAAGGGCGGCGTCGAAGGCCGCCGGATCGTCGCGGATCAGCTTGATGTCGTGCACGTTCGGGCTCTCGGATCGTCCGTGCGGCAGACCCTAGTCGGCTGCCGAGCAAGCGGCAACGGGGGTGGACGGAACGGGCAGCTTTTGGCCCCGCGCGCCTCCCGATGCGTGCCGACCGTTCGTGGCCGCCGGCCGGGGGTGCAGGGACCCACGAGCCCCCTGCCTCCTCCTTCGATTGTCCCTGTATACTGCGCCGCCGTTCAGTTGACCGGCTCGGCGTCGTCGCCGGAGTCTTCCTCCGCCGCCCGCTTCTTCTCGACCATGCGCACTGCGATGATCGACAGTTCGTAGAGCAGGATGACGGGGATGCCGAGGCCGATCTGGCTGATGATGTCGGGCGGGGTGATCAGGGCGGCCACCACGAACACCAGCACGATGGCGTATTTCCGGTTGCGAGCGAGGCTGGCGGCGGAGACGAGCCCGACCCTCCCCATCAGCGTCAACGCGACCGGCAGTTGGAACGCGAGGCCGAACGCGAAGATGAGCTTCATGACGAGGTCGAGATATTCGCTGACGCGAGCCTCGAGCTGGATCGGTAGGCCGCCGTCGGTCCCCGGTGTCTCGAAACTGAGGAAGAACTGCCAGGCCAGCGGAAAGATGAAATAGTAGACCATCGCCCCACCCATGAAGAACAGGATCGGTGTGGCCAGGAGGAACGGCAGGAACGCCTGCTTTTCGTTGCGATAGAGGCCGGGGGCGATGAAGAGGTAGAGCTGCGTCGCCACGAACGGGAAGGTGATGAAGGCGCCGGCGAAGAAAGCCACCTTGATGTAGGTGAAGAAGGCTTCGGTCAGCCCGGTGTAGATCATGCGCCGACCGGTCTCGCCTTCGTAGATCGAGGCGAGCGGGCGCACCAGAAAGGCATAGATCTGCTCGGCGAAGAAGTAGCAGACGAGGAAGCCGAGGAGGATCGCGCCCGCCGCATACATGAGGCGATTGCGCAACTCGACCAAATGGTCGAGCAGCGGCATTTCGCGATCGTCGATGTCCTTCAACACCTGTGGGCCTTACCGCTTCTCGGCGTCGGCGGTGGCGCGTTCCGGGGCAGGCGGCCCGGCCGGCTCGCCGGAGGGCGCCGCTAGGGAGGGAGTTTCGGTCGGCTCGGCCGGCAACGGCTTGGCCACGGTTTCGCGCGCTTCGGCCTTGCTCGCCGTCGCCTTTCGGGCCTCGGCCCGCGGATCGAAGGCACGTCTGAGCGTGCCGTCCGGGTCGATCGACTTCTCGATCTGCTTGCCGGCGTCGAAGCGGCTCGCTTGCTCGATCTGCTTCTTCACCTCGTCCAACTCGGCCTCGCGGGCGATGTCTTCCAGCGAACGCTGGAACTCGCGCGCCATCGCCCGCGCCTTGCCGGTCCAGCGGCCGATATCGCGGGCGAGCCGCGGCAGTTCCTTGGGACCGAGGACGATGAGCGCCACCAACATGATGACGCCCATCTCCGCCCAGCCGAGATCGAACACCGGCACCTCCTAGGGTGAACGCGGGGCCAGCGGGCGGCTCAACTCTTCGCCGCCTCGTCCTTGGTCTCGGTGCGGGCCGCCGGCGGCTCGTGCTCGTGGGTGATCGAGGCCGAGGTCGTCGGCTTCTCCTCCTCGTCGCCGTCCTCGCGCATGCCCTGCTTGAAGTTCTTCACACCCTTGGCCACGTCGCCCATCACCTTCGGCAGCTTGCCCGCGCCGAATACGATGAGCACGATCAGAAGGATGAGCACCACCTGCCAGATGCCGATGCTCATGAGTCGCTCCTCGAACGTTGTGCGGCCGGTCTCGCCCAGCCGGCAGGGAGTCTCGCAGAAAGCTGCCCCCGCCGCAACGCCGGACGGGGGCACCGAGCGGTGCCCGTCGACGGTGCGGCTCAGCCGCCCTCGAAGACGAAGATGTGGTCCCGGTCGACCGCCAGGGCAACCTCCGCGCCGACCGGTACGCCGACGCTGTGCGGCACTTTCGCCGGGATGATCCAGCCGCCGCCGACGGCGATGTCGGCGAGATGGTGGGGGCCCAGGTCGCGCAAACGCACGATGGTGCCGCGCGGCCCTTCGCCGCCGGGCGCTAGCGATGCGGCGTCCGGTCGGACCACCACGTCGACGGCGGTGCCGTCCGCCAAGTCCGGACGCTGCACGTCGCCGAGCGGCGTCGAGACGCGGCCGCCGACCACCCAACTCTTGAAGCGGCTGGCAGCGCCGAAAAAGCCGCAGACGAAGAGATCGGTCGGTCGCGCGTAGACCTCGGACGGCGTCCCCGACTGGATCAGCCGGCCGGCGCGCATGACGTGCATGTGGTCGGCTACGCGCACGGCTTCGTCCGGGTCGTGGGTGACGATCACCGTCGGCGTGCCGGTCTCGCGCAACAGCGCCATGACCAGTTCGCGCAGTTCTTCCCGCAGGTGCGTGTCGAGGCTGGAAAAGGCCTCGTCCAACAGCATCAGGCAGGGTCCGGGCGCGAGTGCGCGGGCGAGCGCCACACGCTGCTGCTCGCCGCCCGAGAGCTGATGCGGATAGCGGTCGCCATAGCCGGCCAGATCGACGCGGGAGAGCCAGCAGTCGACCGTGGCGGCGCGTTCCTTGCGGCCGAGCCGGCCGAGCCCGAACGCGACGTTGCCGCGCACCGTGAGGTGGGGGAAGAGCGCGTAGTCCTGGAACATCAGCCCGACGTTGCGGCGCTCGGGCGGGACGTGGAGGCCGCCGCCGGCGACGGCCTTGCCGCAGATCTCGATGCGGCCGGTCTGCACGGGCTCCAGGCCGGCGACGAGGCGGAGCGTGGTCGACTTGCCGCAGCCGGAAGGGCCGACCAGGGCATGCACCTCGCCCGCGGCCACGGTGAAGCCGACACCGTCCAGGATCGGCCGGCCTTCCAGCCGATGGCCGAGGCCGGCCACGGCGAGGCTGCCGTGCGGGGCGGCCGTCACGGCCGACGACTCGCGCACGCGGACCCGCACGACCCTGCGCTCGTCCGCGTTCTGGTCCCGCGCCAACGCCAACGCCATTTCCTTCCTTCCCTTAGCTTCCCCACAGCTAAGGAGCGGTCGACACAGCGTCAAGTTTCGGCGCAGTGGATCTTTCGAACATCACTTTAGAATAATTAAAATCCAAAGTCGCCAGCACTCAGCTGCCATCCTCTTCGGCGGCGGGCGACGTATCGAACAGCCCGGCGCCGGTGAGTTCTTCGAGGCGCGGCAAGTCGTCGAGGCTCTGCAGGTCGAAATGGTCGAGAAACGCGGGGGTGGTGACCCACGTCACCGGCCGCCCCGGCACCGGCTTGCGCCCCCGCGGCCGGACCCAGCCGGTATCGACCAGAAGGTCGAGCGTCCCCCGGCTGACGGTGACGCCCCGGATCTGCTCGATCTCCGCGCGCGTGACCGGTTGGCGGTAGGCGATGATCGCGAGCGTCTCCAGGGCCGCTTGGCTCAGGCTCTTCGGCTTGAGCTGCAAGCGCTCGAGGTAGCCGCCGAGATCGGGGGCGGTGCGCACGGCCCAGCGCCCGCCGTGCTCCTCCAGCTGGACGCCGCGCCCGGCATAGTCGGTACGCAGCGCGCGCAGGATCGGTGCGACCGGCACCGGCTTGGGCAGATAGGCCAGAATGTCGGCCTCGGTCAGCGGCACGGGACTCGCGAACAACAGCGCTTCGACGATCCGCCGCGCCGTCTCGGGCGGCAGCGCGCCGCCTGCCTCGTCGTCCATCTCAGTTCCCCCGGCCGGCATCGCGGGCACGCACGTAGAGCGGCCGGAACGCCGCTTCCTGCCGCAGCTCCACCTCGTCCATCCGCGCCAACTCCAGGGCGGCGGCGAACCCCGACGCCAGCGCCGAGCGTTCGAGCGCGGGGCCGCGCAGCCGGGCCGGCAGCGCATCTTGCAGAAGCTGCCAGTCGCGTTTGGCCGCAAGCCGCTCGCGCAGCCCGTCGCGGGCGACGTCGATCGGCACGACTTCGGGCCGGGCCATGCGCAGCGTGGTCGACTTCGCCCGCGCCAACGCGGTGCCGTAGGCACGCAACAGCTCCGGCAGGGCGGTGGTGAAGCCGTCGACCGTGTTGACCGCGAGGCCTTCGGGAGCACCCCGAGCCAGCCGCTCGACGCCGAGCCTGGGGCGCTCCCCGAGCTGGACCACGGCCCCCCGGATCGCCTCCAACCGTTGCAGGCGCTGGGTCAAGGCCTCGGCGAGTGCCAGGGCCTCCTCGGCTTCGGGTTCGCTCGGCGCCGGCAGGAGCAGCCGCGACTTGAGATAGGCGAGCCACGCCGCGGTCACGAGGTAGTCGGCCGCGAGGTCGAGCCGGCGGGCCAGGGCGGCGTCGAGAAAGGCGAGGTACTGCTCGACCAGGGTCAGGATCGAGACCTTGGTGAGGTCCACTTTCTGCTTGCGGGCGAGAGCAAGGAGCAGGTCGAGCGGGCCGGAAAAGCCCTCGACGGCGACGATCAGGGCGTCCTGATCGGTATCGTCCGAGGGCTCGGCGGAGGCATCGGGCTCGCTCAAAACAGGATCACCCGCCACAGCACGTCGAACTCGAAGGGGCTCAGCGCCGCGACCAGCCACACCGCCGGCTGCAGCACGCCGAACACGAACGAGAAGATCGGATTGAACGACAGGCCGAGTTGCTGGCTGGCCAGCGGCACGACGAACAGCAGCAGCAGCAGGATCACGAGGCCGTAGCGCTCGATGCCGGCATAGGCGACGGCCAGTTCGCGCGGCAGGAGGCCGGTGACGATGCGCCCGCCGTCGAGGGGGGGGATGGGGAACAGGTTGAAGATGGCGAGGATCAGGTTGACCAGTATGGCGTTGGCGAAGTTCTGGCCGACCCAGTCGCGCATCGTGCCGTCGAGCAGCGGCAGGACGAGGAAGATCGACCAGGCGAAGATCAGGGCCTGGAGGAAATTGCAGGCCGGGCCGGCGGCGGCGACCAGCGCCATGTCGCGGCGCGGGTGGCGTAGCCGCATGAAGTTCACGGGCACCGGCTTTGCCCAGCCGAACACGATCGGCGAGAACAGCAGCAGCAGGCCCGGCAGGATCAGCGTGCCGAACGGATCGACGTGGCGAACGGGGTTGATCGACACGCGACCGAGGCGGCGCGCGGTGTCGTCACCGAGCCGGTCGGCGGCCCAGCCATGGGCCGCCTCGTGCAGGGTGATGGCAAAGATGACGGGCAGGAACCAAACGGAAAGCGTATGCCCGATGGCGTAAAGATCGCCCAATCCGCACTCCTCAGACGCCGGCTGCGTGCAGCTCCGCGTCCAGCGCAGCGACGTCGACGTCGCCCGCGCGCGACCGCCGGAGCCGCTCCCGCGCGCTCGTGTAGCGCATCCAGGCCCCGGCGGTCATCTCCGTTGCGGCTTCGAGGGCGGCCCGCTGGTCCTCGGGCCGGCCGTTGCATTGCAGCGCGACGTCGTGGCCGGCGTCGAGGACGGCCGCCACCCGCCGGCCGACGCTGCCCTCGAGCGCTTGCATGTCGACGTCGTCGCTGAAGAGAAGGCCGCCGAAGCCGAGCGTGCCGCGGGCGACCTCGTCGATCAGGCGGCTGGAGGTGCTGAAGGACTGGGGCAGGTCGAAGGCGGTGTAGCGGATGTGCGCGGTCATCGCCGCCGGGGCGTCGGCAAGGCGTCGGAACGGGACGAAGTCGGTCGCTGCCAGCTCGGCCCGGCTCGCCAGCACGGTCGGCAACAGATGGTGGCTGTCGGCCGTGGCTCGGCCGTGGCCGGGCAGGTGCTTGACGATCGGCACGACGCCGCCGTCGAGGAAGCCCTGCACCGCCGCCTGTCCGAGCCGCGCCACGAGTTCGGGATCGCCACCATAGGCGCGGTCGCCGATCACGCCGTGCGTCTCCGGGCGCAACAGGTCGAGCACCGGCGCGCAGACCCAGTCGATGCCGAGCGATTCCAAGTCGGCGGCGATGCGCAGGGCGACGGCGCGCGCCAGCCGCTCGCCCGCGTCGGGAGCGCGCTCGGCCACCTCGCCGATGCGCCGCTGCGACGGGTAGCCGCGCCACAACGGCGGCCGCAACCGGGCCACTCGTCCGCCCTCCTGGTCGATCAGCACCGGCGCGTCGTCACGGCCGAGGCAGTCGCGTACCGTCGCCGCGAGGTTGCGCACCTGCGACGGGTCGGAGACGTTGCGGGCGAAGAAGATGACGCCGAGCGGGTCGCAGTCGGCCAGGAGGTGCTGCTCGTCGCCCGTCAACTCCAGACCGTCGAGACCGACGACGAGGCCGCGCGGGCGAGCCAAGACGGCGCGCCTCAGCCGGTGACCGGCACGACGAAGCAGTCGCCGCCGGCTTCCCGCACCGATCGGCAACGCGCCTCGGCGTCGCCCTGGCTCTCGATCGGCCCCGCTTGCACCCGCACGAGCACGCCGCTGGAGGTGGAGATCGCCTGGAAGCGTGGCGTCAGCCCGGCGAGCAGTACCGGAAAGCGCTGTTCGAGCCGGCTGTAGGTCGCCATTTCCTCGCCCGGCTTGACGGCGGCGAGCTGGATGCGGAAGCCGCCGTCGCCGACCGCGGCCAGCCGTTGCGTTGCCTCCTCGGGTGCGGCTTCCGCGGGGCTCGGCCGCGGCGTGGGGTTCGGAGCCGGGGCGGTCGGCGCCTCCGCTTCCATCGTCTCCACGTCGTCGCCGTCCATCGTCGCGATCGGCTCGCCCGGCTCGATGGCGTTCAGCGCTTCCTCGAGCTTGGCGATGGCGTCCATCCGCGCCTGATCCTCGGCCAACGCCTCGTCCAGCCGGGCAACCTCGCGGGCACCGGCCGGCCGGTCGGCTTCGGCCAGGAGGTTGAGCACGGTCGAGCGCGGCACCGCCGCCTCCACCGGCGGCAACTCCACCACCTCCTTGAACGGTGCCGGATCGGCCCGCACCACGGGTACGGGCGCGCCGGGCCTCGGTGCCCGATCGAACGCGCTCCAGACCACCACCGCGAAGAGGACGAACACGCCCCCCACCCAAGCCACGCGCCACATGAGGTTCAGCACGGCGGTCTCACCGTAGTTTCCGCATCATCGTGACCGATCTTAATGCATTGCGTCAACGGGATCGACACCCAAGAGGCCGAGACCGCCCGCCAGGACGTGGCGGGCGGTCCGGAGCAGGGCGAGCCGCGCGCGTGTCAACTCGGGCTGGTCGGCCAAGAGAAAGCGCAACGCCTCGTCCTCCTTGCCCCTGGTCCACAGCCGATGCACCGCGCCAGCAAGCTCCTCCAGGTAGAATGCAATACGGTGCGGCTCGCGGTGGCGCGCGGCGAGGTCGAGCATTCTCGGGTACAGCGCGATCGTCTGCATCAGGGTACGCTCGCCGTCGTCGACGAGCAGGCCAAGGTCCGCCGCGGCCGCAGCCTCGGGATCGATACCCTCCGCCGCGGCATTGCGGAAGACCGAGCAGATGCGCGCGTGGGCGTACTGCACGTAGAAGACCGGGTTGTCCTTCGACTGTTCCAGCACCTTCACCAGATCGAAGTCGAGGGCGGCGTCGTTCTTGCGCGTCAGCATGATGAACCGGAACACGTCCGGTCCCACCTCGTCGACCACGTCCTCGAGCGTCACGATGCGCCCGGCGCGCTTGCTCATCTTGAGGGGTTCGCCGCCGTCCATGAGTTGGACGAGTTGGCACAGTTTGACCTCCAACCGGGCCTCGCCGCCGGTCACCGCCTCGACGCCCGCCTGCATGCGCTTGACGTAGCCGCCGTGATCGGCGCCCCAGACGTCGACCAACTCGACGAAGCCGCGCCGGTACTTGTCGTAGTGGTTGGCGATGTCGTTGGCGAAGTAGGTCCAGTCGCCGGTCGAGCGCTGCAAGGGTCGGTCGACGTCGTCGCCGAACCGCGTCGCCCGGAAAAGAAGCTGCGGGCGGGGCTCCCAGTCCTCGATCGGCTTGCCCTTGGGCGGCTCCAGCGTGCCGACATACACGAGGTCGCGCCGCTCCAACTCGGCGATGCAGGCCTCGACCGCACCGGCCTCCAGCAGGCCCGCCTCGTGGGTGAAGACGTCGTGGCGCACCTTCAGCCGCGCGAGGTCCGCCTTGATGAGGTCGAGCATCGCGTCGGCCGCAAAGGTGCCGATGGGTCGCAGCCACTCGGCCTCCGGTCCGCCGAGGAAGCGGTCGCCCTCGCGTGCGGCAAGGGCCTGCGCCACCGGCACGAGGTAGTCGCCCGGATAGCAGCCCTCGGGTAAGGGACCGGCTTCCTCGCCCAGCGCCTCGCGGTAGCGGTGATGGACCGAGCGGGCCAGCGTCTCGATCTGGGCGCCGCCGTCGTTGACGTAGTATTCCCGCGTCACGTCGAAGCCGACCGCCTCCAGGACGGCCGCCAGTGCGTCGCCGTAGACCGTGCCCCGGCCGTGGCCGACGTGCAGCGGCCCGGTCGGGTTGGCCGAGCAGAACTCGACGTTGACCCGCTGGCCCCGCCCCCACTCGGCGCGGCCGAAACCGACGCCTGCGGCGAGTGCTGCCCGCAGCACCTCGTGCAGCAGCCGGTCGTCGAGCCGCAGATTGACGAAGCCGGGCGGCGCCACGGTCGCCGCGACGATACCGTCTGCTCGTGCGAGGCGTTCGGCCAGCGCCTCGGCGATGGCGAGCGGACGCGCCTTGGCCGGCTTCGCGAGCACGAGTGCTGCATTGGTCGCCGCTTGGCCGTGGCTCGGATCGCGCGGCGGCTCCACCGTCCAGCGGTCGAGGGCGAGGTCGGCGGGCAGCACCCCCGCGGCTTGTAAATCGGCGAGGGCCGCGGCGACGCGGTCCTCCAGAAGCGAGAAGAGGTTCATGGTCTGACGTCGTCCAGGCGGATCAGGCGGGCATGCTCGTCGAGGGCGAAGCGGTCGGTCATGCCGGCGATGTAGTCGCGCACGGCGGCCACGGTTCGCGTCCCCTCGGGGCCGTCGGCCCGCGCCGCCCAGCGTGGTGGCAGGCAGGAGGGCTCGTGCACCAGTGCGGCGAACAGCTCCACGACGACCCGCTTCGCCTTGGTCGTCATGCGGTTGACCTTGTAGTGGCGGTAAAGCGCCCGGTGCAAGAACGCCTTGATCTCGTCGACCGCCGCCCGCATCGGCGGCGAGAAGTCGACGAAGGGGGAAGGCGCCGCGCGCACCGCCTCCAGGCTCGAAGGGGCCGCCGCCGCCAACCGCTCCCGGCTGGCGGCGACGAGGTCGGTGACCATGCGATCCATCACCCGCCTGACCGTCTCGTGCACCAGCCGCTCCCGACCCAGCCGGCCGTGCCGGGCCTCGACCTCACCTAGGGC
>JBJHBG010000041.1:0-22632 GCA_050485385.1 Geminicoccaceae bacterium | reverse complement strand
ACCTAGGGCTTCGCCCACCACCGGCAGGCGGCGGAGGTCGGCGACGTCGAGCATGTCGGCCCGCAGCCCGTCGTCCAGGTCGTGATTGGCATAGGCGACGTCGTCGGCGATGGCCGCCGCCTGGGCCTCGATCGAGGCTTGGCCGTCGAGATCGAGCCCCAGCGCCGCCGCCGTCGCCGCCACCACGGGCGGCGGTACCGTCAGTGGGCCGTTGTGCTTGATCACCCCTTCCAACGTCTCGAAGGCGAGGTTGAGCCCATCGAAGTCGGCGTAGCGCCGTTCGAGCCGCGTCACCACCCGCAGCGTCTGCACGTTGTGGTCGAAGCCCCCATGATCGCGCAGGCAGTCGTCGAGCGCCGTCTCGCCGGCATGGCCGAAGGGACTGTGGCCGAGGTCGTGGGCGAGTGCGATGGCCTCGGCGAGATCCTCGTCGACGGCCAGCGCACGGGCGAGCGTGCGGGCGATTTGCGCCACCTCCAAGGAATGCGTCAGCCGCGTCCGGTAGTGGTCGCCGACATGGGTCACGAACACCTGGGTCTTGTGCTCCAGGCGGCGGAACGCGGTCGAATGCACGATGCGGTCGCGGTCGCGCTGGAAGGGCGTGCGCAGCGCATGTTCCGTCTCCGGGTGGAGCCGGCCCTTCGAGCGGGCCGCATCGGCGGCGTAGGCGGCACGGGCCATGGCCCCTCTCACGGATCGCTCGGGCGGGGTCGCATTGACGCCCGCCGGCGGTTGCCTACATTCGGGGCTCCGCCGCGACAAGAGGATCGGCCATGGGCCAGCCCACGCCGCCCCCACCCTTCACCGTCTCCGACCGCGCCATCGCCCGCGTCCGCACCATCCTCGACGCCGAGGCGCGGCCGGGTTTGCACCTTCGCATCGGCGTCTCCGGCGGCGGCTGCTCGGGCTTTCAGTACGTCTTCGAACTCGACGCCGAGCGGCAGCCCGACGACGTCGCGCTGGAGAAGGAGGGCGTGCGCGTGGTCGTGGACGGCATGTCGCTGATGTACCTGATCGGCGCCGAGTTGGACTACGTCGAGGACCTCACCGGCTCCTACTTCAGCGTCCACAACCCCAACGCATCCTCCTCCTGCGGCTGCGGCAGCTCGTTCTCGATCTGAGCCGGCCGGCGGCAGAACCTCGCCGGCCGCGAAGCGGGGGCACGGCCCGACCGCGTTCGTGGGCCTTCAGATCACCCGGCCGCTGGCCGCATCGATCAGGTGCATGTGGTCCATGTCGGCGACCATCCGGCAGCGCTCGCCGACGGCGCCCTGGAAGGGCACGGTCAGGCGCGCGCAGACCTCCTCGCCGCCGACGGTCGTGAAGAGCAGCGTTTCCATACCCATCGGCTCGACCACCTCGACCTCGACCTCGAACGCGGCCAGCGCCGCCCCACCATTGGCGCTCACGGCCTCGGCCAGGTGCTCGGGGCGGAGACCGAGGACCACGTCGCGCCCGGCATGGGCCTGGTAGCGCTCGGTGCGCGATGCCGGTACCGACAGCACGATGCCACCGTCCAGCCGGACACTCAGCCCGCCGGCGTTGCGCTCCAGATGCGCGGGCAACAGGTTCATGCCCGGCGAGCCGATGAACCCTGCCACGAACCGCGTCTCGGGCGTGTGGTAGAGCTGATCGGGCGTGCCGATCTGCTCGATGTGGCCGAGGTTCATCACCACCACGCGGTCGGCGAGGGTGACGGCCTCCACCTGATCGTGGGTGACGTAGACCGTGGTGGTGCGCACTTGGCGGTGGATGCGCTTGATCTCGGTGCGCATCTGCACGCGCAGCTTGGCGTCGAGATTGGAGAGCGGCTCGTCGAACAGGAACACCTGCGGCTGGCGGACGATGGCGCGGCCCATGGCGACCCGCTGGCGCTGGCCGCCGGAGAGCTGGCGCGGCCGCCGGTCGAGCAGTTCGCCGATGCCGAGGATGCCGGCCGCCCGCTCCACCCGCTCGCGAATCTGCTGCTTGGGGAACTTGCGCAGGCGCAGGCCGAAGGACATGTTGTCGAACACGTTCATGTGCGGGTAGAGCGCGTAGCTCTGGAACACCATGGCGATGTCGCGGTTCTTCGGCGGCACGTCGTTGACGAGGTTGTCGCCGATGTAGATGTCACCGTCGGTGACCTCCTCGAGCCCGGCGATCATGCGCAACGTCGTGCTCTTGCCACAGCCCGACGGCCCTACCAGCACGACGAACTCGCCATCGGGGATCTCGAGGTTGATGCCGTGGACGACCGGATGCCGATCGTATTCCTTGTAGACGTCCTCGAGGATCACCTCGGCCATCACGAGATCTCCCAGCAACCAGACTGTACGAGGAACGAGGCCAGGGGGCCCTTGGCCCCCTGGAACCCCCAGGCGCGTGGCAGCGTCAGCCGTCGGGGGGCTCCAGGGGCGACCAACAAATCCCCCCTGGCTTTGCGACCTGACCTTCGGGCCGACCACTGCATCGCCTAACCCTTGGTGGCGCCGGCGGTGAGGCCGGAGATGTAGTAGTCCATGAGGAAGGCGTAGAGGATCATCGGCGGAGCTGCCGCCATCAGGGCCGCCGCCATCAGCCCGCCCCAGTGGAACACGTCGCCCCGGACCAGGGTCGAGACGGT
The DNA here is from genome assembly GCA_050485385.1 of Geminicoccaceae bacterium. GTDB lineage: Bacteria > Pseudomonadota > Alphaproteobacteria > Geminicoccales > Geminicoccaceae > RECO01. Next base: position 20,027 of record JBJHBG010000041.1, on the reverse strand, counting down.
GCCGACGGTGAGCACGAAGTTGTCGTCGCGGAAGGTGAACGCCATCGGGTAGAGAAAGGCGGCCCAGGACAGCGTGAAGCAGAAGATGGTGGCGGCGATGATGCCGGGCATGGCCACGGGGATGAACACCTTCCACAGCATCTGCAACGTGTTGGCGCCGTCGATCAGCGCCGCCTCGTCGAGCTCGCGCGGGATCGAGCTGAAATAGCCGATGAGGATCCAGGTGCAGAACGGCACCGAGAGCGTCGGATAGACGAGGACCAGTGCCCAGATGGTGTCGAGTAGCCCGAGCGAGCCGACGATGTTGAACAGCGGGATGAACAACAGCGTCTCGGGCACGAGGTAGGTGAGGAAAATGCCGAGGGCGAAGACCCCCGCCCCCCAAAAGCGCATGCGGGCGAGCGAGTAGGCGGCGAGCACGCTCGCCGTCATCGAGATCACCACGACGCAGACCGTCACGATCACGGTGTTCAGGAAGTAGGTCGGAAAGGCGGTCGCCGTCAGCAGATTCCAGTAATGCTCGAGCGTGATGCCGCGCTGGATGATCAGCGGGTTGCCGTCGAGTGCCGCGATCTCCGCGTTCGTCTTCAGCGACGTGATGATCATGTAGTAGGGCGGAAACAGAAAGATGACGATGAAGATGAAGAGGCAAAAATAAGAGGCGATCAGCGCCCAGCGGCGATTGCGCTGCAGGCTGCCGAGTGCGGCGCGGGCGCGATCACGGGCAGCGCCGTTGGTGCGCTCGGTGCGGCGGGCGGTTTCGCTGCGTACGGCCACGTTCACCCTCCCTCAGATCTCGGCCGCGCGGCGACGCACGCGCCGCAGGATGAAGAACGCGGCGATGGCCAGAACCGGCACCATGAACAGCGACACGGCCGCACCCAGCGGCAAGTCGCCGCCCTCGATGCCCAGCCGGAACGAGTAGGTGCCGAGTAGATGCGTCGTGTTGCGCGGGCCGCCGCGCGTCAGCACCTGCACGATGTCGAAGTTCGCCAGGGTCACGATGGTCGAGAAGACCGTGGTGATGGCGATGATGTTCCACATCATCGGCAGCGTGATGTGGATGAAGCGCTGCCACGCGTTGGCGCCGTCGATCACCGCCGCTTCGTAGAGGTCTTCAGGGATCGACTTCAGCGCCGCCAGGTACATGATGAGGAAGAACGGCGCCCCCCACCAGATGTTGACGATGGCGACGGAGACCCGAGCCCAGAAGGGATCGGACAGCCACGGCACCTCGGGACCGCCGACCGCGACCGACATCCAGTTCAAGGCACTGTAGGTCGGCTGGTAGAGCCACCACCAGCCAAGGGTGCTCAGCGCCGGCGGGATGATCCAGGGTAGGAGCGCCAGGCCGCGCCAGAGGCGCTGGCCCCGGTCGTGGACGTTGTGGATCAGGTGCGCGCCGATCAGCCCGATGAGTGCTTTGAAGAACACGGCGACCAGCGTGAAGACGATGGTCCATTCGAGGACCATCCAGAACGTATTGCGCCCCCAGAGGAACTGGTAGTTGGCGAAGCCGACGAAGCTCGTCTCCGTCCGGTCGAGCATGCTCAAATAGATCGAGTACAGGAACGGATAGACGATCAGGCCGAAGACGATCGCCATCAGCGGCAGGCAGAGGACGACGGCGATACTCGCCCGCCGGCCGGTCAGCCGCCGTACGACGCGGCCGAGGCCGTTCGGCTGCGGCCGGGCCGCCTGCAGGGCAGCCCGCCGGCGCCGGCGCTCCGCGGCATCCACGCCCGGCCGATCGTCGAAAGTCCGTTGCGCCACCGCCGGCTCCCCACCTCGTCAGGTCGAAGCGTGGGGCGAGCCCGACGGCCCGCCCCGGCTCCGGGTTGCGGTCAGCGCATCAGACCGGCAAGCTCGTCCTCGGCCCAATGGATGGCGTCGTCGATCGACAGCCCGGCCTGGGTATGCTCGGCGACCATCGCCGGGATGATGCCTTGGAGGTAGATGTTGGCGCCGACCCGCGCCGGTGCCGGCATGCCGGCGAGGAACACCTCCTCGTCGCCGCGGATGGGGTAGTTGTAGATCGTACCCTCGGGCGGTCCCTCCTCCTCCCACACCGGGTGATCCCAGTAGGACGGCAGGAGCGGCATGTCGTAGCCGCGCGACGCCCGCAAGAGGTGCGAAACCTGCTCCTTGTCGGAGAGCCAGACGAGCAGATCCTTCGCCGCCTGCTTGTTCTCGCCGAACTCCCACACCCCCCAGTTCCACGGCAAGGAGCCGCGGAAGCGGCCGGCCGGCCCGCGCGGGATGTCGATGTGCCACACCTGCTCGCCGATCTCGGGCGCATCGCGGACCGCCACGGCCCAGGCGGAGGGCGGGTTGTGGATCATCGAGCCACGGCCGGAGATCAGCCAGCGGTTGTTGGCGGCGTCGTCCCAGGCGTAGATGTCGTCGGGCATGTAGGGCACGAGCTGGGCGACGTACTCGATCGCCGTGCGGACCTCGTCGGTGTCGACCGTCAGGTTGCCGTCGGCATCGACCAGATGCGCGCCGAACGAAGCGAACAGCGGGCCGAGCCAGTCCTGCGAATCGCTCGCCGGGCTGATCGCATCGCCGAAGGGATAGCCCGCCTCGTGCATGGTCCGAACCAGATCCAAGAAGGTCTCGCGGGTCCACCACTCGTCGATGTAGGCTTGCTGTTCGGCGGTGCGCGGGCCGGCCGGGAACACCTCGCGGAGATCGACGCCCGCGTGCTCGAGGATGAGGTCCAGCCGCGCCTCGATCGGATAGGTATGGGAGCCCGTCGGCGCCGGGATCGCGCGCCACACGCCGTCGTGGCGGTTGAGGTACTCGCCCTCGGCGGTGAAATCCCCGTGCTGACTGGTGATCTCCGCGACCACGTCGTCGAGCGATTCGAGCTGGTCGACGTACTGCGCCGGCACGAAGGTGCGCATGGCCAAGATGTCGTGGCCGCGCCGGGCGCGGGCCTCGGCGGCGGCGGTGACGACGTCACGCTCGCCGGCGGAGGTGATGAAGTCGACGCTCACCTCGACGTTGTTGGCCGCACCCCACTCGCGACAGAGGCGCTCGCATTCCGCGTTGGCGCCCGGCACCCAGTGGTCCCAGAGGCCGAGCGAAAGGGTCGTCTGTGTGCGCGCACTGCGCACGTAGGGGGCTGCGGTGAAGAGTGCCGACGCCGCAGCCGTGCCCGCCGCCGTCTTCAAGACGCCACGACGAGAGGTCCTCCATCGGGTCATGTTCAGGCTCCCTGATCCTGATCCACTCGGGTGGAGCAGCGGACCTCGCTGGGCGGCCCGTCGGGACTGTCACCCCTTCTGCGCGGTCGGCTTGGCTGCCGACTCTCGGGAACGACCCCCGGCGGAACCCGTGATTGCGGGCCCATCGACTCTCGTGGTTCAGTGACCGAACGCTGCGCCGCGGTGTCACCCTCGACTTTAGGACCATAGGAGGCCGCCGTCTCGGCCGTCAGCGGACATCCGTGACCGCACGCACGCCTTGGAGGGCGGCGACGTCGGCGCGTTGGGCGAAGGCCAGGACGGCGGTGTCCGGCAACTGGAGGACGACGCGCTCCGTCGGCTCGGCGCCGGGGACGACGAGGCGGACGCGGGCTGCACCCTGGGCGGCGGGCGAGAGCTTGGCGAGAACCCGGTCGATCACCGCGCGTTCGGCGAGGTCGACCTCGATCTCGACCCAGGAGGCCGTACCGTCGAGCGCTTCGGCCATCGGCACGGCGTCCTGGGCGATGAGGCGGAGGTCGTCACCGTCGGCTCGCGCCTCGACGTGGAGGACCAAGGGATCGGTCTTTTCGAACAGCTCGCGCACCTGGGCCAACAGGTCGCCGTAGACGGTGATCTCGACCTGGCCGCTCGGGTCGGAAAGGGTGACGAAGGCGAAGCGACCGCGCGCGCCGTTGCGCTCCTGCTTGGCCGTGACGATGCCCGCGAGCTTGACGATCCGCTGACGCCCGTCGGTGACGAGCGGCACCAGTTCGGCGATGGCGGCGACGCCGATGCGGTCGAGAGCCGCCCGGCAGCCGTCGAGCGGATGGGCCGAGAGGAAGAAGCCCAAAACGGCGTGCTCCTCCTCCAGCACCTGGAGCTGCGGCAAGGGCGCTACGTCCGGCAGCTTGGGCCGGGGAATGGCGACGTCGGCGCCGAAGTGGTCGAACAGCCCCGCCTGATCGGCCACCTGCGCGTCGGCCATCGCCGCACCGTAGCGCAGCGCCGCGTCGATCGCGGCGAGGTGGACCGCGCGGTTCGGCCCGAAGCCGTCGAGGGCGCCGGCGCGGATCAGCCCCTCCAACAGCCGTCGATTGAGCACCTTCGGGCCGAGCCTGGCGGCGAGGTCGAAGAGGTCGGCGAAGGGGCCGTTCGCGTCGCGCTCGTCGACCAGGGCCGCCATCGCCTGCTCGCCCACGCCCTTGATGGCGGCCAGCGCGAAGCGGACCGCACCGGGGCCGCGCGTGCCGTCCTCGCGGTCGACCGTCTCGATGGCGAACATCACGCCCGAACGGTTCACGTCGGGGCCAAGCAGCGGGATGCCGAGGCGGACCATCTCCTCTCGGGCATTGGCGAGCCGTGCGTGGTTGCCGCGGTCCATGGTCATCGCCGCGGCAAAGAAGGCGAGCGGATGGTGTGCCTTCACGTAGGCCGTCTGGTAGGCCAAGAGCGCATAGGCTGCGGCGTGGCTCTTGTTGAAGCCGTAGGAGGCAAACTTCGCCACCTGGTCGAAGATGGTGTTGGCGAGGCCGTCGGGCAGGCCGCGCGCGACGGCCCCGGTGACGAAGACCTCGCGCTGCTGATCCATCTCCGCCTTGATCTTCTTGCCCATCGCCCGGCGCAACAGGTCGGCGCCGCCGAGCGAGTATCCTGCCAGGTCGCGGGCGATCTGCATCACCTGCTCCTGGTAGATGATGACGCCGTTGGTCTCCTTCAGGATCGGCTCGAGCTTGGGGTGCAGATAGGCCGGGTCCTCGCGGCCGTGCTTGACGGCGATGTAGCGGGGGATGTTGTCCATCGGCCCCGGCCGGTAGAGCGACACCATGGCGATGATGTCCTCGAAGCAGTCGGGCTTCAGCTCCCTCAGAGCCGCCTTCATGCCGCCGGACTCGAGCTGGAACACGTTGTTGGTGTCGGCCCTGGCCATCACCGCATAAGCTGCGGGGTCGTCCAGCGGCAGGTCGTCGAGGACCAGAGGTGCCCCGAGCACCTCGTTGACCAGGCGCTCGGCCGTCCGCAGGAGGGTAAGGGTGGTGAGGCCGAGGAAGTCGAACTTGACGAGCCCGACCTTCTCCGCGGCCTTCATGTCGAACTGCGTCACCGGCATGGGCGAGCGCGGGTCGCGGTAGAGCGGCACCAGCTCGGCCAGGGGGCGGTCGCCGATGACGACGCCCGCGGCGTGGGTGGAGGCATGCCGGGGCAGCCCCTCGAGCTTCCGCGCCATGTCGATCAGATCGGCGATCTGGTCGTCCTGGCGGCGCTCCTGGTCGAGCCGTGGCTCCATCGCCAGTGCCTGCTCGATGGTCGGCGGATCGGCCGGGTTGTGCGGGATCAGCTTGGAGATGCGGTCGACCTGGCCGTAGGGCAGGCCCATGACGCGGCCGACGTCGCGCACCACCGCGCGGGCCTGGAGCCGGCCGAAGGTGATGATGTGCGCCACCCGGTCGGCGCCGTATTTGTCGGCCACGTAGCGAATGACTTCGTCGCGGCGGTCCTGGCAGAAGTCGATGTCGAAGTCCGGCATCGACACACGCTCGGGGTTGAGGAAGCGCTCGAACAGGAGGCCGAAACGCAACGGGTCGAGGTCGGTGATCTCGAGCGCCCAGGCCGCGACCGAGCCGGCGCCGGAGCCGCGCCCCGGCCCGACGGCAATCCCTTCTGCCTTGGCCCAGCGGATGAAGTCCGAGACGATCAGGAAGTAGCCCGGAAACTGCATCTGCACGATGACGTCGAGCTCGAACTCGAGGCGCTCGCGATAGCGCCGGAGCTCGGTCTCGACGTCGCCCGCGAGGTTGGGGCGGACGTGGCGGTCGAGCCGCCGCTCGAGGCCATCCCGCGCCTGGACGCGCAACTCTTCCGCCTCGTCGCGGCCCACGCCGACGGCGAACGGCGGCAGGATGGGCTTTCGCTCCGCGATCCTGAAGGCGCAGCGCTGGGCCACGACCAGCGTGTTGGCCACCGCCTCGGGCAGGTCCTCGAACAGCGCCTGCATCTCGGCCGCACTCTTGAAGCGGTGCTCGGCGGCGACGCGCGGGCGCTCCTCCTCGACCAGCCGGCGGCCGGTGGCGATGCAGACCAGCGCGTCGTGCGGGCGGTGGTCGGCGGCCGCGAGGAAGCGCACGTCGTTGGTGGCAACCAGCGGCAGGTCCAGCGCGTAGGCCCGCTCGACGAACCAGGGCTCGCACCTGGCCTCGGCGTCCGTGCCGGCGCGGATCAGCTCGACGTAGGTGCGCCCGGCGAAGCGGGCGGCGATGCGTTCGAGGGCGCCGCGGGCCGCCGCGTCCTGGCCCGCCTGGAGCAGCTTGCCGAGCGCGCCGTCGGGCCCGCCCGTGAGCAGCACGAGGCCCGCATGGTGCTGGCAGAGGGTGGCGAGGTCGACCCAGACCTCGCGCGGCTCGCCGTCGAGATAGGCCTTGGCGACGAGTTGGAGCAGCGAGCCGTAGCCGGTCTCGTTCTGGCAGAGCAGCACCACCTCGCCGGCGATCGGCTCGCCGCGTTCGGTGGTAGCGAGGGTGACCGGGAGAAGGCAGCCGACGATGGGCTGGACGCCGCCTGCCGCCGCCGTCTTGCCGAAGTCGAACGCGCCGAACAGGGTGGCGTGGTCGGTCATGGCGACCGCCGGCATGCGCTCGGCCCGACAGGCGGCGACCAGCTCCTTCGGCCGCACCGTGCTCTCGAGCAGCGACCAGCAGGTGCGGACGCGCAGGTGGACGAACGGCGCGTGGCTCATGTGCCGGCTCCGGGTGCGAGGTCGTGCAGGTGGCCCTGACGCAATTCGTAGACGCGGTCGAGCGTGGCCGCCAGCCGCCGGTCGTGGGTGGCGACCACCGCCCCCGCGTCCGCCTCCTTCAGGACCTGGCGGAAGGCCGCGAACACCGTGGCTGCCGTGCCCTCGTCCAGATTGCCGGTGGGCTCGTCGGCCAGCACCAGCGCCGGGGCGTTGGCGAGGGCCCGCGCCATGGCGACGCGCTGCTGCTCGCCGCCCGAGAGCTGGGTCGGGCGGTGGTGGAGCCGCGCGCCGAGGCCGAAGCCCTCCAACAGCATACGGGCGCGCTCGGTGGCCTGGGCCTTGGTGCGGCCGGCGAGGCGCAGCGGCAGCACCACGTTCTCCAGCGCGCCGAACTCGGGCAAGAGATGGTGGAACTGGTAGACGAAGCCGATGGTCTCGCGCCGCAACCGGGTGCGACCGCGGTCGCGCCGGCTGGAGGTGGCTTCGCCGAGGATGCGCACCTCGCCCTTGTCCGGCCGCTCGAGCAGGCCCGCGATGTGCAACAGCGTCGACTTGCCGGCGCCGGAGACGCCGACCAGCGCCACTAGTTCGCCGCGGCGGACCTCCAGGTCGATCCCCTGCAAAACGTCGATGCGCGCCCCCGCCTGCTCGAAGCTGCGGCGGACGTTGTCCAGGGCGAGGGCGGGTGCGCTCAGCGTCCTACTCCCGCCGCAGGGCTTCGACCGGGTCGAGGCGGGCGGCCCGCCAGGACGGGATCAAGGTGGCGAGGAGCGACAGCCCGAGCGCCATCAAGACCACGCTCGCCACGTCCATCGGCTCGACCCGCGCCGGCAGCTGGGAGAGGAAGCGGATCTCCGCAGCCCAGAGCTCGGCACCCGTCAGCCGCTCCAGCGTCTGGCGGATCGCGTCGATGTTGCTCGCGAAGGCGAGGCCGAGGGCGAAGCCGATGGCGGTGCCGACGGTGCCGATGGTCATGCCGGCCATGAAGAAGATGCGCATGATCGCCCCGCGCGTGGCCCCCATGGTGCGAAGGATGGCGATGTCGCGGCCCTTCGAGCGCACCAGCATCGTGAGCCCGGTGATGATGTTGAAGGCGGCGACCAGGATGATCAGGGTGAGGATCAGGAACATGACGTTGCGCTCGACCTGCAACGCGTTGAAGAACTGGGCGTTGACCTCCTCCCAGGTGGTGACCCAGCCGCGGTTGCCGACGGCGGCCTGGATCAGGGCCCGGCTCGCGCGCACCCGCTCCGGGTCGACGACGAAGGCGTCGATCGCATTCACCCGGTTCTCGAGGTCGAAATAGATTTGGGCGGCGCGCAGCGGCATGAAGATCACCGCGTTGTCGTATTCGTACATGCCGACGTCGAAGATGGCGCCGACTTGGTAGCCGACCACGCGCGGCATGGTGCCGAACGGCGTGGCCGGGCCGTCCGGAGCGATCAGCGTGATCGGATCGCCGACCATCAGCCCCATCCGCCGCGCCATGCGCACGCCGATCACCACTTTCTCGCTGTCGTCGAAGTCCTCCAGCGAGCCGGAGCGGATGTGCTCGGCGAGATAGGCGCGCAGCTCCAGGTCCGCCTTGCGCATGCCGCGGACCAGCGTGCCGCTGGCAACCCCGTTGGCGGTCGCCATCGCCTGGCCCTCGATGAACGGCGTGACCGCGCGCACCTGCGGCACCCGCATCACGCTCGCCACCACGTCGTCGTAGCCGCGGATGCCCTCGGGGCCGGCCTGCACCGTGACGTGACCGTTGAGGCCGAGCACCCGGTCGAGCAGCTCGGCACGAAAGCCGTTCATCACCGCCAGCACGACGATCAGCGTGCCGACGCCGAGGGCGATGCCCGTGAGCGCGAAGATGGTGATGACCGAGACGAAGCCATGCTCGCGGGTGGGGCGCAGATAGCGCCCGGCGACCCAACGCTCGGCGGGTCCGAACACGCTCAGGAGGCGAACCGCTCGAGCACCGCGTCGGGGCTCAACTCGACCGTCTCGCCGGTGCGGCGGTCCTTGACCTCGACGATGCCGGCCTTGACCCCGCGCGGGCCGACGATGACCTGATACGGCAGGCCGATCAGCTCCATGGTGGCGAACTTGACGCCAGGGCTCTCGTTGCGGTCGTCGTAGAGCGTAGCGATGCCGGCCTTGGTCAGCTTGGCGTAGAGGTCGCCGGTCATCGCGGTGCAGGGCTCGTCGCTGGTGCGGAGGTTGATCAGCCCGATCCGGAAGGGGGCCACGCTCTCGGGCCAGACGATGCCCTTGTCGTCGTGGTGGGCCTCGATCAACGCGCCGACCAGCCGCGACACGCCGATGCCGTAGCTGCCCATCTCGACGGTGACGTCCTCGCCACTCGGGCCGGCGACGGTGGCGCCCAGGGCCTTCGAGTACTTCGTGCCGAAATAGAAGATGTGGCCGACCTCGATGCCGCGGCCCTGCCGCAGCCGCTCCGCCGGTACCGGGCACTTGGCCGCGTCGTGCTCCTCGTCGGTGGCGGCGTAAAGCGCCTTCAGGGGGGCGATGTCGAGGTCGTCGGCGAAGAAATCCACTTCCTCGAAGGCGGCATCGAAATAGACCGCACTTTCGCCGGTCGACGCCAGGATCTGGAACTCGTGGCTCATGTCGCCGCCGATGGCCCCGCTGTCGGCGCGCATCGGAATGGCCGTCAGTCCCATCCGCTTGAAGGTGCGCAAGTACGCATGGAACATGTTGTCGTAAGACTTCTTCGCCCCGGCGAGGTCGAGGTCGAACGAGTAGTTGTCCTTCATGAGGAATTCGCGGCCGCGCATGACCCCGAAGCGGGGGCGGATCTCGTCCCTGAACTTCCACTGGATCTGGAACAGGTTCTGCGGCAGGTCGCGGTAGCTGCGGATGCAGCGGCGGAAGATGTCGGTGACCACTTCCTCGTGGGTGGGGCCGAGCAGCATCGGCCGCTCGTGGCGGTCGTCGAAGCGCAGCATCTCCTTGCCATAGGCCTCGTAGCGCCCGCTCTCCTGCCACAGCTCCGCCGGCTGCACGCTCGGCATCAGGATCTCCTGGCAGCCGGCGCGCTCCATCTCCTCGCGCACGATCTGCTCGACCCGGCGGAGCACGGCGTAACCGAGCGGCAGCCACGAGTAGATGCCGGCCGAGAGCTGCCGGACCATGCCCGCCCGCAGCATCAGCTGGTGCGAGACGATCTGGGCGTCGGCCGGACTTTCCTTGAGCAGGGGCAGAAAATAGGCGGAGAGGCGCATGGTTGGCTTTCGCGATCGGGCGTCAGCGGGCGGGCGTCGAAGCGCGCCGGACTGTAGGTAGGTGGACGCGCGAACGCAACGCCCCGCGCCTTGCCGCGTCGTTCCCTTGCCGCAGCCGCACGGATGGCGGAGCGAAGCCTGCGACCGTAGATCGCCGGGCGATGGGGCATCTCGGCCTATGGACCGCACCGCACCCGGACCACGCAGATCGACGAAATGGTGGGTTGAGCGAAGGGCGCCCGCGTCTCCATTCCAGGGTTCGTCTCCCGCCTCACGGACCTACGATGTGGCGGGCGGCGCTTGGCGACGCCTTGTTCGTAGCGCTGTACAGTGCGTGCGGGATCGAGATGCAACCTTACGATTGGCAAGACACCGGCGCAGCCCTGAAAGAACTAACGGCTGAGGTGCGTCGCTTCTGGCGCCGTCGGCGGCTCGTGAGACGCTTTCGCGAGGTGAAGGCGCTCCACGCTGCCTATCGCCAATATTGCGCCGACGCTGTGCGCCGGGGTATGGCGCCGCCAGCTTGGCGGGATCGCTTTCTCATCGCACATGAGGCATCCAGTACGGTCAACTATGAACCACATTACACTTATCACTGTAGCTGGGCGTGCCGGGTGCTGGCCGACTGCAAACCTGCGCACCACGTGGACATCGGGTCGAGTATGCAGTTCGTCGGCATGGCGTCCGCCTGGGTGCCGATCACCCACTATGACTACCGCAAGCCCGACATCGCCTTACCTGGATTACAGGTCGGAACCGCAGACCTGTTGGCGCTGCCTTTCGCGGACGATAGCGTGCCGTCGCTGTCCTGTATGCACGTCCTCGAGCACATCGGCTTGGGTCGATACGGCGACCCGATCGACAGTCTTGGCGATCGCCGAGCTGCGACCGAACTGATGCGGGTTGTCGAACCCGCGGGACAGCTCTTGGTGGTCGTACCCGTCGGCCGTCCCAAGGTCGCCTTCAACGCCCATCGCATCTACGCTTATCAGCAAGTGGTCGACATGTTTGCAGGGCTGCGGCTGGTCAGCTTCGATCTGTTGACCGACCGCGGGGCGGCGGCCGGCTTGATTGGTAATGCTACGCCGGAATTGGTCGATCAGCAAAACTGGGGCTGTGGATGCTATCTGTTCGCCAAGGAGCGGACTAGCACGTCGGGGAGTGCGGTTTTGTGTTGACCAAGCTGCGACGCAAGATGCTGCGTCTGGCAGGCCGACTAGAGGATCGGGCCGCGAAGTTCCAAGGACGCGGTTGGGGGGCGGGAACCCATACCGAGGAGGTGCGTGCAAGCTTGGCTGTCCTCGGCCGCTTGCCTGAACTGGCCGTCGACATCGGCGGCAACGTTGGATCCTATACAGAGGCGCTACTAACCGAGGCTCCCGGGGCCACGATCCATCTCTTCGAGCCCGCGTCGGCCAACCTGGAGGCGCTGCGCCAGCGTTTTGCCGAACGAGCTTCGGTCGTGATTGTCCCGGCCGCGGTGGGTCGAACGCCCGGCGCCGCCACTCTGTTCGCGGATGTCTCGGGTAGTGGGCTTGCCAGCTTGACGCCGCGAAGGCTAGACCACTTCGGGATAGCGTTGAACCATCGTGAGCCGGTGCGTGTCGTTCGCTTCGATGACTATTGGCGGAACGATCTGGGATGCGGCCGAATAGATCTCTGTAAGCTCGACATCGAGGGGCACGAGTTGGAAGCGCTCGCCGGTTTCGGCGATGCGCTTGCAGCGGTGGATGTACTCCAGTTCGAGTTCGGCGGCTGTAACATCGACACACGAACGTTTTTTCAGGATTTTTGGTACTTTCTCACCGAACGGGGCTTCGAGATGTATCGCATCACGCCCATTGGGCCAACACGGATCGCGCGCTACGATGAACGCGACGAATGCTTCCGAACGACGAATTACATCGCAGCACGTCAGCCAGGAAACGGTTGAGTGGCCGGACTGATCGGTGCTCGTCTCCAGGGGCGTTTGGGCAATCAACTGTTCCAGTATGCGGCGGCGCGTTGCGTGGCAGAGCACCTCGGATGCGGCGTCGTCCTCGTCGGTCCCCGGCAAAGGCAGCGTTGGCGAACGCTTGCCCGCCCGCTCCGAACCGAACTCTCCGGTGCGTTCCGATACGTTACGTTCTCGCCGACGAGTCGATGGTTGAACACCTTGCAGGCGTTCTCGCAGCCCGCATTCGCCAGTGAGTTGGGCCGGCTCTTGCCCCATCGGTTCCGGCCACGAAAGACGCTCAGCGGTGGACAGCTGCTTGCCGAGGCCTACGATCCAGCGATCTGGCAGGTCGCCCCGGGCACACTGATCGAAGGCTACTTCCAGAGCGAGCAGTATTTCCAGGACCGGGCCGCTACTGTTCGCCGCTGGTTCACGCCTTCGAGGCGGACCGCTGCGGTGGTCGATGACCTCCTTGCCGGCCTTCGAGGCAACGTCGGTGATTACGTTGCGGTGCACGTTCGACTCGGGGACTACGCCTCGCATTCGCTGCGCGTTGGTGATGTGCTCTATCCGTATGCCCTCGGCAGGGACTACTACGACAAGGCGCTCGATCGCTTTCCGCCAGGCGTGCCCGTCGCGCTGTTTTCCGATGAACCGGATGCTGCTGCCGCCTTGTTGCCAAGCGCGCCCGCCTGGGTGTGTCCCGCTGCGAGTCCCGTCGTGACGTTGCTCGCCCTCGCCCGCTTTCCGCGCCTCATCATCGCCAACAGCTCGTTTTCCTGGTGGGCTGGCTGGCTAGGTGGCCCGAACAACGCGGTCGTGGCTCCGCACTACCACATGGGCCGGGCTGCTGGGCTCTGGTATCCTGCCGACATCATGACGGACGGGTGGACCTATCTGTGACCGGCGATCCGACCCTTGGGGCCACCGCAGACATCCCACCGGTTCTCTTCCTCGTCTTCAACCGGCCGGACACGACCGCGCGCGTGTTCGAGGCCATCCGGCAGGCGCGGCCGCCGCGGCTCTACGTGGCCGCCGACGGGCCGCGGCCGGACCGCGCGGGCGAGGCGGAACGCTGCGCCGAGGTCCGCCGCATCGCCACCGCAGTGGACTGGCCGTGCGAGGTGCGCACGCTCTTCCGCGACGCCAACCTTGGCTGTCGCCGCGCGGTGAGCGGTGCGATCACCTGGTTCTTCGAGCACGAGCCGGAGGGGATAATCCTGGAGGACGATTGCCTGCCGCATCCCGATTTTTTTCGCTTTTGTGGTGAACTATTGGGCAGATATCGAGACGACGGGCGCATAGCAGTCATCACCGGAGATAATTTTCAGAACGAAATGGATGGATACGGCTACAGTTACTACTATTCGATCTTCAATCATTGCTGGGGATGGGCAAGCTGGCGGCGGGCCTGGCAGCACTACGACGCCGAGTTGGCGACGTTCGAGCCGACCCATACTGCGCCGGTCTTGCGACGGATGGTGGCCGATCCGGCCTTTTCGGACTACTGGTTGAAGCGGTTCGAGCAGGTACGGGCCGGTGCCATCGACAGCTGGGCCTATATCTGGACGTACTCCTGCTGGATGCGACAGGGCTGGACATGCACGCCACGCGCCAATCTGGTGACGAACATAGGCTTCGGGGTGGATGCCACCCACACGACGAAAGGTGACAGCGCCGTAGCCAGCCTTCCCATGCGCGGTCTCGCCTTCCCGCTCGACCATCCGCCCGAGGTCGTGGTCGACAAGCGTTTCGATGCCCACGTCGTTCGGCATCATTTCGGCATAAGGGCGCGCCGCGGATGGCGCCATCGCTTGCAACGCAAGGCGGCGTCGTTCACGCGCTGGCTAAGGGAGGCATAGGCGATGCCCGCGCGTGTCGCCCGAGGGATCGACCCCAGCGTCTGCGAGCCCGACGCGCGCCCGGCCGTCGAGGCCTTCTTGACCTTGTTCGGCACCGATTCCCCGTCACTCGATCAGATCTGGGCTGCCCTGGACTTCGTCTGGGACAGCATCGGGTTGGACCAACGTCGTCCCGATGCGGCGAGCATGGATCTGTTCTACGCGCATCCCGTCTGGCTGCTGAACGGTCTGTTCATCGAGCAACACGAAGAGTCGCTCCTGTATCGGAGCGCCTTCACCGACTGGGTGGCCAGCCGACGGCCGGGCCGCGTGGCCGATTTCGGCGGCGGCTTCGGGACGCTTGGACGCATGATCGCCCGGCGGCTACCGGAGGCGGCGGTCGAGATCGTGGAACCGTACCCCCGGAAAGAAGGGCTGCGTGCCAGCGTCGATGTCCCCAATCTTTCGTTCCAGCCAGCGTTGAGCGGCACCTACGACGTCTTGATCGCTACCGACGTGTTCGAACACGTCGTCGACGCGGTGGGACTGCTGTTCGCGATCGAGCAGCACATGCGGCACGGCGGCGCGCTGCTTGCGGCGAACCACTTCCGGCCGTCGATCAAATGCCACCTGCCGATGACGTTCCATTTGGAGCACAGCTGGGACGTCTTTACCGCGCTGGCGGGATTTCGCCGGACCGGGACCGTCGCTTACGGCTCCGTCTACGAAAAGCAGCGCGTGGCGGCACCCTTGGCGCGGGTCCGGCGGTTCGAGGCGTGGTCCCGGACGTCGCATCGGTTCTGCGGTGGGAGCGGGCGTGCAGGCTCGTTGCGGCGCAAGCTGGCGCGGTCGCTGGCTCGCCGCCTCGAACGCGACGGACGGCCGGCGTGATCCGCACGACGATCCTCTCGACGATGGACGGGCGTGGCGGTGCCGCCATCGCGGCCTACCGGCTCCACCAGGCGCTGGGCCGCGGCGGCGTGCAGTCGCGGATGTGCGTGGCGAAGAAGTCGAGCGGCGACGATACGGTCGTCGCCCTACCGGAGGAAACCCGCTGGGAACGGTTCCGGCGTCGGTTCCAAGGGCGTCGAGTGCGGCGGGAATGGCGTAGCTATCGCGCATCGCGACCTGCGGGCGGCGAGTATTTCTCGGACGATCGCATCCCGGGCGCGGACCGGCTCGGTCGCGCCATGCCGAAGGCCGACGTGTACAACATCCACTGGGTGGCCGGCCTCGTCGACTACACGCGTCTGCTCGGCAACCTGCCCCGCGCGACGCCGTTGGTGTGGACCCTGCACGACATGAACCCGTTCACCGGCGGCTGCCATTACGCCATGGACTGTCGGAAGTTCACGGCGACGTGCGGGGCCTGCCCGCAACTCGGCTCCACCGACCCGGCCGACCTCAGTGCCGCCATCCACGGCCGCAAGACGGCGGCCTACGCCACGCTGGAGCCCGATACCACGCGGATCGTCGCCCCCAGCCGGTGGTTGGCCGGCGAGGCGCGCCGGAGCCGGCTCTTCTCCCGTTTCGACGCGGTCGCGATCCCGAATTCGGTGGATGTCGACGCCTTCCGCCCGGGCGATCGGGGCGCGGCACGCGCCCGGCTCGGTCTACCGGCGGACGAGCCGGTCGTCCTCTTCGTCGCCGACGACGTCCGCAACCGGCGCAAAGGCTTGGACCTGCTGTTGGCGGCCCTCGATCCGGTGTGCCGACACCAGCCGGTGACGCTGGCCGTCATCGGCCAGGCGCCGGAGGCGTTGGCCGCAAGCGCGCCGCTCGTCTCGCTTGGGCGGCTGGACGATCTCCAGCAACTCGTCACCGCCTATGTCGCGGCCGACCTGTTCGTGGTGCCGACGCGCGCCGACAACCTGCCCAACGTGGTCTTGGAGGCGATGGCCTGCGGCACGCCGGTGGTGGGCTTCGACGTGGGCGGGGTGCCCGAAATGGTCGAATCGGGCGTGAGCGGCCTGCTGGCTCCGCCGGAAGACGTGGCGGGTCTGGCTGCTGCCATCACGACCTTGCTCGACGACGTCGGGCTGCGAAGCCGGATGGCGGCAGCGGGGCGCGCCCGCGTCCTGGCGGACTATACCTACGCGGCGCAGGCCGGGCGCTACGTGGCGGTGTTCGAGCAGCTACTCGAGGCGTCGCGCCGGCTTCGGGCCGCTCCGAAGGGGGCGATGCGATGACCGCACCCCCCATGCCCGGTCTTGCCGACCTCCCGCCTCCGCCCCCCGGCCGCACGGGCTGGCCGTGGACGGAGGCACCGCCGCCGGTGCCGCCGACGATGCCCGACGGGCGGCGCTTCGATCAGGACCCGTACACGGAGGAAACTCTCCGCTCGGTGCTGCTCCAGGGCTATCCCAACCTCGAGTACGTCGTCATGGACGGCGGCGCCACGGACGGGAGCGCCGCCATCGTCGAGCGCGACAGGCATGGCCTTGTGTAGTCAGCCGTCCTTGTCCGACGATCACAATCGGTGTCGGCGATGACCGACACACGGACGTTCTGCCCGCCCGTCACGACGCGGGCGCTGACGTCGGCCGGGCTACCTTGGCCGCGACTTACGATCGTGACACCATCCTATCAAAGCGGCGAGTATTTGGAGGCGACCGTACGCGCTATCCTCGGCCAAGGTTACCCGAATCTCGAATACATGATCCTTGACGGAGGATCGACGGACAACACGCCCGCAGTGCTGGAACATTATTGTCAATATCTTGGATATTGGCGTTCGGGCCCCGATGCAGGGCATTACGCGGCGGTCAACGAAGGCTTCGCGCGCGCCACTGGTGACATTCTATGTTGGTTGAATGCTGACGATCTCTTTTTTCCCGGTGCGTTGCATCTCGTCGGCGATCTGTTCGCCGCCCGACCGGACATCAACTGGCTGACGACGCTTGTCCGCGGTGGCTTGAATCGGGAAGGCGAATGCTTCGTACGCCGGAGCATCGGCGTTTCGGCCGAGAGCTTGCTGGACGGACGCCATCTGCCCGATGCCGACGACCGATTCTATGGCTTCGTACAGCAGGAAAGCACGTTCTTCCGACGCGAACTTTGGCAGGCCGTCGGTGGGCTCCGCCCGGGCATTGGCCTCGCCGCCGACTTCGCGCTGTGGCTCGACTTCGCACGGGTCGCGCCAGTGCATGCAGTTGATCGGCTGCTCGGGGCATTCCGATCGCACGACCGCAACCTGAGCCGAGACCGAGCTCGGTATCTTGCTAGTGCCCATGCTGCGCTGGCCGAAGCACGGGAGGCGTCGGGCTGGCGACCGAGCCCACTGTACCGTATGCGGCGTCATGTACCGAACCGCCTGCGCCGCCCCTTGCGCCGGGTGTTGGGTTATCGAACGGCCTTCGTCCGACGAGGCGCCATCGCCAAAGGAAACGCGTGGGAGGTCGAGTTTGTGCCCTACCTTTGAGGCGGCACCGGACGAGCAGGCACGGCTTTGCCCGCGCCTCGACACACTCCCTCCTCCGCCCCCCGGCCGCACGGGCTGGCCGTGGACCGAGGCGCCGGCGCCGTTGCCGCCGACGATGCCCGACGGGCGGCCGTGGCCACGGGTGTCGATCGTCACGCCGAGCTTCAACCAGGGCCCGTATCTGGAGGAGACGCTGCGCTCGGTGCTGCTTCAGGGCTACCCGAACCTCGAATACGTCGTCATGGACGGCGGTTCCACGGACGGGAGCGTCGCCATCATCGAGCGCTATGCCCCCTGGCTCGCGCATTGGCAGTCCGAGCCCGACGGCGGTCAGGCGGCGGCGATCAACGCGGGCTTGGCCCGTTCTACGGGCAAGATCTTTCAGTTCATCAATTCCGACGACGTGCTGCTTCCAGGGGCGATGGCGGAAGTCGCCACGCAACTGTCTGGCAGCGTTCTGGCGGTAGCCGGCGGCGTTGTCGACTTCGGTATTGGCCCGGAGAGCGTTTTCACCAATCATCCCCTGTCGGCCGTCGCCATCGTCGAGCGATCTCGTCAATTCCATCAGCCGGGTATCTGGTTTGACCGACAAGCCATCGTCGAGTTGGGTGGTTACGACGCAAGTTACGACTATGTCTTTGACAAGAAATTGATGTTACAATTTATCGATGTTTATCCCGATCGCATTGCCTACTCGAAAAAGATCCTCGTGCGATTTCGTCTTCACCCAGATTCCAAGACGAGAAGTGCGGACGGACGGTTTGCCCGGGAGACACGGCGACTGGTGGTGGAATTGGCGGACCGACTGAAGACCGCCGACCTTGCCATGGCCTGCCGACGTCGCGCCGGGCGTGATCAGCGTCGACGCGCCCGCGACGCCTGGCACGATCAACTCGACTCACAACTCGCATCGACCGACCGACCCCTCCGGGTGCTTTTGCGGATCTTGGGCGCGATCCTTCATGATCCCAGGACGCGTTGGACCCGACGCAGTCGCCGGGCCATCATGAATCTGGTTGCCGGTGCCGATCCTTCGCGCCGATGACGTCGACCGTCGTTGCTTGCTCTGCGCGGCGGTAGCGGTAGAGGACGGGTCGGTGAGAACCGGCTAGGTCGAGGCGAGGCCGCCGCATGGTCGGGCCCGCAACCAACCCTGGGTGCATCGACGACGGACGTCGCCAGCAGAGATCGAAAGTCATGAAACCGGGAGAGCCACCCGTCGGGAACGAACGCCGCCAAGCCCTCGGGAGGTCGTCGTATCCACAGTGCGGGCCGGCGACTCGTCTCGCCATCGCAGCCCCCTCGTTCGACGGCGCCTCCGGCACCTTCATCCGAGACCACGTTCGTCTGTTAGCGCCAGGCCGGACCGCCCTGCTCTGCAAGCGCGGGAAGCCCCCGACCGATTTCGTCGGCGAAGTGTTGCACGACTACAAGCGGTTCCGGCCCGACAATCGGCTGGCACAGCCCTTGGGTGTTCTGCGGCGGGCGTTCGGGCGACTGCGCGGACCCGGCCTGCAGGGGCCCGAGAGGGCCTGCGTCGAACGGTTTTTGCGTGCCAATCGCATGACGACCGTCCTCGCCGAATACGGTCCGACCGGCGTCGAGATGATCGGTCCCTGTGCAGATGCCGGGGTTCGCCTCTTCGTTCACTTCCATGGTTTCGATGCGACCCAACTTGCACAGGAGCCGAGATGGCGCCGGCGGTACGCCGCCTTGTTCGAGGCAGCGGCGGGTATCATCGCGCCGTCTCGCTTTCTTGGCGCGAGGCTGCTGACCCTCGGCTGCTCGGCCGAGAAACTGCACATCAGCCCCAATGGTATCGACGCCGAGGCCTTCGTCCCCTCGAGTCGGATGCGTGGTCGGGTTCTGATGGTTGGGCGATTGGTCGAGAAGAAGGCGCCGCATCTGGCGTTGCGCGCCTTCGCCAAGGTTCACGCCCAACTGCCCTGCGCTCGCTTGGACGTCGTTGGCGATGGTCCGCTACGCGACCTCTGCCAGCATACGATCGACACTCATGGGCTCGGAGCCGTCGTCACCATGCACGGCTCCCGGCCGGCAGAGACGGTGCGGGAGCTGTTCGCGCAAGCGGCGCTCTTCGTCCAGCATTCGGTGACAGCGCCGGACGGGGACAAGGAGTCGTTCGGTATCTCCCTCGTCGAGGCGATGGCGAGCGAAGTCCCCTTGGTTGCAACCCGCCACAATGGCTTCGGCGAGACGGTGGAGGACGGGGTGACGGGTGTGCTGGTCGACGAGCACGACGTCGACGCGATGGCGCACGCCATGTTGGGGTTGCTCGAGGATCCGGAGGCTGCTGCCCGCATGGGGCGCGCGGGCCGCCAGCGCGTGCTCGCGCGGTTCACGCATGCGCACGCTCGGGAGCGCCTCAGGAGTATACTGGGCCTGATGCCTCCGGGCCGAGATCCGAATTCCCCACTCGCCGACGGCAGGGCTGCATGAGCTTCGGGACTGCCGAGCGAGCCTCCGAGCCAGCACTTTCGCGGACACGATCGGCGCGATCACCGAGGACGTAGCCTCCGAAACCGCCCGCTCCCGGCCGCGCATCGATCAGAACGAGCGCGGCAGGCCGAGGACGTGTTCGGCGAGGTAGGAGAGGATCAGGTTGGTGGAGATGGGGGCGACCTGATAGAGGCGGGTCTCGCGGAACTTGCGCT
>JBJHBG010000040.1:0-37262 GCA_050485385.1 Geminicoccaceae bacterium | reverse complement strand
CGCTGCTCGCGGCGGCGGTCGGCGCCGCGGCGGCCGTGCTCACGGTGGCCGTCACGACCCCCGCGCCGCTGGCGGTGGCGGCCACGGCGCTGCCTGCGGCCCTGCTGGTCTGGCTCGCCGCCGCCGTCGTCATCGCCCCTGGGCTGATCGTCGTCGCCGCCGCCGAGGCGCGCGGTACGGTTGCCGCCGTCGGCGACTGGCTGCGCGCGTTGCCGGTGCCGACCGCCGCGAAGGTCCTCGCCATCGTCGTCGGCATCGCCCCGGCGCTCGAATCGCTGACCGGCTTCGGCGTCTCGCTGGTGGTCACCGTGCCGGCGTTGCTCGCCCTCCTGCCGCCGGCCCGGGCGCTGCCCATCGCGCTCCTCGGCATGGCGATCATGCCCTGGGGCACGCTCGGCCTCGCCACGCTGGTGGGTGCGCAACTCGCCAACCTCGAGCCCTGGCGTTTGGGTGCCGCCACCGCGCTCCTGAGCGCACCGGTCTTCGCGGTCGCCGCCGTGCTCGCCGTGCGCTTCGCCGAGGCCCGGCACCGTGCCACGGCCGTCGCCGCACTGGTCGCCAGCCTCGGCTTCGCCTCGCTGCTCACGGCCGCAACCTTGGGTCTCGGCCCGCAAGTGGCGGGCGCGCTCGCCGGCACGCTCACGGCAGCATGTGTACTGCTCGCCGCACGGGCGGCCACGCTTCCCCCGGCCGCGGCTTGGCCCTTCGCCTTGCTCGTGGCGTTGGTCCTGGCGTTGCGCGCGAGCGCACCCTACCTGCCCGACTGGCACCTCGCCGTGGGCGACCTCCGCCTTGCGCCGCTGACGACGCCAGCCCCCGCCCTGCTCTTGGCGGCGGCGGCGGTAGCGGGCGCACGCGCCCTCCCGCTTGCCGGCGGCGCCCTCGTCCGCTCGGCGCGTCCGCTCCTGACGGTGCTCCTCTTCGTGGTCATGGCACAACTCGCGGCCGCGTCCGGCGCGCTCCGACCCGTCGCCGCGTTGGCGGGTGACGTCGCGGGCCTTGCCGTGGCGCTGACCGCGCTCGTCGGCGGCCTCGGTGGCTACCTCACGGCGTCCGGCATCGCCGGCAACGCTCTCGCCATGCTCGATGCGGTCGAACAGGGCGCCGTCTTCGGCCAGCCTCTGTTGTTCGCGGCCGTGCAGAACGCCGCCGCCGGCCACGCTGCCCCAGGCTCGGTGCCGATGGTGGCGCTGACGCTGGCGGTTGCGGGTGCGGCGCACCGTCGGCTCGAGCGCCGCCTCGTCCGCTTCGCCGCCCTCTGGGCGGCCGGCAACGTCGCCCTCGTCGCCGCTGCCGGCGTCCTCCTGCTGGTCCTTTCGGGCGGCGAAGCCGTCGGCGTTCAGCTGCGCGGATCATCCGTCGGATCGACGTACTCGATCCCCCACGGCCCTTGACCGTGGAGCTGGATCACCGTCTCGTCCTCGGTGAAGCCGAACATCGGCACGCCCGGCGGCATGATCGCCATCCCGCCCACCGGCAACGCCATGGTCGCCTCGCGATCGAAGCGCTCGCCATGGGCGAAGTGGAACGTGCCCTGCAGCACGGTCACGCGCTCGTAGGCCGGATGGACATGTGGCGAGACGACGTAGTCGGCCGGCATCCTCAAGCGGAAGGTGAAGGGCTCGTCGGTCGCGAGGTCGCCCTCGATCAGCGCCATTTCGGCCCCGGGGGCCATCGACGCGATCGGCTGCCAGTCCAGTTGGGCGGGCGTGACCATGACGTGCTCGCCGTCACCACGGTAGGGCAGGTCGGCAGCGTTCGCCGCTCCGAGCGAACTCAAGGCCAGCAGGCCCGCTGCCACGCCGCACCATTCGATCGATCGTCCCATGTCGGCAATCCCGCTGGTTGTCAGGCGGCGGGAACGCTAACGCGCATGGGTCGGCGGATCTTGGCACGTCGCGCAGTCGACCTTTGCAAGGCGTGCACTCGGTCAATCGCCCAAGGTCGCCTCGGCGCCGGCCCACAGACGGTAACCGCCGAGGAACGCATTCGCATTGGAGCCCAGCCGGCAGTTCGGCGGCAGGGTGTCGACATGGCGCACGTTGCCGCCGCCGAGCACGACGTACTCGGCCACCGTCGCATCCTTCATCTTGCGCACGACGATGGCGAGGTGCCTGCGCCACACCTCCACGCCGAACCGCTCGATGCCGCGCGTTGCGGTCCAGTCCTCGAAGGTCAGGCCATCGCGATACGGCAGATGCTGGATCTCGAGCCCGATGGGCTGGCCGTCGACCACGAGTGCGGTGCCGAGCCCGGTGCCGAGGCCCAAGAACAGCATGGCGCCCCCCTCGTAGCTGCCGAGCGCCTGCATCACCGCGTCGTTGATGAGAACGGCCGGGCGGTCGAACGCGGCTGCCAGGTCGAAGCCGAGCCAGCCCTTGCCCATGTTGTGCGGCTCGCTGTAGGGCCGGCCGTGCAGCACGCCCGTAGGGATGCCGACGCTCAACCGGTCGAAGGCCCAGCCGGCGCTCGTCCGCGCGACCCCCTCCAGGAGTTCGTCGGGGCCGAAGTGGGGGCCGGAGGGAAAGCGCGCCGTGGCACCCGTGGCGGAGCACCAGAGCTTCACGCTGGCCCCGCCCACGTCGACCACCAGCACCGCCGGCTGGCCCGCCGGGCTTCGCCCGTTCGGTGCATCGACCGTCTGCATGGCCTCAGCGCGTCCCGTAGATGCGGTCGCCCGCATCGCCGAGGCCGGGCACGATGTAGCCGTGGTCGTTCAGGTGATCGTCCACGGCGGCGGTGTAGATCGGCACGTCCGGGTGCGCCGCGGCGAAGCGGGCGACCCCCTCAGGTGCCGCCAACAGGCAGACGAAACGCAGGTCGCGCGCACCGTCGGCCTTCAGTCGCTCGACCGCCGCCACCGCCGAGTTCGCCGTCGCCAGCATCGGATCGACGACGATCACCCGCCGCTCGGCGATGTCGGACGGCATCTTGTAGTAGTACTCGACGGGCTCCAGCGTCGCCGGGTCGCGGTAGAGGCCGATGAACCCTACGCGCGCCGACGGCATGAGGTTCAGCATACCGTCGAGCAGCCCGTTGCCGGCGCGCAGGATCGAGACGAGGCAGAGCTTCTTGCCCGAGAGCTTGCGGGCGCGCATCGCGGTGAGCGGCGTCTCGATGGCCACCTCGTCCAAGGGCAGGTCGCGCGTCACCTCGTAGGCCAGCAGCATCGCCACCTCGTTGGCCAAGCGGCGGAACTCGGCCACCGGCGTGTCCTTCGAGCGCATCAACGTCAGCTTGTGCTCGAGCAGCGGGTGTTCCACCACGTGCAGGCTCGGCGGTGGCTCCGGCAGGCTGGCGCGCTCCATGGCACGAATTCCTCGAGGCGGTCGTGGACGGCGAAGCTAGGCGCCGCACTACGCGCTTGTCGAGAGCAGCGATGTCGGGCAAGCGCAACGTCCGTGGCCTTCGTGGGAAGGCCGTCGCGAGGGGCCTGGGGCACGGATGCTGGGACGCTCCACCAAACCGTCGAGCGTCCCGCTGCGTGGTCGCGGCGAGTGGCGGTTCATGCTGGCCGCGAGTGCCGTGCTGGGCCTCTACATGGCGCTGGCACTGCCGACGGAGCCGGTGTTCTTCGGCAACCAGAATACCAAGTTCCTGCATGGTGCCGCCGCCGCCGGCTATCGCTTTCTCGCCGAGGACTGGCTGGCCGGTACCCGCAACGGGCTGCCCGTCTTCACGTGGCTCGTCACCGTCGTCTTCGACGTCGGCGGGCCGATGTGGGTCTACGCGCTTCACCTTTTGGCCTTCGCCGTCCTCGCCTGGGCGATCCTCGTCTGGCACCGGCGCGTCGTCGCCGAAGCCGGGCTCGCACCCACGCTTTGGCAACCCTTCCTCCTTGCGGCGCTCCTGCTGCACAGCAACCAGGGCGTCGGCAAGCTGTGGCAGGGCGTCGCCTCGCAATACGTCATGGATCGGGTGTTCGAGCCGGCCAACTTCGGCGCCCTGCTCCTCTTGGGTGCCGCAGCCCTGCACGGCGGCCGCTGGCAGGTCGGCACCCTCGCCGTGGTCGTCGCTGCCGCCTTCCACCCCGGCTACGTCCTGCCCGGCGCGATCGTCCTCGTCGCCGCAGCCCTTGCCTTCGCGCCGGGCGACGGTCGGCGGGTCGCCCTCGTCGCGCCGGCCCTCGGCGTGGCCGCGCTCGCCGCCCAAGCGGTCGCCCTCGCCCGCGCCTTTCCATCCACCTCCGCCGAGATGGGGCGCCGCGCCGCGGTGGTCCTCACCGAGATCCGGATCCCGGACCACAGCCTGCCGCTGCACTGGTTCGACGTCGACGCGGCGTTCAAGCTCCTCCTCGTGCTCTTGGCCGTAGCCCTGACCCGCGAATTGCGGATCGGCCGGTTTCTCGCCTTCGGCCTCGCGGCGACCGTCGCTCTGACGCTGGCGACCCTGCTGCCGGGCATGGAGACGCTGCGGCTGGTCGCCCCCTGGCGCACCTCGGTCGTGCTGGTGCCCATCGCGATGGTCGTCGTCGTCACCTTCGGCCTCGCCTGGCTGATGCCACGGCTCGCCGCTCGACGGCAGCTGCGCCATCGCCTCGCCGTGGTGCTAGCGGCCGTCCTCGTCGCCTTCGCCGCCCTCGGCGTCGCATCGAAGGCGCAGCGCTACCTGTCGCCGCAGGAGCCCGGCTACTACGCCTGGATGCGTGCCCACGCCGAACGCGGCTGGGTCGTGATGACGCCGGTCGGCGACCGGGGCTTCCGCCTCGCGACCGGGGTGCCGCAGTTCGTCAGCTTCCAGAGCCATCCCTACCAGGACCACGAAGTCCTGGAATGGCATCGCCGCGTCGAGGTCGCCCGTGCCGTGCAGCGGGCACCGGCCGGGGCCTGCGACCTCGTCGAGCAGGAACGCCGCCGCGCGGGCCTGACCCACGTCGTCTGGCCCACGGGGCGTAGCGTCGCCACCTGTCCGGGCTCGGCGGCGGTCTACCGCGATGCCGACTTCGCGGTCTTCGCCTTCGACCGCTGACCGCGCCCTACCGGCCGCGGCGCGGCCGTCCGTAGCGACGGGGCGCCGGGCGCGTGCCGGTCTCGCCGGCCTTGGCGAGCGGCGCTGGCTCGGCCTCCAGCGGTTTGAACAGGTCCGGCGCCGGGGGCGCCTCGTCGGCCAGGACGAAGGCGCGGGCGAGACGCTCCAGTGCCGCCTCGGCGTCGGCCTCGGTGCGCGCATGCACCAGGACGAGCGGCGCGCCAGCCTCGATGCGGTCGCCGATCCCCACCACGCCGGTGAGCCCGACCGCCGGGTCGATCTCGTCGCCGTGGGTGCGCCGGCCGCCACCGAGGCCGACGATCGTCCAGCCCAGCGCGCGGACGTCGATGCCGGCGACGTGCCCGCCCGCCCGCGCCGGCAGCGGCCGCACGATGGGCGCCTTCGGCAGGTGGCGTTCGACAGCCTCGACCAGGTCGGCCGGACCGCCGAGCCCGTGCACCATGCGGCCGAAGCGCTCCGCGGCCGCACCGGACGTGATCGCCGCCTGCGCGCGCTCGGCAGCCCGGTCCTCGTCGTCGTCGATCCCGGCGAGCACCAGGGCGGTCGCGGCTAAGGCCACCACCACTTCCTCGAGCCGCCAGTCGACCGGCTCGCCCCGGAGCATGGCAACCGCCTCGCGCAGTTCCACGGCGTTGCCGGCGGCGGTGCCGAGGCACTGGTTCATGTCGGTCAACAGCGCCCGGCAGGGCAGCCCCGCACCCTCGGCCACGTCGATCAGGCTGGTCGCCAGTTCCCGCGCCGTGCCGAGGCTCGGCAGGAAGGCGCCCGAGCCGACCTTCACGTCCATGACCAAGCCGTCGAGCCCCGCGGCGAGCTTCTTCGCCAGGATCGATGCCGTGATCAGCGGCACGCTCTCGACCGTCGCGGTCACGTCGCGGATGGCGTAGAGACGCTTGTCGGCAGGTGCCACGTCGTCCGACGCGCCGACGATGGCGCAGCCGACCTCGCGCACCACGCGGCGGAAAACCTCCAGATCGGGCCGGGTGGCGTAGCCCGGAATGGCCTCCAGCTTGTCCAGCGTGCCGCCGGTGTGGCCGAGGCCCCGCCCCGAGATCTTGGGTACGTAGGCGCCGCAGGCGGCCAGCACCGGGGCCACGACGAGACTAACCTTGTCGCCGACGCCGCCGGTCGAGTGCTTGGCGACCACCGGCCCCGGCAGATCCCACGCCAACACCTGACCGCTGTCGCGCATGGCCAGCGTCAGGGCCACCGTTTCCTCGCGGTCCATGCCGTTGAGCACGATGGCCATGGCGAGTGCGGCCGCCTGCGCGTCGGGCACCTCGCCCGAGGCGATCCCGGCCACCACGCGGCGGATCTGGTCGGCATTGAGCTTCAGCCGATCGCGCTTGCGAGCGATGATCTCCTGCACGAGCATGGGACGACCGCCTTGTCGGGGGAAGACCCCTCGTCTTTAGCGCCGGGCTTCGAGCGCGTCGAGGAGCGACGAGGCGCCTATGCGGAAGGTCTTGGGGGTGGCCCAGTCCGGCCCCATCACGTCGTCGCACAAGGCGAGATACGATGCCGCCTCCTCCGCCGTACGCACGCCACCCGAAACCTTGAGGCCGACGCGCCCACCCGCCTCGGCGATGACGCCGAGCAAGACCGCCGCCGCCTCCCGCGTGGCGCCCACCTCGATCTTGCCGGTTGAGGTCTTCAGCATGTCGACACCGGCCATGACCGCCGCCCGCGCCGCGGCCGTGATCACCGGCGGCTCGGCCAAACGACCGGTCTCCAGGATGAGCTTGAGCGTACCGCCGGGCGGTGTGCGCGTCTTGCAGAGCTGGATCAGTTCGCCCACGGCCTCGACGTCGCCGTCCTCGATGGCGTCGAGCGGGGCGACGACGTCGACCTCGTCGGCACCGGCGGCGAAGGCGCGCGCAGCTTCCTCCGCGGCCATGGCGAGGTCGTCACCGCCGGCCGGAAAGTTCGCGACCGTGGCGATGCGGACGCCCGATCCCGTCAGGAGCGCTGCCACCGTCGGCACGAAGGCCGGCCAGACGCACACGGCAGCGACGCCGGCCGCGCGCGCCCGCAGCGCCAGGGCCGCGGCCGATGCGGCGTCGTCGTTCGGGCCGAGCGCGGTCAGATCCAGACAGGCGATGGCCCGCGCCGCCGCCCGCCGGTCGTCAACCGAGCGCACGACGAACCTCCGGCAAGGCGACGCGCAGCAGGCGGGCGAGCTTGGCCCCGGCCACCGCCCCCACCTGGAGGGTCTCCGCGTGGCTCAGCGTCGTCGCCGCGTGCCCGGCCGCATGGTTGGTCACCGCCGAGTAGCCGAGCACCTCCAGCCCCGCGTGCCGCGCCGAAATCGCCTCCGGCACGGTCGACATACCGACGAGATCGGCACCGAGCGCCCGGAAGGCGCGGACCTCCGCCGGCGTCTCGAAGCAGGGCCCGAGCGTGGCGAGGTAGACCCCCTCGGCTAGATCGATGCCTGCGTCGTCCGCGACTTTCTTCACGATCTTTCTTAGGCGATGGCTGTAAACATCTGACATATCTGGAAATCTTGGACCGATGTCGTCCGCATTCGGACCGATCAGCGGGTTACGGCCGGTAGCGTTCACGTGGTCCGCGATCTGGACGATCTCGCCCGGCTCGACATGGTCGGCAATGGCACCGGCGGCGTTGGTCAGGATCAAGAGGCGGATGCCCAGTGCCTTGAGGACACGGATCGGACCGTTGAACGCAGCGACCGGGCCGCCCTCGTAAAGGTGCGCCCGCCCCTGCAGGCAGAGCACCGGCACGCCGCCGACGAGGCCGGCCACCACCCGGCCGCGGTGCCCGGTCACCGTCGGGCGCGGGAAGCCCGCCAACTCCTCGTAGCCGACGACATCGGTCTCCTCCAACAGATCGGCGACGAGGCCGAGCCCGCTGCCGAGTTGGATGGCGATGCGGGCGGTGTCGGCGTGGCGAAGCTGGCGGAGGCGGTCGACGGCACCCATGGGCGGTCCCGGCGCGGCGCCGGTCAAATGGGCACCGCCGAAACCCAAGGGCAGCAACTCGCCAACGGTGATCGTCCGCTTGACCCCGTCCGGCCCCGCCAGATGGACCGGGGTTGCCGGATGCGCGAACTCGGCCAGCCGCTGGCGGCAGCCGCCGCACGGGCTGATCAAGGCGTCGCCGCCCGCCACCACCAGCACCTCGACGATGCGCTTGGAGCCGACCGAGACCATCGCGCCGATGGCGCTCGCCTCGGCGCACTGGCCTTGGGGATGCGCCGCGTTCTCGACGTTGCAGCCGACGAAGATGCGGCCGTCGTCGGTGCGTAACGCGGCGCCGACCGGAAAGCCGGAATAGGGAGCGTAAGCGTTCAACCGCGCCGCGAACGCCGCCTCGAACAACTCGTCAGCCACCGGTGCGCTCCTTGTCGTAGGGTCGGCCGATCGCCCTCGGCGCCACGGCTCGCCCGACGAAGCCCGCAAGCAGCAGCACCGTCAAGACGTAGGGCAGCGCCTGGATCGCCTGGGTCGGCACCCGACCGACCAGCGGCAGATCAACGCCCTGGAGCCGCACCTGGACGGCATCGGCGAAGGCGAACAGCAGGCACGCCAGGAGCGCCGGCACCGGCCGCCACTTGCCGAAGATGAGGGCCGCGAGCGCCAAGAAGCCCTTGCCCGCCGTCATGTCGCGGATGAAGGACGCGCTGTGCGCCGTCGAGAGATAGGCCCCGGCGATGCCGCAGAGAATGCCGGTGCAGACCAACGCCCGATAGCGCAGCCAAGTGACGGAGATGCCCGCGGTGTCGACCGCCTCGGGGTGCTCGCCGACCGCCCGCAGCCGCAGGCCGAAGCGCGTGCGGTGGAGCACGTACCACGTCAAAGGTACTGCCATTGCCGCGACATAGACCAGAACGTTGTGGCCTGAGATCAGGACGGAGTAGAGCGGACCAAGGATCGGCACGGGCGCCAGGGTCTCGGCGAAGGGCAGCGTGATCGAGGCGAATCGCGCGTCGCCCGAGAGCAGCGGCGTGCGCCCGGCCTCGCCGAACCACGCATCGGCCAGGGTCGGGGCGAGTCCGGCGACCATGATGTTGATGGCGACCCCCGAGACGATCTGGTTGCCGTTGTGGGTGATGCAGGCGAAGCCGTGGACCAGCGAGACGACGACGCCGACGGCGATGCCGGTCAGCAGCCCGAGCCAGGCGTCGCCGGTGACGGCAGCCGTGGCGGCGGCGGCGAAGGCGGCCCCCAGCATCTTGCCCTCGAGGCCGATGTCGGCGATGCCCGAGCGTTCGGCGAAAAGGCCGGCGAGGGCTGCCAGGACCAGGGGCGTGGCGAGGCGGATCGTGCTGTCCAACAAGAGGACCGCCTGAAGGAAGAGGTCCAAGGCCTAGGCCTCCCGCAGCCGTGGCTGACGGGTGAACAGGCGGACGAGCGTCGGCCGGAACATGTTCTCCAAGGCCCCGCAGAACAGGATGACGAGCCCCTGCATGACCACGACCATCTCGCGGCTGATGGTCGGCATGTCGAAGGCGAGTTCCGAGCCGCCCTGGTAGAGGGCGCCGAACAGGACGGCGGCGACCACGATGCCGAAGGGATGGTTGCGGCCCATCAGCGCCACGGCGATGCCGACGAAGCCGAAGCCGCCGGTGAAGCCCAACAGCAGGCGCTGCTGGGCGCCCATGATCTCGTTCAGCGCCATCATACCGGCCAGTGCCCCGGCGAGCGCCATGGCAAGGATGGTGATGCGCGCCGGGTCGATGCCGGAATAGACGGCGGCATGCTCGCTCTGACCGGTGACGCGCAGCGCGTAGCCGAACCGCGTCTTCCAGAGCAGGAGCCAGACGCCGAAGGCGGCCAGCAGGGCGATGACGGCGGCCAGATTCAGCGGCGAGCGGGCGAGCGAAAGGCCGAGCCAGGCGCCGATCTCGTGCAGGCGCGGCATGGTCGCGGCCGCGGCGAAGCGGCGGGTCTCGGGCGTCGCCTGGCCCGGGTTGATCAGCACGTCGACCAGGAGATAGGTCATCACGGCGGCGGCGATGAAGTTGAACATGATCGTGGTGATGACCACGTGCGCGCCGCGCTTGGCCTGGAGATAGCCCGGCACAGCGCCCCAAAGTCCGCCGAAGGCGGCGGCCCCCAGGATGGCCAGCGGCAGGATCAGGGCGAAGGGCAGATGGCGATCGAGGGCGAGGCAGACGAGGCCCACCCCGAGCCCGCCCAGATAGGCCTGGCCCTCGGCGCCGATGTTGAACAGGGCGGCATGGAAGGCGACGGCGAAGGCGAGGCCGGTGAAGACGAAGTTGGTGGCGTAGAAGAGGGTGTAGCCCCAGGCCGAGCCGTAGCCGAAGGCGCCGTAGACCATCAGTTGCAGCGCCTGCCACGGGCTCTCCCCCAGCCCCCAGACGATCAGCCCGGTGACGAGGAACGCGGCCGTCAGGTTCAAGAGCGGCAGCAGGCCCATGTCGACCCAGCGCGGCAGCGAGCCGGCGGCGCCGGCCATCAGGCGGCGTCCTCGGTCACGCCGGCCATCATCAGCCCGATGCGGCGCTCGTCGGCCTCGGCGGCGGCAAGTTCGCCGGTGATCTCGCCCGCGCACATGACGAGGATGCGGTCGGCGAGGCCCAGGATCTCGTCCAGTTCGACCGACACCAGGAGTACCGCCTTGCCGGCGTCGCGCATGGCGACGAACTGCTTGTGGATGAACTCGATGGCGCCGATGTCGACGCCGCGGGTGGGCTGGCCGACCAGGACGAGGGACGGTCCGTGCTCCAATTCGCGCGCCACCACCTGCTTTTGCTGATTGCCGCCGGAGAAGGCGACCGCGCGCAGATCGGGGTCCGCCGGTCGCACGTCGTAGCCCTGCATCCAGCGGCGGCAGATGGCGACGATCCCGCCCTTGTCGAGCAGCACGCCCGCCCCGTAGGCCGGCTCCGCCTGATGGCCGAGGATGGCGTTCTCCCAGGCGGGAAAGCTGCGGACGAGCCCCATGCGCAGCCGGTCCTCGGGCACGTGCCCCAAGGCTTTCGGCCGGTCGCCCGCCACCACCGGCTCGCCGTCGATGCGGATCGTCCCCGCCGCCGCCGGGCGGATGCCGGCAATGGCCTCCAGCAGTTCGGTTTGGCCGTTGCCGGTGACGCCGGCGATGCCGACGATCTCGCCCGCCCGCACGACGAAGCGGGCGTCCTTGACGCGGGCGACGCCCTGGCCGTCGCGGACGGTGACACGGTCGACCTCCAGCACGTTGCGCCCCGGCCGGGCCGACCCCTTCTCGACCCGGAGCAGCACCTTGCGGCCGACCATCAGCTCGGCCAGCTCGGCGGTCGAGGTCTCGGCCGTCGCGCGATGCGCGACCATCTCGCCGCGTCGCATGACGCTCACCCGGTCGGTCGCGGCCATGATCTCCCGGAGCTTGTGGGTGATCAGGATCACGGTCCGGCCCTGGGCCTTCAGGTCGCGCAGGATGCGGAATAGCTCGTCCGCCTCCTGCGGCGTCAAGACGCCGGTCGGCTCGTCGAGGACGAGCACCTTGGCGCCGCGATAGAGCGCCTTCAGGATCTCGACCCGCTGCTGGATGCCGACCGGCAAGTCCTCGACCTTGGCGTCGAGGTCGACCTCCAGGCGATAGGCCCGCTCCAGCCGCTCCAACTCGGCGCGGGCCCTGGCCCGGCCCGGCGCAAGGCGCCAACCGCCCTCGGCGCCGAGCAACAGGTTCTCCAGCACGGTGAACGGCTCGACCAACATGAAGTGCTGGTGGACCATGCCGATGCCGGCGCGAATGGCGTCGTCGGGTCCGCTGACGGCGAGCTCCTTGCCGTCGACGGCGATGGTGCCGGCGTCGGCCCGGTAGAAGCCGTAGAGCACGTTCATCAGCGTCGACTTGCCGGCGCCGTTCTCGCCGACGATGCCGTGGATCGTCGCGGCCTCCACCGTCAGGTCGACGGCGCGGTTGGCGTGGACCGCGCCGAACCGCTTGTCGATGCCGCGAAGCTCGATCGCCGGCGCCACCGACCGCCGTCCCTACTGGGTCGCGTAGTAGTCCTCGACCACGATCTCACCGGCTACGATCTTGGCCTTGGCATCCTCGATGGCCGCCTGCATCTCCGGCGTGATGAGATCGCGATTGAACTCGTCGAAGGCGTAGCCGACGCCGCCCTCGGCGAGGCCGAGGCTCATCGTGCCGCCCGCGAGCTCGCCGTTCTTGGCATCCCTGAAGGCGTTGTAGACCGCCACGTCGACGCGCTTGAGCATCGAGGTCAGCACCGAGCCCGGATGCAGGTAGTTCTGATTGCTGTCGACGCCGATACCGAGCCTGCCGGCGTCCGCCGCCGCCTGCAACACGCCGAGACCGGTGCCGCCGGCCGCGTGGTAGACCACGTCGGCGCCCCGGTCGAACTGGCTGCGAGCCAGCTCCGCCCCCTTGGTCGGGTCGTTCCAGGCGGCCGGCGTGTCGCCGGTCATGTTCGAAATGATCTGGATGTCGGGGTTCACGTACCGCGCGCCCTGCTCGTAGCCGTGCCGGAAATTACGGATGAGCGGGATGTCCATGCCGCCGACGAAGCCGATGCGCCCGGTTTCCGACGCCATCGCCGCCGCCATGCCGACGAGGAAGCTGCCCTCGTGCTCCTTGAACACCACCGACCGCACGTTCGGCAGCTCGACCACGCTGTCGATGATGACGAACTCGGTGTCGGGGAAGTCGGCGGCGATCTGCGTCAAGGGACTGGTGAAGCCGAAGCCGACGCCGACCACCACGCTCGCGCCCCGGCTCGCCATCCGGGTCAGCGCCTGCTCGCGCTGGGCCTCGTTCGAGATCTCGAATTCGAGGTAGTCGATCCCCGTCTCGCGCTTGAATCGCTCGGCACCCATGAACGCCGCTTCGTTGAACGACTTGTCGAACTTGCCGCCCATGTCGAAGATGATGGCGGGCTGGAATGCGGCGGCACTCCCGATCCCCATCGTCCAAGCGACGATCGCTCCCAACACTCCGCGCATCGGCTCGATCCCTTTCGAGAAGTTGTCGCTCGTCCTGCTTAGGTCGAACGCCCGGCCGCGCAAAGCGGGAAAGTCGCACCCTCGATCTCCGTCGCGCGTCACACCTTGACGCGCCGCCAGCGCACCTTACCAAGCGGTCACGTCGCCGAGCCGTCTTCGGCCGGGACGGTGGGGGACATCCATGCTGCGCGTGCTGGTGCTGGCCTTGACGATACTCGCGGGCACGTCGCCCGCCCTGGCCCAGGATGGGCCGGACCGCGCGCTTGCCGTGACGGCGGTCGAGCCCACCGTGCCGGTGAGCGCGCTGACGATCCTGCTGCGCCCCCTGACGGTGGACCAGCTCCAGCACGAGATCGCGGCATGGCAGGGCCTCGTCCAGGCGACGGTGACCGAACTCGGCGTGGTGCAGCTCCAACTGCGCCGGATCGCCGATCTGGAGGCAGCCGAAGCCGCCGGCACCGAACCGCCGCCGTCGACCCTGCTCGGCGCCGACGTCTCGACGGCGGACCGCACGGCCCTCGGCGAGCGGGCGGGCGAGTTGCAGGCCCGTCGCGGCGCCTTGCTCGAGCGGCTCGCCCTCGTGCTCGACGACTACGAGACGAAAGGTGGCGACGCCACGACCTTCAGGCTCTACGCGGATGCCGTGAGCGGTATCCAGGTCGACTGGACCGATCCCCGCTCGGCCTGGGCGACGATCCGCGCCTGGGCCGTGTCCGACGAGGGCGGCATCGCCCTGGCGCAGCGTGTCGGCATCTTTCTCGCCGTGATCGTCGGCGCCTATTTCGCGGGCCTCGCCTTCAGTTGGGCGCTCGCCGCCGGCTTCGCCCTGTCGCGCACCGGCTCGCAACTCCTGCGCCGGTTCGTCGTGCGATGGTCGCGGCGGCTGGTGTTCTTCGTCGGCGCGCTGATCGGGCTCTCGGCGCTCGGGGTCAACGTCACGCCGCTGGTCGCCGCCCTCGGCGCCGCCGGCTTCGTCGTCGGCTTCGCGCTCCAGGGCACCTTGTCCAATTTCGCCTCCGGTCTCCTGATCATGACGCAGCGGCCATTCGACGTGGGCGACTCGATCACGGCGGCGGGGGTGACGGGTACGGTCGACCGGGTGAGCCTGTTCAGCACCCACATCACGACCTTCGACAACTCGCACCTGATCGTGCCGAACAACGCCATCTGGTCGAGCGTGATCACCAACGCCACGGCGGCCGACACCAAGCGGCTCGACCTCGGCTTCGAGGTCAAGACCGGGCTGCCGGTCGAGGAAGCGGAGCGCGCCCTGCTGGCCGTGCTCGAGGCGCATCCGAAGGTACTGACCGAGCCGGCGCCCGTGGTGCGGATGGATGCATTCACCGACGACGGCTACAAGTTGGTCTGCTGGCCGTGGGTCAAGACCGCGGAGGCCGGCGAGGTCCGCTGGGACCTGATCCGGGCCGCCGAGCAGCGGCTCCGGGCGGAGGTGACGGAACGGGCGGCCTGACCGCCCCTCAGCTGCGCTCCGCCGCCGCCCGCCGCAGGCGGTCGTTGATCGCTTCGCCGAGGCCGCGCGCCGGAATGGGCGCCACGGCGATGGCGGCGACCTCGGCCCGGTCGAGTGCCCGCAGCATGGCGAACAGGTTGCGGGCCGCTTCCTCGAGGTCGCCCGAAGGGCTGAGGTTGGCAGCGACCGACGCCCCGGCGCCGGCCACCGCACCGAAGCCGAGGAACGCCTCGCCGGGTGCCGGGTGCAGCGCGTCGAGCCTGACCGGCCGGCTCGGCGCGTAGTGGCTGGCGAGCTGGCCCGGCGACTGCACCGGCGCGTCCTCCGCCACGTCGGCGAGCGGCCCCACCAGCCGCTCGATCGCCTCGCGCGGCACCCCGCCCGGTCTGAGCAGTCGCGGCGGCTCGCCGCTGACGTCGACGACGGTGCTCTCCAGGCCGACGCTGCACGGGCCGCCGTCGAGCACCAGGTCGAGCGCGTCGCCCAGCCCCTCGACCACGTGGGCCGCCGTGGTCGGGCTCACGCCGCCCGAGGGGTTGGCGCTGGGTGCCGCCAGCGGCAGCAGCGTCGCCTGGAGAAGCCGCTGCGCGGTCGGCGCCGCCGGCGCGCGCACGGCGATGGTCGCGAGCCCGACGGTCACGAGCGGGCTGATCGGCGCCGACGGCTCGCGGGCGAGCACGAGCGTCAACGGACCCGGCCAGAAGGCCGCCGCCAGGACCTCGCCGGCCTCGGTCCAGACGGCAAGCGGCGAGGCCGCCGCCCGGTCGGCGACGTGGACGATCAAGGGGTTGTGCGCCGGCCGCCCCTTGGCCTGGAAGATGCGGGCCACGGCCCGGTCGTTGGTGGCAACGGCGCCGAGGCCGTACACCGTCTCGGTCGGAAAGGCGACGAGTCCGCCCTGGCGCAGGACCTGAGCAGCCTCCTCGATGATGGACGGGGTGGGGCGGAGGACGCGGGTCAACGGGTCAGGTACGCCGCAGCCACGCACCTCGAACCGCCACCGCCAGGGCCACCGCGAGTGCCGCCTTCACGGCGTCGCCCAGGAGGAACGGCATCGCACCCAGCGCCAGCACGTGGTCCCAGCCCGTGAACTGGGCGAGCCAGAGGAGACCCGGCGCGTAGTTCAGGGCGACGGCCACCAGGGCGGCAAGGAACAGGAGCAACGGTGCCTGCCAGCGCTCGGCGAACCAGCCGAGAAAGGCGGCGGCGAGGAGCCAGCCGGCCATATAGCCGCCGGTCGGCCCCATCATGTAGGCGAGCCCGACACCCTTGCCGGGGGTGCCGGCGAAAACCGGCAGGCCCGTCGCCCCTTGCGCGAGGTAGAGCAGCACCGCGGCAACGGCGAGGCGCGGTCCCATGAGCATGGCCAGCAGCAGCACCA
Source organism: Geminicoccaceae bacterium (assembly GCA_050485385.1). Lineage (GTDB taxonomy): Bacteria > Pseudomonadota > Alphaproteobacteria > Geminicoccales > Geminicoccaceae > RECO01. The sequence goes on along the minus strand of JBJHBG010000040.1, from coordinate 21,487 downwards.
CACCGGTCTGCAACGTCATCGGTACGGGCCAGAACGGCACCTGAATCTTCGCGGACAGCGTGAGCAGAAGGCTCGCGCCCAGCACCAGCCCAAACGTGGCCAGGATGCCGTGGCGGGCCGCATCGAGCGGCAGAAAAGCGGTGCGGACGGGCATGTTCACCTCGAAGCTGCAAGTGACCCCATGATAGGCCGTGCTGCCGGAGGCACAACTAGCGGCCTGCCCCGTTCCCGCCCAAAGCCCGCCAGCCGATGTCGCGACGGAACATGCGGGCGGGCCAGGCGAGGCGGTCGACCGCCGCGTACGCCCGGTCGCGGGCCACCCGGAGGTCGGCACCGGTGGCGGCAACGCACAGAACGCGACCGCCCACAGCAAGGACGCGGCCGTGCTCGGTCTTGGTACCGGCGTGGAACACGTGCACGTCCGCCATCGCGGCGGCGGCGGCCAAACCGTCGATGGCGTCGCCCGCTACCGGCTCGCCCGGGTATCCGCGGTTCGCCAGCACCACGCCGAGGCAGGACTCGGGACGCCAGCGCAGGCTCATGTGCTCCAGCATGCCATCCACCGCGCCCAAGAGGAGCTGGCCCAAATCGGTCATCAGGCGGGGCAGCACGACTTGGCATTCGGGGTCGCCGAACCGGACGTTGTACTCGATCAGCTTGGGGCCGGCCCCGGTCAACATCAGCCCGCAATACAGAAAGCCCGTGAACGGATGGCCCTCGGCGGCCATGCCGGCGAGCGTCGGCCGGACGATCTCGGCCATCACCCGCTCTTCCAGTTCGGGCGTCAGTTGCGGCGCCGGGCTGTAGGCGCCCATGCCGCCCGTGTTCGGCCCGGTGTCGCCCTCGCCGACGCGCTTGTGGTCCTGCGCCGTGCCGAGGGCGAGCGCGTGGCGTCCGTCCGACAGCGCGAACAGGCTCACCTCCTCGCCCTCGAGCCGTTCCTCCAGCACGACGCGGTGGCCGGCCGTCCCCATCGCCCCGTCGAACATGCCGTCGATGGCGGCCCTCGCCTCGTCCATGCTGGCCGCGACCACGACCCCCTTGCCGGCGGCGAGCCCGTCCGCCTTGACGACGAGGGGAACGCCCGTCGTCTCCAGATGCGCCACCGCCGCCGCCCGGTCCTCGAACACGGCGAAGGCAGCAGTGGGGATGCCGTGCCGGTCGCAGAACGCCTTGGCGAAGGCCTTGGAGCTCTCCAGCCGCGCCGCCGCACGGCTGGGCCCGAACGCCTTGATGCCGGCCTCGGTCAAGGCGTCGACGAGGCCCGCCGCGAGCGGGGCTTCGGGACCGACGACGACGAGGTCGATCGCGTTGGCGCGGCACCACTCCACCAAGCCTACGACGTTGGTCGCAGCGATGGGGACGAGCGTCGCGACCTCGCCGATGCCCGGATTGCCCGGTGCTGCGAACAGCGCGTCCACCAGGGGCGAAGCTTCCAGTGCCCAGGCGAGCGCGTGCTCCCGTCCTCCGCTGCCGACCACCAGCACCCGCATGCCACCTCGCTCCCGTCTGCACCTTGCCCCCCGACGGCGGTTGGCTTTAAGCCACGTAGAAGACGAGGAGAAGGGCTGACCATGGCGACGACGGCGCGGATCGCGATTCTGGGGGCGAGCGGCTACACGGGCGCCGAGACCATCCGCCTGGCACTCGGGCACGACCGCCTGGAGATCGCCTACCTCACCGCCGACCGCCAGGCCGGCAAGCCGGCGGCGAGCGTCTTTCCGCATCTGAGCGAGGCTCGGCTGCCGGACCTGATCAAGATCGGCGACGTGCCCTTCGACCAGGTCGACGCCGTCTTCTGTTGCCTGCCGCACGCGACCACGCAGGAAGTCGTCAAGGCGCTGCCGTCGTCGCTGAAGGTGGTGGACCTTTCCGCCGACTTCCGCCTGCGCGACACCGCCCTCTACGAGACCTGGTACGGCCACCCGCATGTTGCCCCGGAGCTCCAGGCCGAAGCGGTCTACGGCCTGACGGAGCACCATCGCGAGGCCGTGCGCGCGGCCCGGCTGGTGGCCAATCCCGGCTGCTATCCGACCGCCGCCCAGCTCCCGCTGGTGCCGCTCCTGGCGGCCCAGGCCATCGCGCCCGACGGCATCGTCATCGATGCCAAATCCGGCGTGACCGGTGCCGGCCGGTCGCTCCGGGAGGATTTGCTGTTCACCGAGGTCCAGGACGGCTTCCACGCCTACGGCATCGGCAAGCACCGGCATCTGCCGGAGATCGAGCAGGGGTTGTCGGCCGCCGCCGGCGAGGGCGTGCACGTCCGCTTTACCCCGCACCTGCTGCCGCTGAACCGCGGCATTCTTTCGACCATCTACGTGCGGCTGCGCTCGGGCGTCGGCGTCCGCGACGCGGAGCAGATCCTGCGTGAGAGCTATGCGGGCGAGCCGTTCGTCGCCGTGCGTCCGGGCGGTCGGGCGCCCGCCACCCGCGAGGTGCGCGGCACCAACCGCTGCCTGATGTCGGTGCACGAGGACCGCTTGGAAGGCCACGCCGTCCTCGTCTCGGTGATCGACAATCTGGTCAAGGGCGCCGCCGGTCAGGCCGTGCAGAACCTCAACTCTATGCTGGGCTTCGACGAGACCAGCGGGCTGACGCAGCCGGCGCTGTTCCCATGACGTCTGCCCTGGCGGTCACCGCCGCCGACGTCGCCGCTGCCGCCGCACGGATCGCCGGACACGTCGTCGCCACGCCCTGCATCGTCTCCGAGACGCTGTCGGAGCTGCGCGGCTGCCGGCTCGTCCTCAAGTTCGAGAACCTGCAATACACCGCCGCCTTCAAGGACCGGGGTGCGTGCAACTGCCTGATGCAGCTCGACGCCGCGGCCAGGGCGCGCGGCGTCATCGCCGCGTCGGCCGGCAACCACGCCCAGGCCGTCGCCCATCACGCCCGGCGCCAGGGCATCCAGGCGACCATCGTCATGCCGCGCCACACGCCCTTCGTGAAGGTCGCCAACACCGAGCGCCTCGGCGCCCGGGTCGTGCTCGAGGGCGAGGGCGTCGACGAGGCGATGGAGCACGCCCGCCATCTGGTCGCCGCCGAAGGGCTGACCCTCATCCATCCCTTCGACGACGCCCGCGTCATCGCCGGCCAGGGCACGGTCGCTCTCGAGATGCTGGCGGCCTTTGCCGACCTCGACGTGCTGGTGGTCCCCATCGGCGGCGGCGGGCTGATCGGTGGCATCGCCGTCGCCGCCAAGGCGATCAAGCCGACGATCCGCATCGTCGGCGTGGAGGCCGCCCTCTATCCCTCGGTGCAGCGGCTCAGGGACGGCCTGCCGCCTGCCGCGGGCGGGCCGACCATCGCCGACGGCATCGCCGTCAAGCAGCCGGGCAAGCTCACCCTGCCGATCATCGAGGCCCTGGTCGACGACGTCGTGCTCGTCGAGGAGGCCGACTTGGAAGCGGCGATCCTGGAGCTCCTGGAGATCGAAAAGACGGTCGTGGAGGGGGCCGGGGCCGCGGCGCTCGCCGCCGTCGCCAAGGTCCCGGAGCGGTTTCGCGGCCAGACGGTCGGGATCGTGCTGTGCGGCGGCAACATCGACCCGCGCCTGCTCTCCGCCGTGATCCTCCGCGGCCTCGTCGACAGCTCCCGGCTGGTGCAACTCGTGGTCGAGGTGCCGGACCTGCCGGGCCACCTCGCAGGCTCGGCCGCGGCGGTCGCCGACCTCGGCGCCAACATCGTCGACGTTACCCACCGCCGGGAGTTTTCGGCCCTGTCGGTGAAGTCGACCGAGATCACCTTCACCGTCGAGACCAAGGACGCCCAGCACGCCGCCAAGCTGATGGCCGGGCTGGAAGCCCAAGGGCTGCGCGTGCGGCGGCTGCGCGCCGGCCACGGCTGAGATGGCGCCACCCAAGCCCCCGGCCATCGCCGCCCTCCATGTCGGCCACCGCGCCATGGAACTGGCAGCGATCACGAGCGACCACCGTGTGTGTACGGTGCGGGCCGCCCCGAATCCGCCGCTCGTCGTGGCCGAGGGACCAACGGTGGACGTGGTCCACGTCTGGCGTTGGCTGGTCGCCGCCCTCGGCAGCCTCGCCGAGCGGTTCCGCATCGAGGCGATCGTGCCGATCGCCCAGGCCCGGACCGTGGCCGTGCTCGACGAACACGAGCTGCGGCTGCCGCTCCGCCTCGGCGACGGAGCCCTGCTTCCCCGCTTGCCACGGACCCCGCCATCGGGTGCTCGCTGGCTGCTCGCCCACGCGCAGTATTGGGGTTGGCGGCTGACCGGCGGGGCGGTTGCGACCGAGGTGTCGGGGCTGGGCGAGGCGAGCGGCCTCGTGGAGCCCGCGAGCGGGCGGCCGACATCGGCACTCCGCGCTTCGGGCTGGCACCAGTTGCTGCCGGCCCGGATGCAGCCGCACGAGGTGCTGGGCCGACTGGCCGCCGAGGTGGCGGAGCGCGCGGAGCTGCCGCCGACCACGCCGGTGCTGGTCGGCGCCGGCAGCCTCGCCGCCCAGCACGGCCGGCTGCTCGCCGCGGGCCTCGATAGCGCGACGCTGGTGGCGGTCGACGACGCGGACGTCTGTCGCCTCGTCGCCGGCGGCGCCGCGGCGCCGGCCATAGTCGGCCTCGACGGCCGGCCCCTGGCGCTGCTGTGCGTCGACGACGCCGGCCCCACCGTCCGCGCCCCCGAAGGCCTGGATGGGGTGGCGCTGCGGGGAGCCCTGGTGCTCGACCGGGCGCTGGACCGCATCGCGAGCCGCGGGGCCGTGGTGGTCGAGGGCGCGCTCGCCGCCGACGCGGCCACACTCGGGCTGCTCGCTGCACTGCGAGCGCCACGCGGGCAGGCCGTCTTCGCCGGCCGCGATCCCTACCCCATGGCGCAGGCGGCCTCGCTCTTGGCCGGCTGGCGCCAGCGCCGGCCGCCGCCGCGCCTCGACCTCGTCCGCGTGGCCGCTGCGGAGATCGTGGAACTGGAGGCGGTAAAGGCGGGCTGGCGCGGCGCCATCGGCGATTGAAGCCGGCGCACCTTGCCGCCATAACGCGCCCCATGTCCGCATCACCGCACGAGCTCGGCTTCGACCAGCGCCACCTCCTCGGCATCGAGGGGTTGCAGCCCTGGGCGATCCAGGACCTGCTCGACCGCGCCGACGGCTATGTCGAGCTCAACCGCCGGCCCGACAAGAAGCGACCGCTGCTGCGCGGCCTGACCCAGATCAACCTGTTCTTCGAGGCCTCGACCCGGACCCAGACCAGCTTCGAGCTGGCTGGCAAGCGACTCTCTGCCGACGTCGTCAACATGTCGGTGCGCTCGTCCTCGGTCAGCAAGGGCGAGACGCTGATCGACACGGCGATGACCTTGAATGCCATGCACCCCGACATCCTGGTCGTCCGCCACCAGGACTCGGGCGCCGTCGCGCTGCTCGCACGCCATGTCCAGTGCGCGGTGATCAATGCCGGCGACGGCCAGCACGAGCACCCGACCCAGGCCCTGCTCGACGCACTCACCATCCGCCGGCGCAAGGGCCGGCTCGCCGGGCTGACCGTCGCCATCTGCGGCGACGTCCTGCACAGCCGCGTCGCCCGCTCGAACCTGCTCCTGCTCGCCGCCATGGGTGCCCGCACCCGCGTCGTCGCCCCGCCGACGCTGTTGCCGACGGGCGTCGACCTCTATGGCTGCGAGGTGTTCCACGACATGGCGGCCGGCCTCGACGGCGTCGACATCGTGATGATGCTCCGCCTCCAGTTGGAACGGATGGAGGGCGCCTTCTTTCCCAGCGTGCGCGAGTATTTCCGCCTGTTCGGCCTCACCCAGGACAAGCTGGCCGCGGCCAAGCCCGATGCCCTCGTCATGCATCCGGGACCGATGAACCGCGGCGTCGAGATCGACGGCACGCTCGCCGACGACCTCGAGCGCAGCGCCATCCTGGAGCAGGTGGAACTGGGCGTCGCCGTGCGCATGGCCGTGATGGAGGTGCTGACCCGCCAACTCAGGGGCGAGCGATGAGCCGCTACGTCACCCTGATCGTCGGCGCGCGCCTGCTCGACCCGGCGAGCGACCTGGACGCTTTTGGCGGCGTGCGCATCGAGGACGGTCGCATCACGGCCCTCGGCATCGAGGTTGCCGCCGACACGGCGCCGCCGGGCGCCACCGTGATCGACGCCGAGGGCCATTGCCTCGCCCCCGGCCTCGTCGACATGGCGGTGCATTTCGGCGAGCCGGGCGAGGAGGAGAAGGAGACCTTCGACAGCGGCTCGCGCGCGGCCGTGGCCGGCGGCGTGACCTCGATAGCCCTTCTGCCGGACACCGATCCCGTGGTCGACGACCCGGCCATGGTCGAATACGTGGCACGCCGCTCGAGACGCACCCGCGGCGTCAAGGTCCATCCCTATGCCGCCGTTACCCGCGGCTTCGCCGGCCAGCAACTGGCCGAGATCGGCCTGCTGCTCGAGGCGGGCGCGGTCGGCTTCACCGACGTGATGCGCCCGATCGCCGAGAGCCGCGTCTTGCGCCGGGCGCTGGCCTATGCCGGCCCGTTCGACGCCCTGGTGGTGCAGCGGCCGGAGGACCGTACGCTCGCCCCTTCGGGCGTGATGAACGAGGGCCCCATCGCGACGCGGCTGGGCCTCGCCGGCATCCCGCACGCGGCCGAGTTGATCATGCTCGAACGCGACCTCCACCTCGTCGAACTGACCGGGGCGCGCTACCACGCTAGTCAGCTCTCGACCGCCGCTGCGGTGGCCGCCATCCGCGCCGCCAAGGCCAAGGGGCTGCGCGTCACCTGCGACGTCAGCCCGCACCACCTGACCCTCAACGAGTTGGAGGTCGAAGGCTACCGCACCTTCGCCAAGGTGCGCCCACCGCTGCGCACCGAGGTCGACCGCGAAGCGCTGGTGGCGGGCGTGCTCGACGGCACGATCGACGCCATCGCCTCCGACCACCGGCCGCAGGACCAGGACAGCAAGCGCCTGCCCTTCGCCCAAGCCGCCTTCGGCGCCATCGGCGTGCAGACCATGCTGCCGGTCTGCCTGCGCCTCGTCCACGAGGGTACCTTGCCGCTGCTCACCCTCCTGCACCGCCTGACGGCGGGACCGGCCGCCATCCTCGGCCTCGATGCGGGTCGGCTCCGGGCGGGCGCTCCCGGCGACCTCGTGCTGTTCGATCCGGAGGCACCCTGGAAGATCCGCGAGGGCGACCTCTTCAGCCTCGCCAAGAACACGCCCTTCGAAGGCCGGCTCGTGCAGGGCCGGGTGCTCCGCACCTTCGTCGACGGGCGGCAGGTGTTCGCGCTCGGGGATCGGCGATGATCGATCCGATGGGTGGACCCGCCTTCTGGTGGCCGCTCGCGGCGGGCGGCCTCCTCGGCTACCTGATCGGGGCCATTCCGTTCGGCCTGGTCCTCACCCGGCTCGCCGGCGAGGGCGACATCCGCCGGATCGGCTCGGGCAACATCGGCGCGACCAACGTGCTGCGCACCGGCCGGAAGGGTCTCGCCGCCGCCGTCCTTCTCCTCGACGCGCTCAAGGGCGGGCTGCCGGCGGGCCTCGCCTTCGCCGGGTTCGGCCCGGACATGGCGAAGGTGGTGGCGCTGGCCACCGTCGTCGGCCATTGCTGGCCGATCTATCTCCGCTTCAAGGGCGGCAAGGGCGTGGCCACGGCCGCGGGCGTCCTCTTCGCCCTGGTGCCGGTCGTGGCGCTCGTGGCGCTCACCACCTTCGCCGCCGTGGTCGCCCTCACCCGCTACGTCTCGCTCGGCTCGCTTACCGCCGCCGCCGCTGCCCCGCTCGCCGCCTACGGCCTCGGCCATCATCAATACCAAGAACTCCTCGCCCTGATCGCGCTGGTGATCCTGGTCAAGCACGCCGGCAACGTCCGCCGTCTCCTCCAAGGCACCGAGAACAAGGTCGGCGGGAAGAAGCCCTGAGCGGCGGCGAACTTCCGGCGGATGCGCCGTCGTTGACAGCCCCGACGACCCCTGCTTGCTAGAGCCTACGTAAATCGATAAACGCAAGGCGCGCGGAGGCGCGCGCGCCCATGGCAGGGGGCCCGGCGACGTGTCCGGCGGCACGATCCAGGAAGTCGCCCGCGCCGCCGGCGTGTCCGCGGCGACGGTGTCGAACTATCTGAACGACCGGGCCGGCCGTGTCGGTGCCGCTGCGGCCGAGCGGATCGCTGCCGCCATCGCTGCTCTCGACTACCGGCCGAACGGTGTGGCCCGCCAGCTCAAGACCGGGCGCACGCCGATGATCGGCCTGCTGGTGCCGACCGTCAGCAACCCGTTCTTCGCCGAGCTTGCCGTCGCCATCGAACGGGCGGCCCGCCTGCGGGGCTGGGGCATGCTCCTCTGCAACACGCTGCGCGAGAGTGCGGTGGAGCGCGACGCCCTCGACCGGCTGGCCTCGTTCGGCGTGCGCGGACTCGTCACCGCATCGGCGCTCGACGACTCGCTGACCTGGTTGCTCGCACGGGAACGCCGCGCCCACGTCGTTGCCGTTGACGTCCGCCAGGAGGACGTGGGCAACGCGCTGGTCGACGTGGTGTCGCTCGACAACGCCGGCGCCGCGGCGGCGGCCGTGGACCATCTCGTCGACCTCGGCCATCGTCATCTGGCCCACGTCACCGCACCCGGCGACGCGCGCAGCCGCGTCCATCGTCGCGATGGCTTTCTCGCGGCGGCCGCCCGTCACGGCCTGCCGCCCCCCCCGGTCCTCGTCGGCGAGGCGCCCCGTCGGGACGTGACCTTCGCCGATACGGACCTCTTGGAGTTGGGGCGGGCCACCGCACGTCGTCTCGTCGAGCTGCGACCGCGGCCAACCGCCGTGCTCGCCCTCAACGACATGACCGCGATCGGGCTCATGCGCGGCCTCGGCGAACTGGACCACTCGGTCCCGGAGGACGTCTCCGTCGTCGGCATCGACGACATTCTCCTCGGCCGCCTGCTGACCCCGGCGCTGACCACGGTGCGCCAGCCGACAGAGGCGATGGCGGCGGCAGCGGTGACCATCCTACTCTCTCGGCTGGAGGGAGACGAGGCGCCACCGAACGAGACGATCTTCGCTCCGGAGGTGGTTCGACGGCAGTCGACCGGAGCGATCGGCCATCATGGAATGCGGGATTGACCATGCGCGACGTGCTGCACGACCTGTTCGATCTTTCCGGCCGCGTTGCCCTGGTCACCGGCGGCAGCCGCGGCCTCGGCAAGCGGATCGGTCTCGCCCTCGGCCAAGCCGGCGCCAAGGTCCTGTTGGCGGGTCGCGAGGGGGCGACCATCGAGGCGGCGGCCAAGGACCTCGCCGCCGAGGGGGTCGCGGCCGAGGGCATCGCCCTCGACGTCACCGACCGCGCGGCGGTGACCGACCTCGCCGACCGGCTCGCGGCCGAGGGCAGCGCCGTCGACGTCCTGGTGAACGCGGCAGGCGTCCAGCACCGCGAGGACTCCGCCACCTTTCCCGAGGATCGCTGGCGTTTCGTCCTCGACGTCAACCTCAACGGGACGTTCTGGACCTGCCAGGCCTTCGGCCGCCACATGATCGCCAAGGGCGGCGGCAAGATCCTCAACATCGGCTCGCTCACCAGCACCATGGGCCTGCCCCGCCGGCCCGCCTATACGGTGAGCAAGGGCGGCGTACTCTTGTTGACGCGCACGCTGGCCGTCGAGTGGGCCAAGGCGGGCGTCAACGTCAACGCCATCGGCCCCGGCTATTTCCGCACCGAGATGAACACGGCCCTGTTCGACGACCGTGCCTGGGTCGACAAGGTGATGGTGCACATCCCGATGAAGCGGGAGGGTCTGCCGCCGGACTTGGAGGGAACGGCCCTTTATTTGTGCAGCCGCGCGTCCGATTACGTCACCGGACAGATCGTCTACGTCGACGGCGGCTTCCTCGCCGGACGAGAGCTGTGACGGGCTTCCCGCAACCGTTGCCGACACAAGACCTCGAGAACGCGATCAAGGCGAGCGGAACTCGCCGCCGAGCGCAGCGACGGCCGCTCGCAGATCGAGGTGCTTCCGGGCGGTGCCCTCGGCTCGGTCCCCTCCACTCCCGAGAGCGGGCAGAGCGGGGTCCCCAACTCCAGTGGGGCGGCATGTCCTGGTAGGAGAACTCAACCCGGACTTCGAGCTCCTCTCGGTCGGCTGGGGCTTCCAGAACGAGGATCACATGCTCCGCTTCATGGACACGGAGCGGTTCGAGAGCATGAAGGAGAACCTGCGGGAGCAGCGCAACCTGCGCATGATCTCGCACCACGGCCTGCACTCGCCACGCCGGCTCATCTCCAAGCGCAAAGTCGAGAGCCCGGACGGTCTCGCCGGCGTGCGCGTGCCCGACCAGCCGATCCGTTTGCCGACGTGGTCGGCGCCAACCCGGTGCGCATCGACTACGGCGAGGCCTATCTGGCCTTGCAGCAGGGCATCGCCGACGCGATGGAGAACCCGATCGAGGGGCTCTACGCCGTGTCGTTCAACGAGGTGACCGACTGCCTGATCGACACCGACCACCTGCTCAACCCCTCCGCGGTGGTGCTCAACGAGCGGACCTTCCAGAACCTGGGTGAGGAGTTGCAGGAGGTCCTGATCGAGGCGGCCCTCGACGGCAGCGCCTACTACGTCGAGATCCGCGACGACGAGGAAGCCCGCGCGCTGGCCGCCATGGAGGCGCAGGGGATCGAGGTGGTGAAGCCCGACCTCGCACCGTTCGCCGAGAAGGCACGCGCGCGCGCCCGCGAGCTCGAGGCCCAGCGCGAGTGGAGCGAAGGGCTGTTCGACTTCGCCTTCGGCCTCGCCAACGGCAACTGGCGCCCGCCCCTCCTGCCCCGGCGGCGGCTTGGCGCCGGGGTACGCTCACGGAGCCCGACCATGCGCGACGTCGTCCTCGGCGTGCTCGATACCCTGATCCGCCCGCGCGTCGCGACCGGCCGCGGCCTCGAGCGCGTCGAGATCGTGGTGATCAGCGCGACGGGAGACCTCGAGGCCCCCGACGCGCTGATCCGCGAAGCCTTCACCTATGTCTACGAGCAATAGGCCGACATGCCGGTGGTCTCGCTCTACGGCGAGATGGCGGTCGATCCGAACGTCATCGCCGACTGGACCTATCCGGGGGTGACCTCCAACGGCTACGGTCACTGGCACATGATCGAGGCGGCGAACTAGCCGTCTCCGGGGAGCAGCGATGCGTCGTTTTGTTCTGATCCGCGTCCTCCAGTCCTTGGTTGCGCTGTGGATCATCACCATCATCGTGCTCGGTCTGTCGCACATGACGGGCAGCCCGATCGACGCGCTGCTCCCCGACGACGCCAGCCCGCGGCAGATCGAGGACCTCAGCCGCCATTGGGGCCTCGATCGGCCGCTCAACGAGCAATACCTGACCTTCCTCGGCAACGCCGTGCAGGGCGACTTCGGCGCCTCGCTCAAATGGCGCGGGCAGACGACGATGGAGGTGGCGCTCTACCGCCTGCCGGCGACGCTCGAGCTCGCCGTGGTCTACCTCGTCCTCAACTTCCTCGTGGACGCACTGTACACCTATGTCGCCCCCCGCATCCGCTACCGCTGAGCCGAAGCGTCCGGGCCTCTGGGCGCGGGCGCGACGCTATCCGCTCCTCTCCGCGGTGATCCTCCTGGCCGCGCTGGTGATCCCGGCGCGGTTCGCCGAGTTGATCGCCCCGCACGACTCCTATCAGGTCCATCTGAGGAACCGGTTCCAACCGCCCCTGGTCTTCGGCGGCACCGCCGACTTCATCCTCGGCACCGGCCTACTCGGCCGTTGCGTGCTCAGCCGCATCCTGCACGGGGCACGCTACGCCCTGACCATCTCCATGGGCGCGGTGCTGGGCACGTTCCTCGGCCTCTTGGCGGGCTACGTCCGCGGCAGGTCCGACGTGAGCCCCGAACCGATCCTGCAAGTCCAGAACCTCACCACCCGCATCGACACCAAGGCCGGGGCGATGAACGCGGCCGACGGCGTCAGATTCGACCTCCGCGCCGGCGAGACGCCGGGTATCGTCGGCGAGGACCTGCCGACCAGGAGCGAAAGCCAGATGTGGCGCATCCGCGGCCGCGAGGTGGGGATGATCCTGCAAGACCCGCACACCTCGCTCAACCCGCTGTTCACCGTCGGCAACCGGCTGATCGAGGCCTTGCGCATCCAGGATCCGAGCTTGCCGGGGCGGTCGCTGCGCGAGCTTGCCGCGACGGTTGCTGCGCGAGCGGGCCGTGGCGGCGTTGCGGGCGGTCGAGGTCGCCGCCCCGGAAAGCCGGACGGAGACCTTCCCGCATCAGATGTCGGGCGGCATGAAGCAGTGGATGGTGGCAGCGATCGCCATCTCCGGCCGACCCAAGGTGATCATCGCCGACGAGCCGACCACCGCGCTCGACGTCACCATCCACCCCCAGGACCTGAAGCTCCTGAAGGATCTCCAGACCGAGACCGGCATGGGGGTCCTGTGCATCACGCACGACTTCGGCATCGTCGCCGAGCTCTGGCACCGGATCGAAGTGATGGACGGCGGCCGGGTGGTGGAGAAGGGACCGACCGCCGAGGTCTTCGACCATCCCTCGCATCCCTGCACTCAGGCCCTGCTCGGCTCGGTGCCGACGGTGGAGCGGAAGGTCGACGGCCTCCACGCCATCGAGGGTCAGCCGCCGGCCCTGACCGACCAGCCGCCGGGCTGCCGCGTCGCCCCTCGCCGCCCCTCCGTCTTCGAGCGCTGCCGCAAGGAGACGCCGCCCGACTTCGCGGGCACCAGCGGGCGCGGCATCGAGACCCACGCCGCCGCCTGCTGGCTTCTGGCGGAGGGCCGATGACGGCGCCGATGCCGGAGCTCGATCGGGTCTCCATGCACTTCCCGGTCACGGGCGGGGGGTTGCCCGGCGGCACCGTCGGTACCGTGGAGGCGGTCGACAAGGTGAGCGTCACCCTCGTGCAGGGCCAGACCCTGGCGCTGGTCGGCGAGAGCGGCTGCGGCAAGACGACGACGGCGCGGCCGATCCTCGAGCTGCTGGAGCGGACCGACGGACGCGCGCTCGTCGACGGGCTGGACGTGGCCAGGCTCCAGGCCCCGTCGCTGCGCCGCTTCCGCACCGAGGTGCAGGCCGTCTTCCGGAACCCGTGGGCGTCGTTGAACCCGCGCATGCGCGGGCGCGCCACCGTCGCCGAGCCGCTGGACGTCAACGAGCGGCTGACGGGTGGCGCGTTCGAAACGCAGGCGCAGGAGGCTTTTGCCCTCCTAGCAACCCCCAGCCGGCGGCACGCGGCCGCCACGTCCGAGCGGCGCTGGCACAGCCTGCCCTTCCGCTCGCCCCCGGAGCCCTCGGGCATGACGGCGAACCCTGATGCCGAGGCCATGCCGGCGCGGCGACGGGTGCGGATCGTCGAACGGGTGCGGATCGCGGGAGCGGCCTCCATTCGAGAACTGGTCGCGGCCTCGGGTGCGTCGGCCGCCACCATCCGCCGCGATCTGGAGCAGTTGGAGGCGGAGGGCTACCTGGAGCGCACCCACGGCGGCGCCGTCCTGCCGACCGCGTTGCATGCCACCTTCGAGCCCGAGGCGGCCATGTCGGCGCTGTTGCACGTCGGGGCCAAGCGGGCGATCGGGGAGGCGGCTGCGGGCCTTCTGCGCGGTCGTGAGAGCGTACTGTTCGACAGCAGCTCGACCGTGCTCACCGTCGACCTCGCCTTCGTCGGCGCGCACGCGGTCGGCCCGGCAGGCTCGAGCGATACCTCGCTGGAGGTGGCGGCGACCAAGCGCGCCATCGTCGGCGCCGCCCGCCGCATCGTGCTGCTCGCCGACGCGACCAAGTTCACCGACGCCGCCTTCGCCCGCATCGTCGGCTTGGAGGCCGTGCACCGCGTGATCGTCGACGACGCGATCGCGGCCGATGCCCGGTCGATGCTGGACGAACGGGGCATCGACGTCACCGTGGTGAGCCCGAAGCGATGAGCGCCGCGCTGGTCCTGGCCGACGACCTGACGGGGGCGCTCGACGCGGGCGTGGCCTTCGCCCGGCCGGATGCCCCCCTGTCCGTCCACCTCGATCTGCCGCTGGTGCTCGACGACGGCGCCGTCGTCGTGCCCACCCGCGAACGGACTGCCGCCGAGGCCGTGTCCGCGGTCGACGAAGCCGCGCGCCGGCTGCGGCCGAGCGGCCTCGTCTTCAAGAAGATCGACAGCCTGTTGCGTGGGCACTGGGCGGCGGAACTGGCCGTGCTGATGCGCTCGGGGCGCTTTCGGCGCTGCGTGCTGGCGCCGGCCTTTCCGGCGCAGGGCCGGATCACGGCCGATGGCCGTCAGTGGCGCCGACACGGCGACGGCGGGCACGAAGCGTTGGGCGGGCCGCTGGTCGACGTGCTCGGCGGCATCGGCCTCGGTGCCGCGCGTTGGCGGCCGGGCGACGTGGTCAGGGCGGATGCCGCCGTACTCGTCGTCGATGCCGCGACGGACGGCGGCCTCGCGGCCGCCGTGGCGGCCGGCCGGACGTTGGACGGCCCGGTCCTGTGGTGCGGCACGGGCGGGCTCGCCCAAGCCCTCGGCGGCCCACCGCCTGTGGTCGACCGGCTCCGGGCGCCGCTCCTCGGCCTCGTCGGCACCGTCCACCCGACAACCCTCGGCCAGCTCGATGCCCTCGCGCGACGCTACCCGGATACCGTTGTGCCCGTGGACGACGGCATGATGCCGGCGTTGGCGGGCCACGCCGCCGCTGTCCTCACCTTCCCGGTCGAGCCGACGAACCCGGCGGTGGCCGCCGCCGTCATCGAGCGGCGCCTGGCTGGGGTACTGGCGCGCATCGACACCCCGCGGACGCTGTTCGTCACCGGCGGCGAGACGCTGCTCGCCACGGCCCGCGCCCTCGGCGCCTCACGTCTGGAGGTCGATGCTGCCTTCGCCGCCGGCGTCCCGTGGTCGCGCCTTTGCGGCGGCCGCTGGGACGGGGTGACCGTGCTGTCGAAGTCGGGGGCCTTCGGTGCCGAGGACTTGCTCGTGCGGATCGTCGACGCCGCGCTGTCACAGCCTGATTGTTTTTGACAAATCACGCGCGAGTCTGCACGGACGTGCTCGATCGACGAGGAAGATTGGGGGCTGCATTGGCGCCGCGCGTGGCGATCACCATGGGCGATCCGGCGGGGATCGGCTGCGAGATCATCCTCAAGGCGGTCGCGGTCCTGCGTCCACGCATCCAGGCGGGTGAACTGTCGCTTGTGGTCGTCGGCTGCACCGCAACGCTGCGTGCAACCGCCCAGACGCTGGGCTTCGTCCACGACGACATCGAGGAGGTGGTCGGGGAGGACGCCTCGGGATGGCCCGCCCTCGCCTGCCTCACGGCCGGGCCGCCGCGGGCGCCGACGCCGCCCGGCCGCTGGTCGGCCGCGACCGGCGAAATCGCCTATCAGGCCATCGTCGAAGCGGTCGGGCTTGCCCTCCACGACGAGGTCGCGGCCATCGTCACCGCACCGTTGAGCAAGGAGGCGCTGGGTGCGGCCGGGCACGACTATGCCGGCCACACCGAGCTTCTGGCGGACCTCACGGGTGCGCGGGATTCGGTGATGATGCTGGCGCACGGCGGCTTTCGCGTCAGCCACGTCACCACGCACACGGCCCTGCGCAACGTGCCGGACAAGGTGACGCCCGCGCGTATCCGCCGCGTCGTCGAACTGACCGACGGGGCGCTGCGCCGGCTGGGCATCGACCGGCCACGCATCGCCGTCGCCGCCCTCAACCCGCACGCGGGCGAAGGCGGCCTGTTCGGCCGCGAGGACGTGGACGTGACGGCACCCACGGTCGAGGCGTTGCGCGCCGAGGGCTTCGCCGTCGAGGGGCCGGTGCCGGGCGATACCGTGTTCGTCAAGCTGAAGGCCGGGCAGTCGGACGCCGTGGTCGCGATGTACCACGACCAGGGGCATGTGCCGGTCAAGCTGCTCGGCTTCGACATCGATCCCGCAACGGGTACGTTTCGTGCCCTGAACGGCGTCAACGTGACCTTGGGGCTGCCGATCATTCGCACCTCGGTCGACCACGGCACCGCCTTCGACATCGCAGGCCTGGGCATTGCCAACGCCGACAGTCTGGTCGAGGCCATCGACTACGCCCTCCGGCTGGCCGCGTCGCGGGCCGGCGCGACCGGGTGACGCGCATGAGCTAGGTGGTAACGGCTGTCCGCCGGGCCGTCCTCGACCGGGAGGCAAGGCAGTGGCGTCGACGAACGCCATGGCGGCATCGGCCACCGCGGGTGACGAGACTGCACCGCCGTTGTTGGAGGTGCGCAACCTGGAGAAGCGCTTCGGCGGCGTGCGAGCGCTGCAAGGTGCGTCGTTGGCCGCCCGCAACGGCGAGACCGTGGCGCTGGCGGGCGACAGCGGCGCCGGCAAGTCGACGCTGGTCAAGGCCATCGCCGGTGTGCCCCCGCCCGACGGCGGCGAGATCCGGCTGAAGGGCGAGGCCGTCGCCATCGGCTCGACCAAGGACGCCGGCCGGTTGGGTATCGAGGTCGTCTACCAGGACCTGGCGCTCGCCAACTCCATCGACGTCGCCGGCAACGTCTCTCTCGGCGACGAGCCGATCCGCTTCGGGCTCGGCTGGTTCTCGGTGCCCGACTTCGGGCGGATGGACCGGGAGACGTAGGCGGGACTGGAGCGGCGGGGCCGGCGCTCCGCCGGTCTTCTGGGGGATTGACGGCGGCGGTCGCTGCGTCGACCACGGGGCATGGACCGCTACACCGACGCCGACCGCCTGGCGCTGTTGCGCCTCGCCCGCACGCCCGGCCTCGGCCCTGCCGAGATCGGCAAGCTGCTGTTGCGCCACCGCACGCCCGGCCGCGCCATCGACGCGCTCGTGGAGTTGGGGGAAGCGGCGCCGCGCCTCGCCCGCACCGGCGACGTCGAACGCGAGCGCGAGCGGACCCATGCCCTCGGCGCCCGCTTTCTCTATCGCGGCGAGACCGACTATCCGCCGCTGCTCGCCGAAGTCGATCATGCGCCTTGGGCGCTCGCCGTCATGGGCGATCCCACGGCCCTGCACGGCCGGCTGGTGGCGATGGTCGGCGCGCGCAACGCCTCGGCCGGCGGTCGCAAGCTCGCCCGCGACATCGCCCAGGCGCTGGCCGAGGGCGGCATCGGCGTGGTCTCGGGCCTCGCCCGCGGCATCGACGGTGCTGCGCACGAAGGGGCCCTGAAGGGCGGCGGCACCGTCGCCGTCATCGCCACCGGCCTCGACGTCGTCTATCCGCCCGAGCACGACGGGCTGATGGCCCGCATCGCCGAGGTGGGGGCGGTGGTGAGCGAGCGCCCGCTCGGCGCCACGCCGACTCCGGCGCAGTTCCCCCGGCGCAACCGGCTGGTCTCCGGGCTCTCGCTCGGCGTGATCGTGGT
Organism: Geminicoccaceae bacterium; assembly: GCA_050485385.1. GTDB lineage: Bacteria > Pseudomonadota > Alphaproteobacteria > Geminicoccales > Geminicoccaceae > RECO01. The sequence continues at coordinate 4,184 of JBJHBG010000040.1, read as the reverse complement.
CGAGGCAGCCGTCCGCTCCGGCAGCCTCATCACCGCCCGCTTTGCCGGCGATCAGGGGCGCGAGGTGATGGCGGTGCCGGGCACGCCGCTCGACGAGCGGCATCGGGGCACCAATCAACTCCTGCGCGAAGGCGCGCATCTGGTCGAGAGTGCCGCCGACGTGCAGGCGATCCTCGCCCCCTTCGTCGTCGCCCCGCCGCCGAAGGTCGCACCGCCGGCCGGACCGACGGTGCCGCGCGCACCTGCCCCGCCCAGGGTTCCGGCCGCCACGCGGCCGCCCGGCGGGTTGGGTGCCATGCTCAAGGAGCGCCTCGCCGTCGAGCCCATCGCGGTTGACGAACTCATACGCCAATGCCATGCGTCGCCGTCGCAAGTTCAGGAAGCCCTGTTGGAGCTCGAACTTTCGGGTGAAATCGAACGGCATCCGGGCAACCGGGTTTCTCTTGCCGTGTTGTGACCCATATCCGCCGTCGACCCTGGATTTCCCGCCGAGGTAGCCTCCCGCATGAACGTCGTCGTCGTCGAATCGCCGACCAAGGCCAAGACGATCAACAAGTATCTGGGCGCCGACTACACCGTACTTTCGAGCTACGGGCATGTTCGCGACCTGCCCGAGAAGGAAGGCTCGGTTCGGCCCGACGACGACTTCGCCATGACCTACGAGGTGATGGCCGACAAGAAGGCGCGGGTGAACGACATCGCCAAGGCGCTGAAGGGGGCGAAGCGGCTCTACCTCGCCACCGACCCCGACCGCGAGGGCGAGGCGATCTCCTGGCATCTGCTGGCGGCTTTGGCCGACAAGCGGGCGCTCGCCGGCATCGAGGTCAAGCGCGTGGTCTTCCACGAGGTCACCAAGCAGGCCGTCCTCCAGGCAATGGCGCATCCGCGCGAGCTGTTCGACAACCTGATCGACGCCTATCAGGCGCGCCGCGCGCTCGACTATCTCGTGGGCTTCACCCTGTCGCCCGTGCTGTGGCGCAAGCTGCCGAGTTCGCGCTCGGCGGGCCGGGTGCAGTCCGTCGCGCTCAGGCTGATCTGCGAGCGCGAGGACGAGATCGAACGCTTCGTCGCCAGGGAATACTGGACCGTCGAGGCCGATCTGGAGACGGTCGACGGTGCGGCCTTCCGCGCCCGGCTCACCCATCTCGACGGCAAGAAGCTCGACAAGTTCACACTGGGCAATCAGGACGCCGGCCACACCGCCAAGCGGAAGGTCGAGCGGGCGGAGCTGCGCATCGCCGCGGTCGAGAAGAAGCAGGGCTCGCGCAACCCCGCCCCGCCCTTCTCCACCTCGACGTTGCAACAGGAGGCGGCAAGGAAGCTCGGCTTCGGCGCCGACCGGACGATGCGCACCGCGCAGAAGCTGTTCGAGGGCATCAGCCTCGGCGGTGAGACGGTGGGGCTCATCACCTACATGCGCACCGACAGCGTGCAGCTCTCCAAGGCGGCGCTGGGTGCCGCGCGCGACGTGATCCGCGCCCAATACGGCGAGCGCTACCTGCCCGACCACCCGCGCCAGTTCAAGACCAAGTCGCGCAACGCCCAAGAGGCGCACGAGGCGATCCGCCCGACCGACCTCGCCCGCCGCCCGGATCAGGTCGCGGCCTTTCTCGATCAGGACCAGTTGCGGCTCTACGAGTTGATCTGGAAGCGCACCATCGCCAGCCAGATGGCCGCAGCCCTGCTCGACCGGGTGGCGGTGACGCTCGAGGGCGCGGATGTCGTCCTGCGTGCCACCGGCCAGACCATCGCGTTCGACGGCTTCATCAAGGTCTACCGCGAGGGCATCGACGATGCGCCGAGCGACCACGGCGCCGACGACGACAGCGACCGCCTGCTGCCGGCGATGCGCGAGGGTGACACTGCCCGCACGCTCGCCGTCCATGCCGACCAGCACTTCACCGAGCCACCGCCCCGCTACAGCGAGGCGAGCCTCGTCAAGAAGATGGAGGAACTCGGCATCGGCCGGCCGTCGACCTATGCCAGCATCATCTCGGTTCTCCAGAACCGCGACTACGTGCGGCTGGAGCAGCGGCGCTTCGTGCCGGAGGACCGCGGCCGGGTGGTGAGTGCCTTCCTCACCCGCTTCTTCGAGCGCTACGTCGAATACGACTTCACGGCGCAACTCGAGGATCAACTCGACGCGGTCGCCGCCGGTGAGGTGCCGTGGAAGGACGTGCTGCGGCAGTTCTGGAGCCCGTTCTACGACCGGACCGAGGAGGTCAAGGGCAAGCAGAACCGGGAGATCATCGACGCGCTCGACGAGGCGCTCGCCCCGCATCTGTTCCCGCCCAAGGCCGACGGCAGCGATCCGCGCCGCTGCCCGTCCTGCGACGGCGGCAGGTTGAGTCTCAAGTTCGGCAAGTTCGGCGGCTTCGTCGGCTGCTCGAACTACCCGGAGTGCCGCTTCACCCGCCAGCTCGGCGAACAGGCGAGCGACGGCGACGCCCAGGCGGCAGCCGCCAAGGAGCGGCTCTTGGGCATGGACCCGGAACTCGCCGAGGAGGTGTGGCTCAAGGTCGGCCGCTTCGGCCCCTACATCCAACGTGGCTCCGGCGACGAGTTGAAGCGCTCCAGCCTGCCGCCCAATCTGCAACCGGCCGACGTCGACCTCGCCACGGCGCTCAAGCTCTTGGCCCTGCCGCGCGACGTCGGGCTCGACCCGGAGAGCGGCGAGCCGGTCATGGCGGGGCTCAACCGCTACGGGCCGTTCGTCCAGCGCGGGCGCAGCTACGTAAGGCTGGATGCCGACGACGACGTCTTGACCATCGGCATGAACCGCGCCCTCGTCCTGCTCGCCGAGAAGGGCAAGAAGGGTGCCGGTCGGCAGGCGGCGGCCCCCTCGAGCGCCAAGGTGGTGGGCGAGCATCCCGACGACGGCAAGCCGATCCAACTCCTTGCCGGCCGCTTCGGCCCCTATCTGAAGTGGAACAAGCTCAACGCGAGCCTGCCGAAGAGCGCCGATCCCGAGGCGCTGACCCTCGACGACGCGGTCGGCATCCTCGCCGCCAAGGCCGCCAAGAACGGCGGTGGCAAGGCGCCGGCGCGCAAGGGCAAGGCGACCCCGGCCAAGTCCGCGAAGGCGAGCGGTACGAGAAAGGCTGCGGGCTCCTCGAAGAAGCCCGACGCTTGAGGTCGCAATGACCCGTCACCGGCTCGACCGGGAGGCGGTGCTGAAGCACATCGCCGACAACCCGGGCCAGGTCACCAAGCGCGACATCGCCCGCGCCCTCGGTGTCAAGGGTGGCGAGCGGGTCGAGCTGAAGGCCATCTTGAAGGAGCTCCAGCACGAGGGCTTGGTCGAGCGCGGGCGCGGCCGGCGGATGGTACCGCACGGGGTGCTGCCGCGGGTGGTGGTGGCGCTGGTGATCGCGGTCGACGACGCGGGCGACCTGCGCCTGCGGCCGGCCGCCGGCGACGCCGACGCGGAGGCCGTCCTGCACCTGCCGCTGGAGGCCGTGCGCGGCCGGGCACCGGGCGTCGGCGACCGGGTGTTGGTGGCGACCGAGCGGCGCGTCGACGGCGACTACGACTGCACGCTCATCCGCGTTCTGCCGCAGGAGGGCGGGCGCCTGGTCGGCGTGGTCGAAGCGGTCGCCGACGGCTTCTTCCTCAAGCCCGCCAACCGAAAGCAGCGCGCCATCCGGCTCGACCCGCACCTCATGGAAGGGGCGGTGCCGGGCGATCTGGTCAGCGCCGAGACGATCGGTGCGCAGCGGCTGGGCCTCGCCCGCGGCCGGGTGGTCGCCCGCTTCGGCACGGCCGACGATCCGCGCCAGTTCAGCCGGCTCGCCGCCGCCGAACTGCAACTGCCGGAGAGCTTTGCACCGGAGGCGATCGAGCTTGCCGACCGCGCCAAGGTGCCGACCGTGCGCGGTCGCGTGGACCTGCGCGACCTACCGCTCGTGACCATCGACGGGGCCGACGCGCGCGACTTCGACGACGCCGTCCACGCCCGCCCCGACGACGATGCGAAGAACCCCGGCGGCCACGTCCTCACCGTCGCCATCGCCGACGTCGCCCACTACGTGCGGGCCGGCGACGCCCTCGACCGGGAAGCGAAGACGCGCGGCAACTCGGTCTACTTCCCGGACCGGGTGATCCCGATGCTGCCCGAAGGGCTCTCCAACGGCGTCTGCTCGCTGCGGCCGAACGAGAACCGCGCCTGCCTCGCCGTCGAGCTG
>JBJHBG010000039.1:0-37983 GCA_050485385.1 Geminicoccaceae bacterium | reverse complement strand
GTCCAGGGCCGAGCGGTTGAACATCGCCGTCTCCTGGGTGACGGTGGCGATCTGCCGGCGCAGGTGGTCCTGGGCGAAGTCGCGCACGTCGATGCCGTCGATGGCGATGCGCCCGTCCTCGACGTCGTGCAGCCGCGAGAGCAGGGCGACCGCCGTCGACTTGCCGGCACCGGAGCGGCCGACCAACGCCACCTTCTCGCCGGCGGCGATCTCCAGCTCGAGCCCGTCGAGACCGCCACCCTTCTCCTTGCCGTAGCGGAAGACCACCCGGTCGAAATGGATGTCGCCGCGCACCCGCGCCGGCTTCGTCCGTGCGTCGGGCCGGTCGACGATGAGGTGTGGCTTGGCCAACGTGCGCATGCCGTCCTCGACCACGCCGACATTGGCAAAGAGCCCCATGGCGGTGAAGGAGATCCACCCGCTCATCTGACCGATGCGCAGCGACAGGAAGCCGGCGACGGCGATGGCGCCGACGGTGGTCAGGTCCACCGCCCACAGCCACAAGGCGCCACCGACCAGCAGGACGGGCAGCAGGCCCGCGAGGATGGAGAGCAGGCCGCGGAAGGTCTGCACCGTGCGGCCGAAGGCGAGCGCCGCCGCACGGAAGCGCGCGAGCGACTCGCGGGCGGCCGCCTCCTCGCGATGGGTGTGCGCGAAGAGCTTGACCGTCGCCATGTGCGACAGGCTGTCGACGATCTGCCCCGACAAGGCCGCGCGGGCCTCGGCCCGCGCCTGGGCGAGCTGGCGGATCCGAGGTAGGAAATACCACACCACGGCGACGTAGACGGCCAGCCAGACGGCGAGGACGAGGCCGAGCCACGCGTCCACCGCTGCCATGGCCACCACGGCGCCGATGGCCGCGGCGACCGCGAAGCCGATGGAGTTCATCGTCTCGACGATCACCTCGGTCAGCGCATTGGCGGTCTGCATCTGCTTCTGCGCGAGACGTCCGGTGAAGTCGTCCTCGAAGTAGCGGAGGCTCTGGCCGAGGGTGTGGCGTTGCAGCCGGCCGACGCCGAGGTGGAACAGGCCCGGCCCGAGGCTGCGGCTGGAGATCGCGCTGGAGAGGACCATCAGCGCCGGACGCACCACGGCGAAAAATGCGGCGACGAGCAGGAGGGCCATGCCGTTCGCCGCGAAGAAGGCATCGGCGCCCTCGGCCGCGGCATCGACCAACCAGCCGATCAGCCAAGCGGCCACCGCCTCCGACAGCCCGATCAGGAGCGACGTCGCGCCGAGCAACAGGATGGCAGGCCAAGCACCGGCGAGCATCCAGCGGGCGAACGGTCCGGTCTCGGTGGGAGGCGGCCCGTCGCCTGGGGCGTCGGGGTCGAAAAGGCGTTCGGTCCAACGCATCCAGCGGCGGTCCTTGGCGGTAAGGGGCGGGCGCGTCGACGCGCGCATTCGTGCAACCTAGGTCGGCAGACCGCCCTTGCCCATGCGCCACGATCCGCTCGGCACTGCGTCGCACGATGCGACGCGCAGCCGCTGCCGAGTACCGCCGGAGCCGCCCGTTCGAAAGCCGACGTCGTCAGCCCGCGCCCGCCGCCCCGGCCGAACGTCAGGTCTCTTTCGGCGCCTCTTCCGACGCGGTGGCGGGGACGACGTCGTCCGAAGGCTGCGTCTCGACGGCCGGAGCGGACACCGCCGCCGCGTCGGCCGAGCCGTCGCCGCCGTTGAGCTTGCCCCGCTCGGCATTGACCACGTCGGCGACACGGACCAACCGCGTCGGGTCGACCGTGCCCGAGAGGGCGAACAGCAGTTGACCGTCGTGCCAGAACAGCGAGGTGTGCTGAGGGTTGATGCTCGTCGCCAGGCTCTGCCGGTCGACGCCGAAGGCCGCCACCGCCAGCGCCAAGCGTGAGCCCTTCGCGTCGATCGGCTCGTAGGAGAAGCGGATCACCGGCCCGTAGGCGGTGAGGTCGGCGCGACCGTCGACCAGCTGATAACCGATCGTCTGGAGATTGGGCGGATGCACCGCCACCCGGCTGGTGCCGCTGCCGATATAGGTGCTGCCGTCGGATCGGGCGCTGCTTTCCACGGCCGGCCGCATCGACGCGGGTGTCGGCGCCAGCGCGCTGCGCGAGGTCGACGCGGTGCTTTGCGGGAACACGGCCACGACCGGCGTCGGCTGCAGCGAGCGAACGTAGCTCTGCGCCTGCCAGCCGAGCGTGCCGGTGCCGACGAGCACCACGGCGGCGACGGACGCCACCGCCGCGCGCTGCACCAGTCGCGCGCGGCGTAGACGCCGGGCGAGGCCGAGGGCCGCCGGCGGCAGCATGGAGTCGTCCTCACGACGGCCATGCAGCGCCTGCATCATCACGTTCTGTCGCTGATAGGCCATGGCCGTCTCGAAGGCCTCGCCGTCCGACGACAGGAGAGCCTCGACGCGAACCCGGTCGCGGCCGTCCAAGGCGCCGTCCACGAAACGGTGCAGGAGCGCTTCGTCCGGTCTGGGGGAGGAGGAGGCGGGGTGCCTGGTCATCCTGGTTTCCGATGGGCGGAAGGAGCAACGATATGCCGGGCTTCGATCAACTCGCGGAGATGGCGGCGACCGCGAGACAGGCGGGACATGACCGTGCCGATCGGGACGTCGAGTATTTTCGCCACTTCGGCATATGTGAGGCCTTCGAGACCGACCAACAAGACCACCTCGCGCTGTTCCTCGCCGAGCGCCTGAAGCGCGCGCCCGAGATCGCGCAACTCGAGCCGGCGCTCCTGGTTGGGGCCGATCGCCGGATGCTGCAGCACGTTGTCGATGTCGACGGTCGTCGGCGCATTGCGCCGCGCCCTGTACTGGTCGACATACAGGTTGTGCATGATGGTAAAAAGGTAGGAGCGAAGGTCACGAATTGGCGTCCACGGTCGAATCCTTGCCAAGGCTCGGGCGAGACTTTCCTGAACCAAGTCCTCGGCCTCGTTGCCGCTCCCCACGAGCGCACGCGCATAGCGCCGCATGCCCGCGATATGGCTCACCAACGCCTCTTCCAAAGCGTCGCTGGAACGGCCGACCTCGTCGTTGGTCACGTCACCTCACCGCCAGCATCGCCGGCTTGGTTTCTGTACCGACGGCGCGCCGTCGGGTTCATTCCCCGTAGATCAAGAACGAAACAAAAATTCTCGCCCGAGCTTTACCCTGGCCTCACCATCGTACGCCACGACGTCGGCGGTTGCATAGGTCTCGCTCCACTGCTCGGGCAAATAGGACCCGGTACCGATCACGTCGATGGGCGCGCGGACGCTCGCCATCAGCTTGCACTTCTCCGGACTGAAGCCGGAGCTGGCGATGATCTTCACTTGCCGGAAGCCGGCAACGTCGAGCGATTCGCGCAAGTGGAAGATCGCCGCCGCCGTGACGCCGGTACCGGTCAGCCAGCGCAGTTCGCGCTCGGTGCGGTAGGTGCGGATCGCGTCCGGCGCGTGCCGCTCCAGGACCGAGTAGGACTGGGCGGTGTCCAGCCCCTCGACGAACCGGCCGCCGTGGGTGTCGAGCCGGATGCCGAGCCGTCCGCCCGCCGCGAGCTCCGGAAACGCCCGGCAGACCTCCAGCGAATCGGCGATCTCGCGGCCGAAATAGTCGACCAGCACGTAGAGCGGGTCGTCGGGGAAGGTGGCGTGGTACATCCGCGCCGCCTCGAGCGTGCTCCGGGCGTAGCCGATCAGGGCGTGCGGCATGGTGCCGAGCCCCTTCTCCAGACCGAAATAGTGCGCCGTGGCGTCGTTGGCGGAACCGACGAAGCCCTTGGCGCCGCGCTCGCGCTGCGCCCTGGCCGAGCCGACGCTCGCGGCATAGGCCATCATGTCGGCCATCGGCGCACCGGCGCAGTGCCGCGCGTCCATCGCCAGGAACGCGACGTAGGGCAGATCGGTACACATGGTGTAGGCGTTGAAGGCCGCCACGCACGGCGGCCCCAACTGTTGCAGCAGCAGGGTCTCCAGGTCGCACAGCTCCTTCAGCGAGCCCGTCACGTACATCAGCGGCTCGCCGGCGCCGACCCAGGCCCCTTCGGGATGGCAGAGGTCGATCTCGAAGGCGACGCCGCGCGCCGCGGCCATCTGATCCAACCACGCCACCGCGAGGCGCGGACAGAAGATGACCGGGCGCCGCATGAACACCGCATAGGTCACCCGCGCGTCGCCATAGCGCGCGACGATCTCCCGCATCTTGACGAAATACTTGTCGGTGAAGCGGGCGAACGTCTCGCTCGTGGTCATGGCCGGCGGCTCAGGAGGCCGCGCGCAATGCGGCACGGTCGGCGCGCAGCGCCTCCGCGGTGAGGAAGGCCAGCTCCAGGCTCTGCTGCGCGTTGAGCCGCGGGTCGCAATGGGTGTGGTAGCGGTCGGCCAGCTGCTCGTTGGTGATCGCCTGGGCGCCGCCGATGCACTCGGTCACGTCCTGGCCGGTCATCTCGACGTGCAGGCCGCCCGGATAGCTGCCCTCGGCCTGGTGCACGGCGAACACCCGGCGCACCTCGTCGAGGATCGAATCGAACGGACGGGTCTTGTAGCCGCTCGCCGACTTGATGGTGTTGCCGTGCATCGGATCGCAGGTCCACACCACGTTGCGGCCCTCGCGCATGACCGCCCGCACCAGCTTGGGCAGGCGCGCTTCGACTTTGTCGGCGCCGAAGCGGGTGATGATGGTCAGCCGGCCGGGCGCATTGTTCGGGTCGAGCCGATCGATCAGCCGCAACAGGTCGTCCGCCTCCAGGGTGGGGCCGGCCTTGAGCCCGATCGGGTTGGCGATGCCACGGCAATACTCGACGTGGGCGCCGTCGAGCTGGCGCGTGCGGTCGCCGATCCAGAGCATGTGCGCCGAGGTGGCGTACCACTGCCCGGACGTCGAATCGATCCGCGTCAGCGCCTGCTCGTAGCCGAGCAGCAGCGCCTCGTGGCTGGTGTAGAAACTGGTCCGCTTGATCTCCGGCGTGGAGAGGTCGCTGACACCGCAGGCGCGCATGAAGGCGAGCGCATCGGCGATCTGGTCGGCGAAGACGCGGTAGCGCTGGCCCTGCGGCGACGCTTCGCAGAAGCCCATGTTCCAGGTGTGCACCCGCTCGAGGGAGGCATAGCCGCCCTCGGTGAAGGCCCTGAGCAGGTTCATGGTCGCCGCCGCCTGAGCGTAGGCGGACAGCTGACGCCGCGGCTGCGGCTCGCGCGCCTGCGCGTCGAACGGCAGCTCGTTGACGATGTCGCCGCGATAGCTCGGCAGCTCCACTTCGCCCTGACGCTCCATGTCGGCGGAGCGCGGCTTGGCGAACTGGCCGGCCATGCGGCCGACCTTCACCACCGGCATGCCGGCGCCGTAGGTCAGCACCACCGCCATCTGCAACAGCACCCGCAGGCTGTCGCGGATCTTGTCGGCGTTGAAGTCGGCGAACGCCTCGGCGCAGTCGCCGCCCTGGACGAGAAAGGCCTTGCCGGCGGCGACCTCGGCGAGCTTGGCACGCAGGCTGCGGGCTTCGCCCGCGAAGACCAGCGGCGGATAGCTGGCGAGCTCGGTCTCGACCGAGGCGAGCCGGGCGGGGTCCGCGTAGACGGGCTGCTGCTCGGCCCTGCGCGCGCGCCAGCTCGACGGCTGCCAATCCGGGGCGTGGCCGAAACCGGCCGCGGCACCGTGCTCGTCTTGGGTTTGCGGGCGGGCCAAGGGCTGCCAGCTCGTGTCCATCACCGTCTCCATCGTTGGACGTGTGGCTTTACCCCAGCCCCTTCGCACACGCCAACAGCTTTTCGGCGAGCGGATGCGGCGCCTGCACCGTGCGCTGCAGCTGCGCGAGGTCGGCCCCGGCGCCGAGCGCCAGCGCGAGACCCTGGACCAGAGCACCTGCCCCCTCGCCCATCAGATGGCAGCCGAGAAGGCGCCCATCGGCCGCGTCGACCACCAGCTTGGCGAAACCGTCGGCGTCGTCGCGCATCGCCGCCCGGACCGCGAAGCCGAGCATGCGGGCGCGGCCCTCGTCCAACCCCACGACGGCGATCTCGGGACGGCCGGGCACCACCATCGGCACGTGGTCGTAGTCCAGGGGCGGCGGGACGGCGGTCCCGAACAGGCGCTCGGCGACGGCCTCGCCCTCGGCGGTCGCCACCGCCGCGAGGTCGAAGCTCTGCGCGTTCAGCCCGTGGCCGGCATGGTCCGCGCAGTCGCCCACGGCGGAAAGACCGGCAACGCTCGCCGCATAGCGTACGTCCACCTGAACGGCGCCGTCGCGGGCAAGACGCACGCCGAAACGGTCGAGCCGCAAGGGCGCGGTCGCCGGCCGCGGCGCCTCGGCGGCGGCGAACGCCACCCGCTCCGCGACCAGCGTGCCGGCGGTGGTCTCGACCTCCAGCCCCGCCGCAGCTTGGCGCACGGCGCGGACGGCGGTCTCCGGGCGCAGGCGTACACCTGCCTCGGCGAGCCGATCGCCGACCAGACGCCGCAGATCGTCGTCGAACCCGCCGAGCGGCTCGGCCTCGGGCATGACCAGGGTGACGTCGACACCGAAGCTCCGCAGCAGCAGGGCCTGGGCCGTCGCCACGTAGCCGCCGCCGACCACGACCAACTGCCGGGGCAGCGGCCCCGTGTCGGCGTACAAGGCCTCGGCCGGCTCGACGAGCCCCTGGCCCCAGTCCGGCCACGCCGTGCGCGCGCCGACCGCGAGCACCAGTTCGGCCCCCCGAACTTCGCCCTCGCCCGTGGCAAGGCGGACGCCGCCGTCGAGCGATTCCAGCATTGCCGGCGCGGCCACGATGCGCACGCCGGCCGCGCGCAGCCCGGCGGCGAGGTCGGCCAGAGCGGCCTCGACCGCACGGTCGCGCCGCGCCTGAAAGGCGGCGAAGGCGGCGGCCGGATCGGCCAGATCGCTCGCCCGCGCGGTCTGCGCGAGGAAGCGTTTGGGCAGCCAGCCGCGGATCGCCCGCCCCCGCCGCCAATCGGCGTCGATCAGTGCGACCTCGGCGCCCAGGGCGGCAGCCCGGCGGGCGCAGGCGACGCCCGCGGGACCGCCGCCGAGGACGACGAGGTCGTACAAGGGCGGCTGCCTAGCGGTCGATACCGCCGATGCTCACGTATTTGATCTCCAAGAAGTCATCGACGCCGTATTTCGAGCCCTCGCGACCGAGCCCGCTTTCCTTGTAGCCGCCGAACGGCGCCACTTCGGTCGCGACCACGCCGTCGTTGACGCCGACGATGCCGACCTCCAATGCCTCGGCCACGCGCATGATGCGGCCGATGTCGCGGGCGTAGAAGTAGCCGGCGAGGCCGACGTCGCTGTCGTTGGCAAGCGCGATCGCTTCCTCCTCGGTCTCGAAGCGGAAGATCGGCGCCACCGGCCCGAAGGTCTCCTCGTGGGCGATCACCATGTCCGGCGTGCAGCCGGCGAGCACGGTGGGCTGGAAGAAGTGCGAGCCGGCCGCATGCGGCTTGCCGCCGGTCACCAGCCGCGCGCCCTTCCCAACCGCATCGGTGACGTGGGCCTCGGCCTTCTTCACCGCGTCCTCGTCGATCAAGGGGCCGATCTCGATCCCACTCTCGAGCCCGTTGCCGACCTTCAACTCGGCGACGCGCTTCGCGAACTTCTCGGCGAACGCGTCGTGGATGCCGGCCTGGACGTAGAGCCGGTTCATGCAGACGCAGGTCTGTCCGGCATTGCGGAACTTGGAGGCCACCGCCCCTTCCACCGCCGCATCGACATCGGCGTCGTCGAATACGACGAACGGCGCATGGCCGCCCAGCTCCATGCTGACCTTCTTCACGGTCGAGGCGCACTGCTCGAGCAGGATCTTGCCGACCGCGGTCGAGCCGGTGAACGAGATCTTGCGCACCGTCTTGTTCGAGGTCAGCTCACCGCCGATGGCGCTGGAGCCGCCGGTCAGCACGTTCAGCACACCCTTGGGAAAGCCCGCCCGGTGGGCCAGCTCGGCGGCGGCGAGTGCCGTGAGCGGCGTGAGCCCGGCGGGCTTGATCACCACGGTGGCACCGACCGCGAGCGCCGGCGACGCCTTGCGCGTGATCATGGCGAGCGGAAAGTTCCAGGGCGTGATCATGCCGCAGACGCCGACCGGCTGCTTCATCACCAGGATGCGGCGGCTCGGGAAAGGCGACGGGATGGTGTCGCCGTAGACGCGCTTCGCCTCCTCGGCGAACCACTCGGCGAACGACGCCGCATAGGCCACCTCGCCCTTCGCCTCGGCCAAGGGCTTGCCCTGCTCCAGCGTCATCAGCATGGCGAGATCGTCGGCGTTCGCCATCAACAGGTCGAACCACTTGCGCAGAATGCGCGAGCGCTCCTTGGCGGTGACGTTGCGCCAGCTCTTGAAGGCGGCATCGGCCGCCTCGATGGCGCGGCGGGTCTCGGCGGCGCCGCAATTGGGCACCTCCGCCAGCACCTTGCCGTCGGCGGGGTTGGTGACGGCGAACCGCTTGCCGCTGTCGGCCTTGATCCAGGCGCCGTCGACGTAGCACTCGTCGCGCAACAGCGTCGGATCCTTCAGCCGGTGACGGGGGTCGTCCAGTGCGATGGCCATGGCAGGCTCCTTCTTCGTTTGCGCCCTGGTAACGTAGGCGCTTCCGTCGCTCACGCCAAATGGGCGAAGACCCGCTGCGTGAATTCGGGGTAGCTCTCGCCGAGCGCTCGCGCGACCGGACCGCGCAACGTCGCCAGGAGGTCGGGTTCGGGTAACGTCAGCTCGGGCACGTCCGTTCCATGATCGAAGGCGAAGCCGGTGGCGGCGACGATGGCCGCGGTGGCGACGCCCGGCGCCCGCGCTTCGAGCCGGAAGCGGCCACGGTCCCGGTCGAAGGCGAAGAGCGCCAGCGAGGTGAGGAGATGGCTCGGCCCACCAGGGCGAAACACCCCTTCGGGACTGGTGCCGGGGGCACTGACGAAATCGACCCGCTCGACCAGCGTGCGCGGGCTGTGCTCCTCGCGAAAGAGGATCACCCGCGGCACGACGAACGCCAGATAGGCCGATCCGAACGACCCCGGGAATCGCTTGTCGAGCCTGGGATAGCGCCCGGTACCGACGAGGTTGACGTTGGCCTCGCCGTCGATCTGCACGCCGCCGAGGAAAAAGACGTCGATCCGGCCCTGGCCGGCGAGGTCGAACAGCTCCCGGCTGCCGTCGGTAAAGGAGTTGTGCCGCCGGCTGTGCAGGAGGGTGACACGGGTGCCGTGCAGCGCCTTCGCCAACAGCGCGGCCGCCGCCGGCATCGGCGAGGCCGCGCCCACGGCGACGTGGCGCACGGGTCCGATCAATGCGGCGAGGGTGGCGATCAGCACCTCCTCCGGGCGCGGGGGCGTCATGCCGGCATCCCGTCGAGCGCCGTCTCGAGCCACGCCGCGAAGCCCGCCTCGGTGCGCGCCGCCTTCGCGTAGGCGCGCAGCGCTGCCGCATCCACCCCGTAGCGGTCGCCCAGACCGAGCGGTGCCGCCCCCCTCGGCGCCACCGCCACCGCCTCGACGTAGAGGCCGGAAAGGGCGCCGGCGGCGGTCGCCTCGCGCTCGAAGAACGAGCCCTCCACCACCTCCTCGACGGTCACCAGCGACCGCTCGGCGGCATGGGCCAGGGTGGCGAGTTCGCGTCGGCGGCCGATCCAGACATTGCCCTCCGCGTCGGCGAGCGGCGCGTGGAAGATCGCCACGTCGAGCCGCATCGCCGGCAGAAGGACCAACGGATCACCCGGCCGAAGCGGGTTGTCGACCACGTGCCAATCCGCCCGGTTGGCCAGGATGTCGGAGCCCAAAAGGCCGCGCATCGGCATGAACGGAATGCCGCGCTCGGTCGCCGTGAGCTGCGCGTGCATCGCCGGGCAGGTGCTGTCCCTGACGGTAATCGCGCCCGTCTCGACGGCGCGGGAGAAGCAGGAAGCCAGCCCGAACTCGCCGAGCGTGACGGCCGACGTCTCCACCTCCACCACCGCACCGGCGCCGATCAGCACGTCGACCTGGAGGCTGCCGGTCGGCAGACAGAACAGGCGAAGGTCGCGCACGCCACGGCGCAGGAGAGCGAGCGTCAGCGCCATCGGCACGCCCGAATAGTCCGCCGGCACGCCGACGAGCGCACCGTCCGGCACCCGCTCGGCCATCCGCGCCAGGTCGATCTGCATCGCATCCCCTTCCCCGTTCGCCCTGCCGTGCTACAGCAGCCGGACGCGAACGGGGAGAGGACATGACCGGCTTCGGTGCGCTCGACGGGCTCAAGGTGATCGATCTGACGCGGGTGCTCGGTGGTCCCTACTGCACCCAGGTCTTGGCCGACCACGGCGCCCAGGTGGTGAAGATCGAGCCGCCGCAGGGCGACGAGGTGCGCGACTGGGGGCCCCCCTTCGACGACGCGGGCGACGCCTCGTACTTCCTCGGCGTCAACCGCAACAAGCGCTCGCTCGGCCTCGACCTCTCGACGGAACGCGGCCGCGACGTGCTGTTGCGCCTGCTGGAAGACGCCGACGTCTTGATCGAGAACTACAAGCCCGGCTCGATGGAGCGCTGGGGCCTCGGCTACGCCGACGTTCTGCAAGCGCGCTTTCCCCGGCTGATCCATGCGCGCATCTCGGGCTTCGGCGCCGACGGGCCCTATGGCGGCCTGCCCGGCTACGACGCCATCATCCAGGCGATGGCCGGACACTTCAGCGTCAACGGCGATCCGGCGAGCGGCCCGACCCGCATGGGCATCCCCTTGGTCGACATCGGCACCGGCCTCTACACCGCCATCGCCATCCTGATGGCGGTGATCGAGCGCGCGCGCTCGGGGGCCGGTCAGTATCTCGACATGACGCTCTACGACTGCGGCGTCGCCCTCATGTTCCCGCACATTCCCAACTACGTCCTGTCGGGCAAGCTGCCGGGGCTGACCGGCAACGCGCACACCAACATCTGCCCCTACGACAAGTTCCCGACGGCCAAGGGCGACATCTTCGTCGCCGTGGGCAACAACCGCGCCTTCGCCCGCTTCGCCGAGGCGATCGGCGCACCGGAGCTGATCGGCGACCCACGCTTCGCCAACAACGGCGAGCGGCTGAAGCACAAGGCCGAGCTGACGCCTCTGATCGCCGCCCGCCTCGCCGATCTGGACGGGCCGGCACTCTGCACCGAGTTGCTGGCGAAGGGGGTGCCGGCGGGGCCGGTGCAGACCACCGCCGACGTGTGGGAGAACCCGCACACCCACCATCGCCAGATGGCCGTGGAGAAGGACGGCTATCGGAACTTCGGCACGCCGATCAAGTTCTCGCGCACGCCGGGCGAGCTGACGAGCGCACCGCCCCGCTTCGGCGCCGCCGGCCGTGCCATTCTCCGCGAAGCCGGGTTCGACGAGACCGAGGTCGACGCCCTGATCGAGGCCGGCGTGGTCCTGGAGCGACGGCGGGGCTAGGCGAGGACGCGGCCTCGAACGCGCCGAGCGACTTCCAGCCGTGCGCCGGGGGGCGGTGACGCCTGCGCTATCCGTGCCTACGCTCCGAGCCGAACGCAACGATGGGGAGGTGACGACATGGCCCAGGTCCGGAACGTGGCCAAGGAGAAGCTGGAGGCGGGCGAGATCGTGCTCGGCGCCGGCATTCGCAACGCGCGCACGGTCGACGTCGCCAAGGCGATGAAGACGGCCGGCTTCGACTGGCTGTTCATCGACATGGAGCACAGCACCATCGACGCCGACACGGCGGCCCAAATCTCGGTGGCGGCGCAGGACGCGGGCATCACGCCGATCGTCCGCGTGCCCGGCTTCGCCCATCACCACGCGACCCGCGTGTTGGACTGTGGTGCTCAGGGTATCGTCGTGCCGCACGTCGACGACGCCGAGACGGCGGCGCGGATGGTGCAGAACATGCGCTATCCGCCGCTCGGCCGGCGATCGATCACGGGCTCCCTGCCGCAGCTCGACTTTGCGAGCCACCCGGCCGGCGAGACGGCGAAGGCGATCGACGAAGCGACGCTCCTCGTGTTGATGCTGGAGAGCCCCGGTGCGATCGCCCGGGTGGACGAGATCGCCGCCGTCGAGGGCTACGACGTGCTGCTGATCGGCACCAACGATTTGACGCTGGAGATGGGCATTCCGGGCCAGATCGAGCACCCGGACGTGGTCGAGGCCTATCGCCGGGTGGTCGAGGCTTGCCGCAAGCACGGCAAGCATCCAGGCATGGGTGGGATCTACGCACCGCCATTGATGCACCGCTATCTCGACATGGGCATGCGCATGGTCCTCGCCGGCAACGATCACTCCTTCCTGATGGCCGGCGCCCGCGCCCAAGCCACGGCGCTGAGGAACCGCCCGTGAGCGCGGCCGGCCCCACCGTCGCCATTCTCTCCATCGGCGAGATGGGCCAGGGCATCGGCGCGCTCCTCGCCGGGCGCGGCCTCCGCGTGGTGACCAATCTCGAGGGACGCAGCCCACGCACGCGAAGCCTCGCCCAGGCCGCCGGCATCGAGGATGTGGGCAGCGACCGCGCCCTGGTCGACGCCGCGGATCTTCTGCTCTCCGTGATCGTGCCGAGCGCGGCGACGACGCTGGCCGAACGCCTCGCACCGGCGCTGCGCGGAGCCACCGCACCGCCCGTCGTCGTCGACTGCAACGCCATCGCCCCGGACACGACCAAGGCCGTCGGTGCGATGGTCGAGGCCGCCGGTGCCCGCTTCGTCGACGGCGGCATCATCGGCCCGCCGCCGGTGCCGGATTCCGCCCGCACCCGGCTCTACGTTTCCGGTCCCGATGCCGGTGCCGTCACCCCGCTCGCCGAGTTCGGCCTCGACGTCCGCATCGCCGGCGATCGCATCGGCGACGCGTCGGCGGTGAAGATGTGCTATTCGGGCCTCAACAAGGGTGCCGCCGCACTGATGACGCAGGTGCTGGTCGTCGCCGAGCGGCTCGGCGTCACCGGCGCCCTGGAGGCCGAGTTGGCGATCAGCCAGGCGGAGCAGCGGCCGCGCATCGCCCGGCTGGTGCGCGACGCGGTGCCCAAGGCCTTCCGCTGGACCGGCGAGATGGAAGAGATCGCCAAGACCTTCGAGGCCGAGGGCGTGACCGGTCGCAGCTTCGAGGGTGCTGCCCGCACCTGGGAGGCGGTCGCGGCGACCGAGTTGGGCCAGCTCAAGGTCGAGGCGTTCCGAGCGAAGGGTCTGGAGTTGGAGGACGTGGTGCGCGAACTGGCACGCACGCTGCGCTGAAGGGGGCGACCATCGAGTCCCCCTGCTTGCCCTGCAGCTTCCGGTAGACTGGCGTCTTGGCCAGGGCGGGAGGCGGCGATGGCGACGGACGAGCAGCGGATGATCCAGGAGACGGCGCGGCGCTTCGCCCGTGAACGGCTGGCGCCCCACGCCGCCGGGTGGGAGGCGGCGGGCGGCCTGCCGCCGGCCGTGCTGGCCGAACTGGGTGCCCTCGGCTTTCTTGGCATGACGGTCGATCCGGCGTGGGCGGGGGCGGGGCTCGACTATGTCAGCTACGCGCTGGCGCTGATGGAGATCGCCGCGGGCGACGCCTCGGTGTCGACCGTGATGAGCGTGCAGAACGCGCCCGTCTGCGCCGTCTTCGAGCGATTCGGCACGGACGCGCAGAGGACGCGCTGGTTGAAGCCGCTCGCGTCCGGCCGCATGATCGGCGCCTTCGCTCTGACCGAGGCGGGCGCCGGCTCCGACGCCTCGGCCATCCGCACCCGCGCGAGGCGGACCAACGACGGCTACGTCATCGACGGCACCAAGCAGTTCGTCAGTTCCGCCGGGATCGCGGGCGTCGCCATCGTCTTTGCGGTGACCGATCCCGACGCCGGCAAGCGCGGCATCACCGCCTTCGCCGTGCCGACCGACACGGCCGGCTACGAGATTGCCAAACGCGAGGCGAAGCTGGGGCAGAAGGCCTCGGAGACCTGCGCGCTGCGCTTCGCCGCCATGGCCGTGCCGGACGATGCGCGGATCGGCGAGGAGGGCGAGGGCTACCGCATCGCCCTGGCCTCGCTCGAAGCCGGGCGCATCGGCATCGCGGCGCAGTCCGTCGGTCTCGCGCAAGCGGCGCTCGACTGTGCCGTCGCCTACGCGCACGAGCGCGAGAGCTTCGGTGTGAAGATCAAGCAGCACCAGGCGGTGGCCTTCCGCCTCGCCGAGATGGCCACCCGCACCGAGGCCGCCCGTGCGCTCACGCTGGAGGCGGCCCGCCTGAAGGACGCGGGCGAGCCGGCGCTGGAGCGCGCCGCGATGGCCAAGCTGTTCGCCTCGGAGGCCGCCGAGTGGGTCGCCTCGCAGGCGATCCAGGTGCTCGGCGGCTACGGCTACCTCCAGGACTTCCCGGTCGAGCGCATCTTTCGCGACGCCAAAGTGTGCCAGATCTACGAGGGCACCTCGGACATCCAGAGGCTGTTGATCGCGCGCAGCCTGCTGGGTTGACCGGCGCGCGCCGGCATAGCGGGATCGGTTCGTGCGGCGCACTCGGGTGGGGAACTCGGCTCGTTGCCACGTCTTGGGGCCGGAGGAGGCCGAACCAGGCGCCGACCGCGAATGCTCGCGCTCGGCGGCGGCATGTGCGGTGCGGTCGGCCCCCGTCGTCCGCCGCCGCGCCCGGCCGGGTTGGAAGCGCGCGTCCAGCGTGCTACCAAAGCATTACATTGGGAGATCGTACATGACACTGCCGCCGCCGTTTCCGGCGCATGCGGATCGTCGTCTCGCCCGCCGTCCGGCTGTCGACGCTCGGCATCGCGATCGCCACCGCCGCCCGGCCGCCCGTGGATGAGCGGTGTCCGCACCAAGTCCGCGCATGGCGGGCGCCTCGTCGTCGTCTCCAACCGTGTGACCGTCGCGCGCGGCAAGCAGGCGACGCAAGCGGGCGGGCTCGCCGTCGGCCTGCTCGCGGCGCTGAAGGAGGCGGGCGGTCTCTGGTTCGGTTGGAGCGGCGACACCACGACCGAGGCGCCGGGGCCGGTGCGCACCTTGAGCGCCGGCGGCATCGCCTACGCATTGACCGACCTTACCGTCGACGACTTCGAGGACTACTACAACAACTTCGCCAACCGGACGCTTTGGCCGCTCTTCCATTACCGGATCGACCTCGCAACGTACGATCATCACTGGTACGCGGCGTATCGTCGCGTCAACCGTCTGTTCGCCGAACGGCTGAAGGCGCTGCTACGCCCGGACGACCTCGTCTGGGTCCACGACTACCACATGATCCCGCTTGCGGCGGAGTTGCGCCGGCTGGGTGTGAAGAACCGTCTCGCCTTCTTCCTCCACATCCCGTTCCCGGCGCCCGAACTGTACTTGACCATGCCCTGGCAGCGCGATTTGGCGCTCGATCTCTGCCAGTACGACGTGGTCGGCTTCCAGACGCCGATCGACCTCAGGCAGTTCCGGGCCTATGTCGAGCAGGAACTGGCGGGCACGTTCGACGACGACGGCTGGACGCGGGTCGAGGGGCGCGCCCTGCTGGCGGCGGCCATCCCCATCGGCATCGAGGCCGAGGAATTCGCCCGGATGCCGAGCGCGCCGGAGGCGCAGCGCCAGCGCCGGCTGTTGGCCGACGCGACCCGCGGCCGGCGGTTGATCGTCGGCGTCGACAGGCTCGACTACACCAAGGGCATTGCCGAGCGGCTGCGCGCCTTTCAGGTGCTGCTCGAGGGCCTCGGCCCTGACGACAAGAGTGTCTCGTTCATGCAGATCTCGGCACCGTCACGCTCCGACGTGCCGGAATACGTGACCCTCAGAACCGAGGTCGAGACGCTCGCCGGGCACATCAACGGCCGCTTCAGCGACAGCGACTACGTGCCGTTGCGCTACATCAACCGCAGCTTCTCGCGCACGGCCCTTGCCGGGTTCTTCCACCTCTCGCGCATCGGGCTCGTGACACCGCTGCGCGACGGCATGAACCTCGTCGCCAAGGAGTACGTGGCGGCGCAGAACCCGGAGGACCCGGGGGTGCTCGTGCTGTCGCGCTTCGCCGGTGCCGCGGGCGAACTCGACGGCGCGCTCATCGTCAATCCCTACGACGTCTACCAGGTGGCACGAGCCATGGACGCGGGCCTCGGCATGCCGCACGACGAACGCAAGGACCGCTGGCAGCGGATGATGGCCAAGGTACGCCATTTCGACATCCGCGGCTGGTGGACCAAGTCCGTCCGCCTCCTCCGCGAGGCGACGCCACCGCGCGGCAAAAGCTGAACCTCGGGCAACGTCGGATGGTTGCAGGGCAACATGACCGACCATATATGCGCGGAAGCCGAGCGCGTCGCTGCCCTCGCCCGGATTTCCGCAGTTCCTCGCGGCTGTCACCGGGGTTGCGCTCGACAGGTGGGACCACATCTCTGCGCTGAGCAGGCACGAGAGGAATTGCATGAGCAGGATCATCGGTATCGACCTCGGCACGACGAACAGTTGCGTCGCGATCATGGACGGGAAGAACGCCCGCGTGATCGAGAACGAGGAAGGTATGCGCACGACGCCGTCGATGGTCGCCTTCACCGAGGACGGCGAGACGCTGGTCGGCATGCCGGCCAAGCGGCAGGCGGTCACCAACCCCGAGAACACCTTCTTCGCCGTCAAGCGCCTGATCGGCCGACGGTTCGAGGACCCGATCGTCGCCAAGGACAAGGGCATGGTGCCCTACAAGATCGTCAAGGCCGACAACGGCGACGCCTGGGTCGAGAGCCGCGGCAAGAAGATGGCGCCGAGCCAGGTTTCCGCCGACGTCTTGAAGAAGATGAAGGAAACGGCCGAGCGCCATTTGGGCACGACGGTCGACAAGGCGGTCATCACCGTCCCCGCCTACTTCAACGACAGTCAGCGTCAGGCGACCAAGGACGCCGGCAAGATCGCCGGCCTGGAGGTGCTGCGCATCATCAACGAGCCGACGGCGGCCGCCCTCGCCTACGGTCTCGACAAGTCGAAGGCGCAGACCATCGCCGTCTACGACCTCGGCGGCGGCACGTTCGACGTGTCGATTCTGGAGATCGGCGACGGCGTGTTCGAGGTGAAGTCGACCAACGGCGACACCTTCCTCGGCGGCGAGGACTTCGACAAGCGCCTCATCGACTACATGGCCGACGAGTTCAAGAAGGAGGCCGGGATCGACCTGCGTGGCGACAAGCTCGCCCTGCAGCGACTGAAGGAGGCGGCCGAGAAAGCGAAGATCGAACTCAGTTCGACCACGCAGACCGAAGTCAACCTGCCGTTCATCACCGCCGATCAGAGCGGTCCCAAGCACCTGACGATGAAGATCAGCCGGGCCAAGCTCGAGATGCTGGTCGACGACCTGATCCAGCGGA
This sequence comes from Geminicoccaceae bacterium, assembly GCA_050485385.1. Lineage (GTDB taxonomy): Bacteria > Pseudomonadota > Alphaproteobacteria > Geminicoccales > Geminicoccaceae > RECO01. The sequence goes on along the minus strand of JBJHBG010000039.1, from coordinate 20,771 downwards.
CCATCGAGCCGTGCAAGAAGGCGTTGAAGGACGCCGGCATGTCGGCGTCCGACATCCACGAGGTGGTGCTGGTCGGCGGCATGACCCGCATGCCCAAGGTGCTGGAGACGGTGAAGCGCTTCTTCGGCAAGGACCCGCACCAGGGCGTCAACCCGGACGAGGTCGTGGCCGTCGGTGCGGCGATCCAGGCGGCGGTGCTGTCGGGCGACGTCAAGGACGTCTTGCTGCTCGACGTCACGCCTCTCTCGCTCGGCATCGAGACGCTGGGTGGCGTGTTCACCCGCATCATCGACCGCAACACGACCATTCCGACCAAGAAGAGCCAGGTGTTCTCCACCGCCGAGGACAACCAGAATGCGGTCACCATCCGCGTCTTCCAGGGCGAGCGCGAGTTGGCGGCGCAGAACAAGGCGCTGGGTCAGTTCGATCTCGTCGGCATTCCCCCCGCCCCCCGCGGCGTGCCGCAGGTCGAGGTGACCTTCGACATCGACGCCAACGGCATCGTCAACGTCTCGGCCAAGGACAAGGCGACCGGCAAGGAGCAGCAGATCCGCATCCAGGCCTCGGGCGGGCTGTCCGAGGACGAGATCGAGCGGATGGTGAAGGACGCCGAGGAGCACGCCGAGGAGGACAAGAAGCGGCGCGAGCTGATCGACGCCAGAAACCATGCCGACAGCTTGGTCTACTCCACCAAGAAGTCGCTGGCCGACTATGGCGACAAGGTCGACGCCAGCGACAAGGCGGCGATCGAGAGCGCGCTCGCCGACCTCGAAGGCGCCATGGAAGGCGAGGACGCCGAGGTCATCAAGGCCAAGACGCAGGAGCTCGCGGCCGTGTCGATGAAGCTCGGCGAGGCGATGTACAAGGCGCAGAGCGGCGACGACGGCGGCGACGGCTCGGCCGGCGGCGACGGCGCCGCGAAGGAGGACGTGGTCGACGCCGACTTCGAGGAGGTCGACGACGACAAGAAGAAGTCGGCTTGACCGACTTCCTGCCGATCGCGGGACCGGGGTTCGCCCCGGTCCTTTTCCGTCGAGCGAAGAAGGACGCCCGCGGGCGCTGAGGGATCCCCGAACCGATGGCGAAGCGCGACTACTACGAGACCCTGGGCGTTCGGCGTGGGGCTACGCCGCAGGATCTGAAGGGTGAGTATCGCAAGCTCGCCATGAAGTACCACCCGGATCGCAATCCGGGCGATGCCGCCGCCGAGGCGAAGTTCAAGGAGATCAACGAGGCCTACGAGGTCTTGAAGGACGAGCAGAAGCGCGCGGCCTACGATCAGTTCGGCCACGCCGCGTTCGAGCAGGGCGGCGCCGGGCCGCGCGGCGGCTTCGACTTCAACAGCTTCGCCGATGTCTTCGACGACCTCTTCGGCGACCTGGCCGGTGGGCGAAGGCGCGGCAACGGGCAACGCGGTGCCGACCTCCGCTACAACCTGCAGATCAGCCTCGAGGACGCGTTTCACGGCAAGAAGGCGCAGCTCAAGGTGCCGACCTCGGTGCCGTGCGAGCCCTGTGGCGGTTCCGGCAGCGAGGGTGGCGGTCCGCCGGGAACCTGCCCGACCTGCCGCGGCAGCGGCCGCATCCGCGCGCAGCAGGGCTTCTTCACCATGGAGCGCACCTGCCCGACCTGTCACGGCTCGGGCGTCGTCATCAAGGATCCCTGCAAGGTCTGCTCGGGCACCGGGCGGCAGCACAAGGAGAAGTCGCTCGCCGTCAACATCCCGCACGGCGTGGAGGACGGCACCCGCATCCGCCTCGCCGGCGAGGGCGAGGCCGGACTGCGCGGCTCGCCACCGGGCGATCTCTACATCTTCATCAGCGTGGCCGCGCACCGCATCTTCCAGCGCCAAGGCCCGGATCTCTACTGCGAGGTGCCGATCGGCTTCACCACGGCCGCGCTGGGCGGCGAGATCGAGGTGCCGACCATCGAGGGCCGCCGCATCAAGGTGCAGGTGCCGGCCGGCACCCAGACCGGCCGCCAGTTCCGCCTGCGCGACAAGGGCATGGTCGAATTGCAGGGCACCCGCCGTGGCGACATGTACGTCGAGGTCACGGTCGAGACCCCGGTCAACCTGACCAAACGGCAAGAAGAGTTGCTGCGCGAGTTCGACGGCGCCGGCAAGGGCGGCGACGCCCACCACCCCGGCCGCGGCGGGTTCTTTGCCAAGGTGAAGGAAATGTGGGACGACCTGCGCGACTGACGCCATCACCGGTGCGGATGCGCGAGCGCGACCGATCCCCGCAGAAGACGAAGCCCTGGGTTGCATGTGCGCCGAGCCTCGGCCTACGATCCTCGCCCATCGCCTGACGAGATCCGGGGAGGCACCATGGCGAGGAGCACGCGCGGAGCGTTGGTCGCCGGCGTCGCGTCGTTCGGCTTGATCTGGAGCACCGGCGCCGTCGGCCAGGGGATCGCCATCTCCTGCGGGGCCGTGGGCATGGAGTTCCAGTTGTGCCAGGAGGGTGCACGGGCTTGGTCGGAACGCAGCGGCATCCCGGTGGAGGTCGTCTCGACGCCCAACTCGACGAGCGAGCGGCTCGCCCTCTACCAGCAACTCCTGGCGGCGCAGAGTGGCGATATCGACGTCTTTCAGATCGACGTCATCTGGCCGGGCATCCTCGGGCCGCATTTCGCCGACCTCGGCGACGCCTTCTCGCAAGCGGAGATCGCCGCCCACTTTCCGGCGATCGTCGAGAACAACACCGTCGACGGCGAACTGAGGGCCATCCCCTGGTTCACCGATGCGGGCGTGCTCTACTACCGCAAGGACCTCTTGGAGGCCTACGGCCACGAGCTACCGGGCACGTGGCAGGAGATGGCGGCGATCGCGGCCGACATCGTCGAGCGGGAGCGCGCTGCGGGCAACGACCGTATCCAGGGCTTCGTCTTCCAGGGCAACGCCTATGAGGGGCTCACCTGCAACGCCCTCGAATGGATCGATGCCTGGGGCGGCGGCCACATCGTCGAGGCCGACGGCACCATCAGCATCAACAACCCGAACGCCGTCGCGGCCCTGACCGAGGTTGCGAGCTGGATCGGCCGCATCACGCCGCAGGGCGTCTTGTCCTATCAAGAGGAGGAGGCACGCGGCGTCTTCCAGTCGGGGCACGCCGTTTTCATGCGCAACTGGCCTTACGCCTGGGCCCTGGGCAACGCCCCGGACAGCCCGATCAGCGGCAAGGTCGGCGTGATGGCGCTGCCGCCGGGGAGCGAGGACGGCCATGCGACGGGCGTGCTCGGCGGCTGGAACCTTGCCGTGTCGCGCTACTCGACGAACCTGGAGGCCGCCAAGGATCTGGCGCGTTACCTCGCCTCGCCGCAAGAGCAGAAGCGCCGCGCCATCGAGGGCGCCTACAACCCCACCATCGCCGCCCTCTACGAGGACGCGGAGGTGCTGGCGGCCAACCCCTTCTTCGGCGAACTCTACGACACCTTCACCAACGCCGTGGCGCGGCCCTCGGCCATCACCGGATCGCGCTACAATCAGGTCTCGACCGAGTTCTGGAACGCGGTGCATCGCACGCTCGGCGGCCAGACCACGGCCGAGGCGGCCTTGGCCGACCTGGAGCGGCGCCTGCAGCGGCACGCGCGCGCCTGGCAATAGGCGCCAGCGCCTTGGCCTCCGGCACCTCGGCGCTCACGCGGCAGAAGCTGAGGAGCGCTTGGCTCTTCCTCGCGCCCGCGCTCGTCGTGCTGGCCCTGGTCGCTGGCTGGCCCCTCCTTCGCACCATCGCCTTCAGCTTCACCGACGCTAATCTGAGCTTTCTCGACGATCGCCAGTTCGTCGGCTTCGAGAACTACGTGTTTCTCTTGCGGGACCCCGACTGGTGGCGGGCCGTGTGGAACACCGTCTTGTTCACCGTCGTCTCGGTCTCGCTCGAGACCGTGCTCGGGCTGGCCATCGCGCTCACACTGCATGCGCACTTCAACGGACGCGGCCTGCTGCGCGCCGCCGTCCTCGTCCCCTGGGCGATCCCGACGGTCGTTTCGGCGCAGATGTGGCGCTGGATGTTCAACGACGTCTACGGCGTGGTGAACGAAGTCATGCTCTGGACCGGCATGATTGCCACGCCCTGGGCCTGGCTCGCCGACCCGCAACTGTCCATGGCGGCGGTGATCGCCGTCGACGTCTGGAAGACGACACCGTTCATGGCGCTGCTCATCCTCGCCGGACTGCAAATGTTACCGCAGGACTGTTACGAGAATGCGAAGATCGACGGCGTTCACCCTGTCGTCGTATTCTTCAAGATCACTCTGCCGCTGTTGAAGCCGGCGATCCTGGTTGCCGTCATCTTCCGCACCCTGGATGCATTACGTATCTTCGATTTAATCTATGTGATGCAGGGCAACAAGCAGGATACCATGTCCATGTCGATTTACGCGCGTCAGCAACTGGTCGACTTCCAGGACGTCGGCTACGGCTCGGCGGCAGCGACGCTGCTCTTCATGATCATCGCCTTCTTCACCGTCATCTATCTCTATTTTGGGGGTATCGGACGTGAGGAAAAGGAGTGAGAGCGATGCTGGGGCGTCTCGCGTTCTACCTCCTGCTGGCTGTATTACTGGTCTACACGATCTTTCCGTTCTACTGGGCGATCGTTACCTCGCTCAAGGCCGGCAGCGAGGTCTTCCAGGTGACGCCGATCCCGCTGCGGCCTGCCTGGAACAACTACGTCGTCGTCTTTCAGGAGCAGCCGTTCGGCCGGCAGATCCTGAACTCCGTCTTCGTTGCCGTCTCGGTCGTGGCGTTGTCGCTGGCTCTTGCCGTGCTCGCCGCCTACGCCCTCGGCCGGATCCACTTCCGCGGCCGCACGCTCCTGCTGTTCACCATCCTCGGCGTGTCGATGTTCCCGCAGATCGCGGTGCTCTCGGGCATGTTCGAGCTGATCCGCTGGCTGGGGCTCTACAACAACCTGCTCTCGCTGGTGATCTCCTACATGATCTTCACCCTGCCCTTCACGGTCTGGGTGCTGACCACCTTCATGCGCGAGTTGCCGAAGGAGCTGGAGGAAGCGGCTTTCGTCGACGGGGCCACGCCGTTCGTCGTGGTCACGCAGGTGTTCCTGCCGCTGATGGGACCGGCGCTGGTGACCACGGGCCTGCTCGCCTTCATCGCCGCCTGGAACGAATTCCTCTTCGCCCTCACCTTCACCCTCAGCTCCGAGCAGCGCACCGTGCCCGTCGCCATCGGCCTGATCTCGGGGGCTTCGGCCTTCGAGCTGCCCTGGGCCAACATCATGGCCGCCTCGGTCATCGTCACCGTGCCGCTGATCGGGCTGGTCCTCGTCTTCCAGCGCCGTATCGTCTCCGGCCTGACGGCGGGAGCGGTGAAGGGATGAGCCCCACGACCCCCTGGTGGCGTGGTGCTGTGATCTACCACGTCTATCCGCGCTCGTTTCTGGATACGAACGGCGACGGCACGGGCGACCTCAGGGGCATCAGCGAGAAGCTGGACTACATCCAGGACCTCGGTGTCGATGCGCTCTGGATCTCGCCCTTCTTCAAGTCGCCGCAGGCCGACTACGGCTACGACGTCGAGGACTACCGCGCGGTCGACCCGCTGTTCGGCACGCTGGAAGACGCCGACATTCTGATCGAGCGGGCCCATGCGCGCGGTCTGCGGGTGATGGTGGACCTCGTCCTCAGCCACACCAGCGACCGCCACCAGTGGTTCCGCGAGAGCCGGCAGAACCGGACCAACCCGAAGGCCGGCTGGTACGTCTGGGCCGACCCCGCAGCGGATGGCACCGCTCCCAACAACTGGCTGTCGGTGTTCGGCGGCACCGCCTGGGAGTACGAACCGCGGCGCGGCCAGTACTACCTGCACAACTTCCTGAAGCAGCAGCCGGACCTCAACCTGCACGAACCCGCCGTCGTGCAGGCGTTGTTGGAGATCGCCCAGTTCTGGCTGGACCGCGGCGTCGACGGCTTCCGGCTCGATGCGATCGACTGCGCCGTGCACGACCCCATACTGAGAAACAACCCCGTCCGGCCGGCTGATGCGCCGGTACCGGGCGGCCTCGTCGCCGGCACGCCCTACGCCCGCCAAGTCCACACCTTCGACAAGGGCCGGCCGGAACTGCTGTCGATCCTCCTGCGACCGCTGCGGGCGCTCTGCGAGCGCTATGGCGAGATCGCGCTGCTCGGCGAGTTGGCCGGCGACAATGCCCTGGCCAATGCCGCGCATTACGGCGGCGACGGCACCGGGCTGCACATGGCCTACACCTTCGATCTCCTCTCCGCCGCCTACACCCCAGCCCGCATCGGCGGCGTGATCGACGAGGTGGAGCGACGGATCGGCAGCGGCTGGCCGGCGTGGTCCTTCTCCAACCACGACGTGGTGCGGGCCCCCACCCGCATCGGCGGTCTGCATCCGCCGGAGGCGCTGCGCCGCCAGCTTCCGATCCTGCTCGGCTGCCTGCGCGGCACCGTTTGCCTCTACCAGGGCGAAGAGTTGGGGCTCGACGAGGCGGAGCTGGGCTTCGACGATCTGCACGATCCCTACGGCATCGCCTTCTGGCCCGTGTTCAAGGGCCGTGACGGCTGCCGCACGCCGCTGCCGTGGACGGCGGAGGCACCGCATGCCGGCTTCACCTCGGGCATGCCCTGGCTGCCCGTGCCGGCGGGGCATCGCGCTCGCAACGTCCTCGACCAAGCGAACGATCCCACCTCGTGCCTCGCCGAGATCCGCAGCTTTCTCGCTTGGCGCAAACGACAACCGGCCCTGGTCCGCGGCAACTGGCAGCGGCACGAAGCACCGCCCGGCGTGCTCGCCTTCGAGCGGGCGACGGAGGCGCAGCGGCTCTTCTGCGCCTTCAACCTCGGCGCCGAGACGCTGGATTGGATGCCGCCTTTGGAGCTGGCGCCGTTGGAACCGCCGTTGGCCGCGCCGGGAGCGCTTGCCAGCGACGGGACCGTCCGCTTGCCGCCCTTCGGCTGTCTGATCGCGGGCCTCGCGGACGGCGGCCTCGTCGACGATCCGGCGTGGGCGCCGTGACCACGCTCAGCATGCATGGCGTCGAGAAGAGCTTCGGCAGCGTCGAGGTCATCAAGGGTGTCGATCTGGAAATCGCCTCGGGCGAGTTCGTCGTCTTCGTCGGCCCTTCGGGCTGCGGCAAGTCGACCCTGCTCCGCCTCGTCGCCGGGCTCGAGGACATCACCCGCGGCGAACTCCGCATCGGCGGCCAGGTCGTCAACGACAAGACGCCGTCGGAGCGCGGCATCGCCATGGTCTTCCAGTCCTACGCGCTCTACCCGCACATGACGGTGTGGCAGAACATGGCCTTCGGCCTGAAGCTGCAAGGCATGAGCAAGGCGGAGCGCGACGCCAAGGTCCAAGAAGCGGCGCGCATCCTCCAGATCGACCACCTGCTCGACAGGAAACCCCGCCAACTCTCGGGCGGCCAGCGCCAGCGCGTGGCCATCGGCCGCGCCATCGTGCGCCAGCCCCGCGTGTTCCTGTTCGACGAGCCGCTCTCGAACCTGGACGCGGCGCTGCGCGTACGGACCCGCATCGAGATCGCCAAGCTGCACCGCTCGATGGCAACGACGATGGTCTACGTCACCCACGACCAGGTCGAGGCGATGACGCTCGCCGACAAGATCGTCGTGCTCGACGCCGGCCGCATCGAACAGGTGGGCGCGCCGATGGACCTCTACCACCACCCCGCCAATCGCTTCGTTGCCGGCTTCATCGGCTCGCCGACGATGAACTTCCTGCGGGCGGAACTCGCGGGCAGCGACGGCGATACGATCGCCCTGCGGCTGCCCGACGGTTCGGTGGTGGACGTCCGAGCACCGCTCGGCTCGCTGAGGGGCCACGTCTTCACCCTTGGCCTGCGCCCGGAACATCTGCGCGTGGCCGGCCCGGACGCACCGGTCCAAGGCGAGGCCCTGGCGGTGGAGAAGCTCGGCGGCGAAAGCTTTCTCTACGTCGACTTGGGCCAGGAACTGCCGCTCGTGGTCAAGGCGCCGGGCGACTGCCGCGTGCGGGCGGGCGAGCGCGTCAACATCGCCGTCCCCCCCACCGCCGCCTATCTGTTCGACGCCGACGACATGGCCATCGCCCACGCCCGCGAACCCGCGTTACACCGAGCGAGCCGAGCAGGGGGGCCTTGATGGTCCCCCCTGCAACCCCCCAAGGCGCCGGCGTGGCCGGCGCCAAGGTTTCCGGGGGTCGTAGGGGGTCAAAAGCCCCCTACCCTTCTCTCGAACCTCAGGCCGCGAGCTGCCGTTCGGCGGCCTCGCGGAAGGCGGCCAGAAGCTCGGCCTCCTTGGCTTTCGCTTCCGCCAGATGACGCTCCTTGACGTGGCCGAAGCCGCGGATGCGCTCGGGCACCGACGCAAGTTCGACGGCGAGCGCGTGGGTCGCGGGCTCGAGCTTGGCGACCACCTCGTCGAGCAGCGCTCCGTAGTCCTCGACGAGTTGGCGCTCCATGCGCCGCTCGGCGGTCCGGCCGAAGACGTCCAGCGCCGTGCCGCGCAGGAACTTGAGTCTTGCCAGCAGGCGGAAGGCCGGCAGCGTCCACCAGGCGCGGAAGCGCTGCTTCTGCAGGTGGCCGGCCGCGTCGCGCGACGCCAGGAGCGGCGGCGCGAGGTGGAAGGCGACCTTGACCGGCCCGTCGAAGCGCTGGCGCAGCTCGTCGAGGAACGGGGTCTGGCTCCAAAGCCGTGCCACCTCGTACTCGTCCTTGTAGGCCATGAGCTTGAAGAGGTAGCGGGCGACCGCCTTGGCGAGCGTGTCGGTGCCGGTCGCCCGGGCTTCGGCGTCGTGGACCCGTTCGACCTGGCGGCGGTAGCGCTCGGCGTAGGTGCTATTCTGGTAGCCCTCCAGGAACTCTGCCCGGCGCGCGACCAGCGTCTCGAGGTCGTCGGCCGGCGGCGTCGCCGCCGGTGCCGTCTTCGCCTCCACCGCCGCCGGATCGGCCGCGGTGCGGCGGCCCCAGGCAAAGGCTCGCAGGTTCATCTGGACCGCCGTGCCGTTCAGCTCGATCGCCCGCTCCAGGGCGGTGGGACCGACCGGGAGCAGACCCTTCTGGCTCGCATAGCCGAGCAGGAACGTGTTGGCGGCGATGGCATCGCCCAACAGCCCGGTGCCGAGACGCGTGGCATCGACGAGGTGCGTGCGGGCCGCGCCGGCGACGCCCCTGACCGCTTCGGCCAGCGCCTCGTTGCCGAGCGGGGCATCGGGATCGCGCACGAAGGCGGCGGTGCTGGTGGTGCGGGCGTTGAGCACCGCGTGTCCCGCCTCGCGGTCGAGCTTGGCGAGCGCGTCCTTGGAGGCGGCAACGACCAGATCGGCGCCGAGCAGAAGCCGCGCCCGACCGTCGGCGATACGCGGGGCGAGTGCCGCCCCCTCGTCGGCCGCGACGCGGATGTGGCTGGTCACGGCACCGTATTTCTGCGCGAGCCCGGTCTGGTTGAGGACCACCACGCCCTTGCCTTCGAGGTGCGCCGCCATGCCCAACAGCTCGGCGATGGTCACCACACCGGTGCCGCCGACACCGGTAAGCAGGATGTCGTAGGGTCGGGCGAGATCGGCCAGCGCGGGCTCGGCCAAGGGCGGGCCGTCGTCGACGGCACCGGCGGCGGGCTTCTTCAGCTCGGCGCCCTCCACCGTGACGAAGCTCGGGCAGAAGCCCTTGAGGCAGCTCGTGTCCTTGTTGCAGGTCGACTGGTTGATCTGGCGCTTCCTGCCGAACTCGGTCTCCAAGGGCTCGACCGAGAGGCAGTTCGACTGGACGGAGCAGTCGCCGCAGCCCTCGCAGACGAGGTCGTTGACGAAGACGCGGAGCTTCGGGTCGACCATGGTGCCGCGCTTCCTGCGCCGTCGCTTCTCGGTGGCGCAGGTCTGGTCGTAGACGATGGCGGTGACGCCCTCGACCTCGCGGAGCTGGCGCTGCAAGCGCTCCAGCTCGTCGCGGTGATGGACCGTCACGCCGTCGCCGAGACCGCTGGCAACGCCGTACTTCTCCGGCTCGTCGCTCACCACGTAGACCACGCCCACGCCTTCGGCGCGAAGCTGGCGGGTCACGGCCGGCACGGTCAGGTGACCCTCGACCGGCTGGCCGCCGGTCATCGCCACGGCGTCGTTGAAGAGCACCTTGTAGGTCGCGTTCACACCGGCGGCGACGGCGGCACGGATCGCCAAGAGGCCCGAGTGGTAGTAGGTGCCGTCGCCGATGTTGACGAACACGTGGCGGTCGGTGACGAACGGCGCCTGACCGATCCACGTCGCCCCCTCGCCGCCCATCTGGGTGAAGGTCTGCGTGTTCCGCCCCATGCCCTGGGCGAGGTAGTGGCAGCCGATACCGGCCAGCGCCCGGCTGCCGTCGGGCACCTTGGTCGAGGTGTTGTGCGGGCAACCCGAACAGAAATAGGGCGTGCGCACCGCCGCCGGCACGTAGTCGCCGAGTTCGTGCTCGATGCGGGCGATGGTCGCCAGCCGCTCCTCGATGGCACTGCCCTCGACGCGGCCTTGCAGCCGCCGGCCGATGGCTTTGGCGACGATGGTCGGGTTCAACTCGCCGACGCTCGGCAACAGCCAGTCGCCGGTTTCGTCGTGCTTGCCGACGACCCGCGGCCGTTCGCTGTCCGGCAGGTCGTAGAGCAGCCCCCGAAGCTGGTCCTCGATCAGCCCCCGCTTCTCCTCGACGACGATCACTTCCTCCAGGCCGCGGGCGAAAGCCACCGCACCCTCGGGCTCCAGCGGCCAACTCATCGCCACCTTGTAGAGCCGAAGGCCCATCGCCTTGGCCATGCGCTCGTCGATGCCGAGGTCGAACAGCGCCTGCTGGAGATCGAGCCAGGCCTTGCCGGTGGCGGCGATGCCGAGGCGCGGCCGGTCGCCGTCGAGCACGATGCGGTCGAGGCCGTTGGCACGGTGGAAGGCCTTGGCCGCCGGCAGCTTGAACTGGTGCAGGCGGGGCTCGTGCCGGGTCATCGGATCGTCCGGCCAGCGGATGTTCAGCCCGTCCGGCGGGAGCGCGACGTCCGCCGGTGCGACCGGACGGATGCGATCCGGATCGAGGTCGATCGAGGCCGAGGCGTCGGCCGTGTCGGCGATGATCTTCATGCCGACCCAAAGCCCGGTGAACCGCGACAGGGCAAAGCCGTAGAGGCCGTAGTCGATGACCTCGCCGACGCCCGCCGGGTTGAGGATCGGGATGCCGGCCGCCATCAGCACCGGCTCGCTCTGGTGCGGCAGGGTGGAGGACTTGCAGGCGTGGTCGTCGCCGGCCAGCACCAGCACGCCGCCGTGACGCGCCGAGCCCGCGGCATTGCCGTGCTTCATCGCGTCGATGGCGCGGTCGACGCCCGGGCCCTTGCCGTACCAGATGGCGAACACGCCGTCGTGCCGGGCGGAGCCGAACAGGCCCGCCTGCTGGGTGCCCCAGACCGCCGTTGCCGCCAGCTCCTCGTTGACCCCCGGCTGGAAGACGACGTCGTGGCTGGCGAGGTAGCGCTTGGCCTCCCACAGAGCCTTGTCGTAGCCGCCCAAGGGCGAGCCGCGATAGCCGGAGACGAAGCCCGCCGTGTCGAGCCCGGCCGCGCGGTCGCGCTCCTTCTGCAACAGCGGCAGCCGGACCAGGGCCTGGGTGCCGGTGAGATAGATTCGGCCGCGTCGGACCGTGTACTTGTCCTCCAGCGTGACCGTCTTGAGCTCCATGCGTCCCCTCCAAGCGCGGGCCGGACGACCGGCCCACCTTTCGGCCTAAGGCTTACCGCACTGCGATAGCAACGGCGTTCGCTCGCGGTCTGCCGCCGTCATGCCGCATGACGCCGGGGCTGACCCCGCGCGAGCATCGCCAGCGCTTGGCGGTCCGCCGCCGCCAACGGCGTGATGTCTTCCCGCTCGGCACGGGCGAGGATGTCGGCCACCGTACCCTCGATGCCATCCACGCGCCGCCTGAGCGCCAGCTCGTCCATCGTGCCCGCGTGCTCCATCGCCGCGGCGATCACGCCACCGGCGTTGAGCACGTAGTCCGGCACGTAGAGCACGCCGCGCGCCGCCAGCGCTTCGGCATCGGCCTCGCGCGCCAGCGGATTGTTGGCGGCGCCAGCCACCACCTTGGCCTGCATCGCCGCGATGGTCGCGGCGTCGAGCACGCCGCCGAGGGCGCAGGGCGCCAACACGTCGACGGGCTCGACCAGGATGGCGTCGGTGCCCGACACCGTGGCGCCGAAGGCCGCGTGCGCCGCATCGCTACGCTCGGGGTCGAGGTCGGCCACGACCAGCCGGCAGCCGGCGCGGTGCAGGTGCGCACAAAGCTTGAAGCCCACCGCACCGAGACCCTGCACGCCGACCACGAGACCCGCCAGGTCGTCGCGGCCGAATGCGGCGCGTACCGCCGCCTTCAGCCCGGCGAAGACGCCGCGCGCGGTCCAGGGCGACGGATCGCCACCTTGGCCGTCGGCGCCAACGCCCGAGACGTGGGCCGTGCGTTGGCGCAGGCGGCGGACATCCTCGAGGCCGATGCCGACGTCCTCGGCGCCGACATAGCGGCCGCCGAGGCGCTCGATGGCGTCGGCGAAGGCGTCCAGCAGCGCCGGGCTCTTGTCGGCGCGGGCGTCGCCCATGATGACGGATTTGCCGCCGCCGAAGGCGAGGCCGGCGAGCGCGTTTTTCATGGTCATGGTACGCGACAGCCTGAGTGCGTCCGTGGCGGCCGCCTCGGCGTTGGGATAGCGCCACATGCGGATGCCGCCCATCGCCGGCCCGAGGGTGGTGTCGTGAATGGCGATGATGGCCCGAAGCCCCACCTCCGGCCGGGCGACGAACAGCACGTCCTCGTGCGCATCGAAGGCGTCGAGATCGAACATCGTGGTCCTCTCCCTTGCGCGCGTCCTATCGGCATGAAGGTTAACGCCGTCACGACGAAAAAGGCTCCCGGATTACCGACCTCGACTCTTGGTCCGAGAAAGGAACGTGGCCACATGCGCTGGATACGCAGAAGCCGCTTCTGCTGCGTTGCGGCAACGCCGCTCTTTCGTGCTGGCTTGCGGAGTGCCCATGCGCCCTCTCGATCCGACCGACCTGCGTATCCTCCGCGAGTTGCGGTTCGATGCCCGCCTCAAGAACAGCGAGCTGGCCGAGCGCGTCGGTCTGTCGCCCACGCCCTGCTGGAACCGCGTGCGCGCGCTGGAGCGCGACGGCATCATCCGCCGCTACGTCACCGTGCTCGACGAGACCAAGCTCGGCCTGCCGGACACGGTCTTCTGCGAGGTCATGCTGAACCAGCACGACGAGGCGGCGCTGGAAGCCTTCGGCCGCGCGGTGCAGGACCTGCCCGAGGTCATCGAGGCTTGGCTCGTCAGCGGCGAATACGACTACATGATCAAGGTCGCGGTTGCGGGTTCCGCCGGCTACGAGACGTTCCTGCGGAAGAAGCTCTTCCGCCTGCCGGGGATCAAGCACACCCGCTCCAGCTTCGCGCTCCGCTGCCTGAAGCAGAGCTACTCGCCGTCGCCGCTGGCGGCGGGGTGACGCGAGCGGCGCTCAGAGTTCCTTGGTCCACACCTCGCCGACGAGGTCGTGGCCGAAGCTGCGATGCGGCGCCGCCTCGACCAGGCGGAAGCCGGCCTGCTCGTAGATGCGGCGGGCGGCCGTGAGGACCGAGTTGGTCCAGAGCGTCATCTGCCGATAGCCCGTCGTCCGGGCGAAGGCGAGGCATTCGTCGACCAACCGCGCGCCGAGGCCGTGGCCGCGGGCCGTGGGCTCGAGGTAGAGCAGCCGCAGCTTGGCCGTCGCCTCGTCGCCGCGCACGACGAAGACGGAGCCCACCACCTCGCCGTCGCGCTCGACCACCCACGCCCGCTCGCGTGCCGGATCATGGGTCTCCGCGAACTCGGCGACGACGCGCGCGACCAGCGCCTCGAAGGTCCGGTCCCAACCGTATTCCTGCGCATACAGGACGCCGTGACGATGCACGATCCAGCCGAGATCGCCCGGTGCCGGCTCGCGCAGAAGGAAGGCGGGTGCCGGCTGCGGCTCGCCCAGCAGGCGCTCGATCCGCGCCATCGAGCGGATCAGCGACCGGCGCTCGTCCGCGGCGAGTGGGGCGAGCAGGTCGGCGACCTCGGCGATGGAGGCGGCGTCCAGTTCGGCGAAGGCCGCGCGTCCGGCACCGGTCAAGCGCAGCTCCAGCCGCCGACCGTCGTTCGCCATCGGCGTGCGCGTGAGAAGCCCCTTGGCCTCCAGGCCGGCGACGAGCCGGCTCAGGTGCCCGGCATCCATGCGCAGGCGGGCGGCGAGGTCCGCCGCGACGAGGCGGTCGGCCTGGGCGAGTTCGTAGACGACCCGCGCCTGGGCCAGCGACAGCGGCGAGGCGAGCAGTCCCTCGTTCAAGGCCCCGACCAGCCGGGTATGGAACCGATTGAAGCGGCGGACGGCGGCGACGTGGGCCGGGGCGGGTTGATGTGCCATTGACATCTTTCTAGTTGCTTGAGTCAAAATACCATCGCCATGGCCCGTCGCCAAGGCTCCGCGCTTGCCGCCGACCGCCGCCTGCGCCTAGGGTCCGCCCGCAAGCGGAACGGGGAGGAACGACCATGCGCTATCGGGCTTTGGGGCGGAGCGGGCTGGAGGTGTCGATGCTCTGCCTCGGCACCATGACCTTCGGCGCGACGACCACGGCAGCCGATGCGCAGGCGATCATGGCCCACGCGCGCGACCACGGCGTCAACTTCATCGACACCGCCGACGGCTACTCCAAGGGTCTCAGCGAGGAGATCATCGCCGACGAGCTCTTGGCGCACCGCTCGCACTGGATCCTGGCGACCAAGGTGTTCACGCCGATGAGCGAGGACCCGAACCAGCGGGGGCTGTCCAAGCGCTGGGTGGTGCAGGGCTGCGAGGCGAGCCTGAGGCGGCTGAAGACCGACTGCATCGACGTCTACTACCTCCACAAGGAGGACCAGCGCACACCCCTGGAAGAAACGGTCGCGGGCCTCGCCCAACTGATCCGCCACGGCAAAATCCGCTATGTCGGCGTCTCCAACTTCCGCGCCTGGCGGATGGCCGAGCTGGTGCGGCTGTGCGACGCCGCCGGCATCGAGCGGCCGATCGTCTGCCAACCCTACTACAACGCCATGAACCGCCAGCCCGAGGTCGAGGTGTTGCCGGCGGCGGCGTACTACGGCATGGGCGTGGTGCCCTACAGCCCGCTGGCGCGTGGCGTGCTCACCGCGAAGTACCGGCCCGACGCCGAGCCCGAGGGCGACAGCCGCGCCGGGCGGCAGGACCGCCGCATGATGGAGACCGAGTGGCGGCGCGAGAGTCTCGCCATCGCACAACGCATCGCCGACTACTGCCGGGAGAAGGGGATCACGCCGGTCACCTTCGCGCTGCAGTGGCTCTGGGCCAACCGCATCGTCACCGCCGCCATCGCCGGGCCGCGCACCATGGAGCAGTGGGAGAGCTATCTGGCGGCCCTCGACGCCCCCTACGGCGCCGAGGAGGAAGCCCTGCTCGACGGCCTCGTGCCCGTCGGCCACCCCTCGACCCCCGGCTACCACGACCCGAGCTATCCCATCGAGGGCCGCAGGGTGGCGTTCGAGCGAGGCTGAGACCGTCGCCCGAGCGAACGAGCGGCACTGGCGGGAGGCACGGTTGCAAGCCATTCTTTCCGGACTGCGCGTGGTCGAGGGCTCGGCTTTCGTCGCCATGCCCATGGGCGGCATGACCCTGGCGCAGATGGGCGCCGACGTGATTCGCTTCGATCCCATCGGCGGCGGGCTCGACCACACCCGCTGGCCCGTCACCCGTGACGGCGGACACAGCCTCTTCTGGGCCGGGCTGAACAAAGGCAAGCGCTCCATCGCGGTCGACATCCGTCACCCCGAGGGCCAGTCGATCCTCACCCGGCTGATTACGGCACCCGGCGACGATGCCGGCCTGTTCATGACCAACTTCCCGGCCAAGGGCTGGCTCGGCTACGAGACCTTGCGGCGTCACCGCACGGACCTCGTGATGGTGAACCTGACCGGCCGCCACGACGGCACCTCGGAGGTCGACTACACCGTCAATCCGCAAGTGGGCCTGCCCTACATGACCGGCCCGGACGACCGGCGCCAGCCCGTCAACCACATGCTGCCAGCTTGGGATCTGATCGCCGGGCAGACCGTATGCGTCGGCCTGCTCGCGGCCGAGCGCCACCGCCGTCGTACCGGCGAGGGCCAGTTCGTGAAGCTCGCCCTCAAGGACGTGGCGATGGCGGCGGTCGCCAATCTCGGCATGGTCGCCGAGGCCACGGTCAACGGCGTCGACCGACCGCGCGATGGCAACTACCTCTACGGCGCCTTCGGCCGCGACTTCGCCACGCGCGACGGCCGGTCGGTGATGGTGGTGGGCCTGACCAAGGGCCAATGGACCTCACTCGTGCGCGCGACCGGCCTCGCGGCGCAGCTCGACGAGCTGGCGGCGCGGCTCGGCCTCGACTTCGCCGACGAGGGCAACCGGTTCCGGGCGCGGCGCGAGATCGCCCGTATGTTCGAACCCTGGTTCGCCAGCCGCTCGTCCGCCGAGGTCGAGGCGATCCTGAACGGTGCGGGCGTCACCTGGGGGCCGTATCGCACGGTCAAGGAGATGATCGAGCACGACGTCGACTGCTCGATCGCCAACCCGCTGTTCGACTCGGTCGACGATCCGGGGATCGGCCGCTACCTCATGCCGGCCTCGCCGCTCGCCTTCTCGGCACTCGAGCGCCTGCCCGTTCGCCCGGCGCCGAGGCTGGGCGAGCATACCGACGCGATCCTGCTCGACGTCTTGGGTCTGCCGGACCACGAGGTCGGCCGCCTGCACGACGCCGGCATCGTGGCCGGGCCCGCGGCCTGACATGGTCGGCCGGCAGCGCTTTTCCTTCCTCGACCACCCGCCGCCGCTGGCCTTCGCGCACCGTGGCGGCGCGCTCGAGGCCGACGAGAACACCGAAGCCGCCTTCGCCAACGCCGCCCGCCTCGGCTTCACCCATGTCGAGACCGACGTCCAGGCGAGCCGCGACGGCATCGCCGTGCTGTTCCACGACGACGATCTGGCACGAATGACGGGTCGGCCCGGCCGCGTGCGCGACTACCCCTGGGCGGAGCTCGCAACCTTCAGAACGCCGAGCGGACAGCCTCTGCTGCGGCTCGACGAACTGTTGGAGTCGCACCCCACCCTGTGCTGCAATCTCGAGATCAAGGCAGCCGACGCCGTCGAGCCGATGGCCGCCGCCATCCGTCGCCAGGCGGCGCTGGCGCGGGTCTCGGCCGGTGCGTTCGACGTGCGGTGGACAGTCCGGTTGCGCCGGCTGTTGGGGCCCGAGCTCTGCTGGTCGCCGGCGCAGGCGGGCGTGTTGCGGGTTTGGCTACAGGGCTGGGGCCTGCCGCTGCCGGCACCCGACTTCCCGGCCGTGCAGGTGCCACCGACGCACCGCTTCATCCCGCTCGTGACGAGCCGCTTCGTTCGCGCCGCCCACCGCCACCACGTCCAGGTCCACGTCTGGACGGTGGACGACGAGCCGTCGATGGAGCGCCTGCTCGACCTCGGCGTGGACGGCCTCATGACCGACCGGCCCAGCCGGCTCCGCGCGGTCCTGCGCCGCCGTGGCCAGTGGCACGGTGCGGCGGACGGATAGAGCGCTCTCCCCCGTGCGCGACCGGCCGATCTCGCAGTCGGCGGCCACGCCCGGCGAGCCCACCGTCGCGATTCCAGCGGTCGACTGCAACCATCGGCGGAAGTGACACGCCGGCGCCATCGCCCCTGGTCAAGCCCGAGCGAAGCTTCGAAGATGGAGCGGATCGAGCGGGCTGCCGATCGAGCGTCATGGCTTTTCGTAAGGGGGGACCGATGCGCGACCATTCCTTTGGCCGGGACTGCGCCGAGCTGTTGCGGGAGCAGACCGAGGGACGCCTGATCCCACGGCGCAAGCTGTTGAAGCTGTGCGCCGCGTTGGGCGTCTCGCCCGCCCTGTTCCGGGCGATGCCTGCGGGCGCCAACCCGAACGAGATCGTGCTCGTGAATTGGGGCGGCGATGCGGTGACCGCCTTCGCCGAGGCCTTCGCCGATCCGTTCATGGCCACCAACCCGGACATCCGCGTCGTGGTCGACGGCGCCGGCCCCTCCTCGGGCCGGATCAAGGCGATGGTCGAAAGCGGCGTGGTCACCTGGGACGTCTGCGACCGCAACATCCCGGCCTCCTTGGAACTCGGCCGCGAGGACCTGCTGGAGGAGATCGACTACTCAGTGGTCGACCGCGCCAAGGTGCGCGAGGCCCATGCCGGGCGCTGGGGCGTCGGCAACTACGTCTTCTCCAACGTGCTCGCCTACGACACCCAGGCGTTCGACGGACGGGTGCCGACCACCTGGGCGGATTTCTGGAACCTCCAGGACTTCCCGGGCACGCGCACGCTGCGGCGGCACATCGACGGCCAGTTGGAGGCGGCGCTCTTGGCCGATGGGGTGGCGCCCGAAGACCTCTACCCCATCGACGTCGACCGGGCGCTCGAGAAGATCCGCGAGATCAAGGAGCACACCATCTTCTGGGGCACCGGCGCCGAGAGCCAGCAGGTGTTCCGTGACGGCGAGGTGGTGATGGGCAACCTCTTCAACACCCGCGCCAGTGTCGCCTTGCGGGAGAGCGGTGGGCGGATCGACTTCACCTTCAACGAAGGCCTCGTCTGGGTCGGCGCCTGGATCGTGCCGAAGGGCAACCCCGCCGGTGCGGCGGTCTGGGACTTCATCGCCTCGACGCAGGACCCGGAGGGCCAAGTGGCGCTGCTCGAACTGCTCGGCAACGGTCCGGTCAATCCGGCGGCGGCCGACCTCGTGCCCGAGGAGCTCAGGCGGATCGACCCCGGCAACCCCGACAACTACGCCCGGCAGATCGAGGTCGACGCCGAGTGGTACGCGGCGCACAGCGCCGAGGTGCTGACCCGCTACATCGAGGTGATCTCGAGCTGAAGGCCGGCCCCCACGTCGCCGCTCGACGTGGGGGCCGCCCCGCTCACCGCTCCAGGGCCTCCGCCACCTGCTGGTGGAAACGCAGCACCGCCGCATCCCAGGCCGGCGCGAACCGGCCGCCGTCGAACCCCGACGAGTACCGGCCGCGTTGCATCTCCTCGCAGATGGCGAGGTCCTGCTCGTAGATCTCCTTGAAGTAGGCATAGACCTGATCGCGCGCTGCTTGGTGCTCGGCCGCGTCCGCGCCGTCGCCCACGAAGTAGTAGGTGACGGACTGTTCCGTCTCGTCCGGGGCGATCGGCGTGAAGACGAGACAGAGCAGATGGTTCTGCATGATGACGAACTTGAACGTGGGAAAGAGCAGGACGAAGCCGGCGGCACCCTCCTTGTCGGCCGGCAGGTTCGGGTAGCCCGGCAGACCGGCGCCGAGCTTGGTCGCGGCACTCTTGTAGCCCTGGCCGATCAGCCGCTCGCCGATGACGTCGAAATGGTCGTCGAGCTTCTTGGCGGTGGTGATCTGCGGATGCACCCACGGCAGGTGGTAGCTCTCCGCCCCGTTCTCGATCAGGAGCTTCCAGTTGGCCTTGGCGCGGAAGACGTGCCGCCCGCCCACCCGCAAGGCGCCGAGGTCGTAGCCCGCGACGAACTCCTTGATGGGCGCAAGGTAGTCGTCCAGCGGCTCGGCGTCGCCGCTCAGGTTGACGAACACCCAGTCGTGCCACGTGCCCGAGCGGACCCGGCGCAGGCCCAGGTCCGTCTTGTCCCATTCCGGCACGCTGTTGACGTTGTGGCCGCCCGCATGCGGTGTCGCCACCAGCTCGCCGTCGTGGCTGTAGGCCCAGGAATGGTAGGGGCAGCGCAGCGTCGGCTGGGCCTTGCAGGGCTCGGTCAGCACCCTGGCACCGCGATGGCTGCACACGTTGTGGAAGGCGTTGATGGCGCCGTCCCGGTTGCGCACCAGCACGACCGGGCTGCCGAAGACGTCCTTGGGCACGGCGTCGCCGGCGTTGGGGACCTCGTGGCCGAAGCCGACGCAGACCCAGCCGCCGCGGAAGAACCGCTCCTTCTCCCGCTCGAGGAAGGCGTCGTCCGTATAGGCCGCGTTGGGCAGCCCCACCGCATCGGCGATGGGGCGGCGCACGCCCGACAGGTCCACCTTGCCGTTGGTCGTCGTCGTCATCTCGTCCTCCCTCGGTTGGCGTCGTCGTCGCTGGCTCAGGGTCGGCGTTGCCGCCGCAGGCGCAAGAAGAAATGGACCGTCAGCGCCGCCAGCGTGACGACGACCAGGATGGTCGCCACCGCCGCGACCGACGGGCTGATGTTGTCCTGGATGCCGTCCCAGATCTTGCGCGGCAGGGTGTAGACGTTGCGGCCGGTCAAGAAGAGCGCGACGACGATCTCGTCCCAGGAGAGCACGAAGGCGAACAGAGCCCCCGCCGCCATGCCCGGCGCCACGCTCGGCAGGATGACGAGGCGGATGGCCTGGGCGGGCGTGGCACCCAGGCTGCGCGCCGCCTGCTCCAGCCGCACGTCGAAGTTCACCAGCGCCGCCGAAACGGTAATCACCACGAAGGGTAGGCC
Source organism: Geminicoccaceae bacterium (assembly GCA_050485385.1). Taxonomy (GTDB): domain Bacteria; phylum Pseudomonadota; class Alphaproteobacteria; order Geminicoccales; family Geminicoccaceae; genus RECO01. Next base: position 247 of record JBJHBG010000039.1, on the reverse strand, counting down.
CTTCAGCGCATGGGCGACGACGAGCCCGGTGGTGCTGTCCAACAGACGCAGTTGCACCCACACTTGGTAAAAGCCCAACGCCTCGACGATCGGCGGCACGATCAGCGGCGTCAGCATCACGAGCCGCACCAACTCGGAGGTGCGGCTCGCCACCCGCCAGCAGCCGATGGCGCAGAGCGTGCCGAGCACGACCGCGACGACCGAGGCGAGGGTCGCCACGACGAGGCTCTGCCAAGCGCTCTCCAGC
>JBJHBG010000038.1:0-38019 GCA_050485385.1 Geminicoccaceae bacterium | reverse complement strand
GCGTGGGCTCGGTCTTCACCATCGGCGTGAAGGGCGGCTACGCCATGGGCGTGAAGCTGGTCGACAGCTGCGAGCTCTTCTCCCACGTGGCCAATATCGGCGACACGCGCTCGTTGATCATCCACCCGGCGTCGACCACCCACCGTCAACTCACCGAGGAACAGCAGATCGCTGCCGGCGCCGGGCCGGACGTGGTGCGGCTCTCCATCGGCATCGAGACGGTGGACGACATCATCGCCGATCTCGATCAGGCGCTCACGAAGGCGGCCGCCTGATCGCGGAGGCAGGAGGGCGAAAGCCCCCTGCCTCGTCAGCGCTCAAACGACGGCAAGCTCACCGGCACAACGCTCGGAGGCAGCGGCCCAGCGGTCGCGGCCGGCGGCTTTGGCTCGGTAGAGCGCACGGTCGGCCGCGGCCATCAGCGCCGTCGCCGTGGTGCCGTCGGCGGGACAGAGGGCCGTGCCGACGCTCGCGGTCGGCACCACCGTCTCGCCGGCCTCGCCGAGCGGCTGGCGCAGGTGCTCCAGCATACGCACGGCGAGCCGTGCCGCGCTCTCGCTCGTCGCCCGCGACTGCAACACGACGAACTCGTCGCCGGCCAGGCGCGCCACGAGGTCGTCATGGCGCAGACTGGAGCGCAGGCGATCGCCGACCGCCCGCAGCACCCGGTCGCCGGCTTGGTGACCGAAGCGGTCGTTGATCGCCTTGAGGCCATCGACGTCGACGAGATGCAGGGCGAAGGGCGCGCCGTGGGTGCGGGCACGGCGGCAGAGCTGTGCCAGTTCCTGCTCGAACACCCGCCGATTGGCCAAGCCGGTCAACATGTCCTCGCGGGCCAGCCTGTCGACGCGCCGCCGGGCCGCCTCGCTCATGGCGAGAACCCGGTCGCCCGAGCGCCACTCGCGGACGAGCGCGCCGGCGAGCGCCAAACTCAACAGGAGGCCCGACACGGAGGAGATCGCCACGACGACCGGCAAGGACGAAGCGATCAGGCCGTAGCCGATCACCACCGCGGCATTGACGATCAGCAGCGTCACCAGGAGCGCGACCAAGCTGCGTCGGCGTGCCCAATGCCCGAGCGAGCGCGCATGACGATCCGACGACTCGAGCCCGCGCCCACGGGGCGGGCGCGTCGAACCGGGCGTATTTCGACCATCAACGCTCTGGGACACGCGCCCACCTCGTTGGTTGACACCATCCGTCGCCGGAACGTCGCGGGCGAGCGGGCACGAGCCACAGCGATACGAGCATTCGACGCACGGGCGACAAACTTATTCCTTCGCATCTTTAGCCGGCACCGACCAGAAGCAGATCGTCCGGATGAATGCCGACCCGGCAGGCCGTCCCTGTCGCCGGATCGCCCTTGCTCTGGCGGTTGACGTTGTAGCGGCTGATCTGGAGCGGCGTGCCGTCGGCGGTGCGGACGAACACGAAGCTCAGATCGCCGTAGTAGGCGATCTGCTCGACGGTCGCATCGACCATCACCTCGCCCTCCACCGGCGGCGCCGAGAAGTCGAGACGCAGCTTCTCCGGCCGGACCACGACGACACCCGACACGACGTCGGCAGCCGCGCGTTCCACGGTCACCTCGCCCAACAGCGGGTGATGAATGCGAGCATGGGCACCGTCGAGGGCGCGGACCTCGACCTCCAGGCTGTTCACCGTGCCGATGAACTCGGCGACGAACCGATGCGTCGGATGCTCGTAGAGCGTGCGCGGGTCGGCGATCTGGCGGACCTTGCCGTGATCCATGACGGCGATGCGGTCGGCCATCGACAGCGCTTCCTCCTGGTCGTGGGTCACGATGACGAAGGTGATGCCGACCTCGTGCTGCAGGCGCACGAGTTCCAACTGCATCTGCTCCCTCAGCTTCTTGTCGAGGGCGGACAGGGGCTCGTCGAGCAACAGCACCTTGGGTCGCTTGATCAGCGCGCGGGCCAGCGCCACCCGCTGCCGCTGGCCGCCGGACAGCTGGTCGGGCCTGCGGCGCGCGAAGGTGTTGAGGCGGACCATGTCGAGCGCCTCGGCGACGCGGCGCCGGATCTCGGCGCCGGGCACACCCTCGACCCGGAGACCGTAGGCGACGTTGGCCTCGACGGTCATGTGCGGGAACACGGCGTAGGATTGGAACACCATGTTCACCGGCCGCCGGTTGGGCGGCACCGTCGTCATGTCGTCGCCATCGATGAGGATGCGGCCGGCGCTCGGCGTCTCGAAGCCGGCGAGCATGCGGAGCAGCGTGGTCTTGCCGCAGCCCGACGGGCCGAGCAGGGCGAAGAACTCGTTGGGACGGATGTCGATCGAGACGTCGTCGACGGCGGCGGTGTCGCCGAAGCGCTTGCTGACGCCCTCGATCGCGACGATCGGCCGGCTCATGCGCGGAGCCCCCCCTTGTCCGGCCGTTGCAGCCGCATGGCGAGGATGGTGAGGAGGACGGTGAGGGCGATCAGCACGGTCGAGGCGGCGTTGACCTCGGGCGTCGCGCCGAAGCGGACCATGGAATAGACCTTCACCGGGAAGGTCAGGGTGTCGGGTCCACTGGTGAAAAAGGTGATGACGAAGTCGTCGAGCGACAGCGTCATGGCCAACAGGGCGCCGGCGATCAGTCCCGGCTTCATGAAGGGTAGCGTGACGTAGCGGAAGGTCTGCCACTCGCTGGCCCCCAGATCCTTCGAGGCTTCCTCCTGCGACCGGTCGAAGCCGGCAAGACGCGCCCGCACCACGACCGCCACGAACGGAAAGCTGAAGGCGACGTGGCCGGCGACGATGTTGGAGAGGCTGAGGGGCCAGGGCAGGCCCGTCGGCCAGCCGATTTCGGCAAAGAAGACCAGCAACGCGACGCCCATGCAGATCTCGGGCACGACGATGGGCAGGGCTGCCGCCGCCTCCACGCCGGCGCGGCCGGGAAAGCGAAAGCGATAGAGACCCAGCGCCAAGAGGCCGCCGAGCACGGTGGAGATGACCGTCGACAACAAGGCGATGGTGAGGCTGTTGGTGAAGGCCTCGATCAGGGTCAGGTTGTGTGCCGCGCGCACGTAGTAGTCGGTGGTGAACCCCTGCCAGACGATGTTGCGCCGGCTGTCGTTGAAGCTGAAGGCGATCAGGATGACGATCGGCGCGTAGAGAAAGACGAAGGTGGCCGACAGCCAAAGGCGTAGCCACCAGCGCCGGGTATAGTCGAGCGGACCGGGCCGCGTGCGGCTCAACTTCCTGCCGGCGGCCGCCGGCAACGGCTCGGCGACGGGCCTAGCCATGGGCGCGATCCCGGCTGGCGAACCACGCCCGCAGCACCAGCAATGCGAAGGTGACGTAGAGCAGGAGGAACGACATGGCGGCCCCGAGCGGCCAGTTGTTGGCTGCCTTGAACTGCCGTTCGATGACGTTGCCGAGGAGCTGGCTGTTGGGGCCGCCCAGGAGGTCCGAGATCAGGAAGGTGCCCATCGCCGGGATGAACACCAGCATCAGGCCCGAAACGATGCCGGGCATGGCAAGCGGAACGGTGACGGTGACGAAGGTACGAAGCTGGCTGGCGCCGAGGTCGAGGCTCGCTTCCAGGAGCGAGCGGTCGAGCCGTTCCAACGACGCGTAGAGCGGCAGCACCATGAACGGCAGGTAGACGTAGACGATGCCGGCGACGACGGCGGTGTTGTTGTAGAGGAGGTCCAAGGGCACGAACCGTTCGCCCAACAGCCCGGCAAGGCCGAACGGCCGGAGCAGGAGCGCACCGCCCTCCCAGAGTTGTTCCAGGCCGAAATTGACGTAGCCGTTGCGCCGCAGCACGGCGATCATCGCGTAGGTGCGGATCAGCATGTTGGTCCAGAACGGCAGGATGACCAACAGCAGCAGCAGCGGCTTCAGCCGTGGCGGCGCGAAGGTGATGGCGAAGGCGACGGGAAACGCCACCACCAGGACGATGGCCGTGGCGATCGCCCCGATCCAGACCGATTTCCAAAAGAGGCCGAGATAGAGCGGCTCCAGCGCCGTCCGGTAGTTGTCGAGCGTCCAGGTGATGTCGACCGCGACCGGCCCCGCCCGCTCGCCGAAGCTGATGAACCAGATGAAGCCGAGCGGGACGAGGAAGAACAGCAGCAGCCAGAGCATCGCCGGCGCCAGCAGCACGGCGACGACACCCGGGCTCTCCCGCCAGGACTGCACCGGCCCGAACCGGCTCCGGCGCTAGGCGGCGAGCACGCGGGTCAGCGCATCGTCGCGCATGCGCCCGACTTCCTCGCCCTGGTAGATCGCGTACTCGCAGCGGGCGAGAGTCTCGTCGGTCGGGTAGATCGCCGGGTCGTTCAGGATCTCGTCCGGCAACAGGGCCTTCGCCGCCTCGTTCGGCGTCGGATACAGGATGTATTCGGCGATGCGCGCCGCGTTCTCGGCGTCCAGCACGTAGTCGATGAACGCGTGCGCCTCCTCGACGTTCGGCGCGCCCTTGGCGATGCACATCTCGTCTTCCCAGATGAGCCCGCCCTCCTGCGGCACGACGTAGGAGAGGTCGTCGTCCTCCTCCATCACCTGCAGGATGTCGCCGTTGTACTCGAGACAGAGGTCCACCTCGCCGGACAGCAGCAAGTCCTCGCCGTTGTCGGCAGCGAAGGTGCGGATGCGCGGCTTGGCGGCGATGAGCAGGTCCACCGCCTCGTCCATCTCGCCCTGGTCGGTGGTGTTGAGCGAGTAGCCGAGATATTTGAGCGCCGCGTAGAGCGTGTCGTCGCTGTTCAGCAGCGAGATGCGCCCGGCGCGCGTCTCGTCGGTGAACATCGTGCTCCAGCTCTCGGGCGACCGACCCACCACCGACTTGCGGTAGCCGATGCCGGTCGTTCCCCAGAAATAGGGGATCGAGAAGTTGCGTTCGGGATCGTGCGGTGCCGCCATGAACTTCGCACCGATATTGCCGAGATTGGAGAGTCGGCCGTGGTCGATGGGCTCCAGCATGTCGGCGGTGATCATCCGCGCTGCCCAGTCGTTGGTCGGGAAGATCACGTCGTAGCCGGGATTGCCGGCCCTGAGCTTGCCGAACAGCTCGGCGTTGGAGGCGAACAGGTCGTAGCGTACCCGAATGCCCGTCTGGCGCTCGAAGTCGGGGATCGACTGGTCGTCGATGTAGCTGTCCCAGTTGTAGATCACTACCTGGCGCTGCTGGGCGGCGAGCCGACGCGGCAGGAAGGGCACGACGGCGGCAACCGCCAGGCCGGACCGCATCAGGCGGCGACGGGTGAACACGCGCGAGGGCATCTTCGACATGCGCGACGCTCCTGAGCTTGGGGGATGGACCGTTACCGTTCGTTCTAACGGCCGATGACCCGGATGAAAAGCGCATCCGCCCTTGCGTCCGCTGCGCGTCCTGCTAGCTCGCCTCGCTCATGATCGACGACCTTGCGGCTTGGTGGGCGGCGTCGCCGCCCGCCCTCGCCTTCGCCACGGCCGCCGCCCTCGGCGCCGCCGCCGGCTTGGTCTTGGGCCTCCGCCTCGGCCGGGTGCGGCGGGCCGAGCTGGAGCGGGTGGCGGACGCACTGCACGAGGCGAGCGAGGACCGCCACCGCATGGCGACCGAGGCGATGCTCGACCGCGCCCGCGCCGCCTTCGGCGAACTGTCGATGGACGCGCTCGCCCGCTCCAGCGAACGGCTGATGGACCTCGCCGATGCCCGGCTCGGTGCCGAGCGCGGTCAGCACGCTGCCCTGATGGAGCAGAAGAAGGCGCTGATCGACCACGAGCTGGAGCGGATCGGCCGCGAGCTGGACCGCATGCGCCGCCTCGTCGTCGACCTGGAGCGCGAGCGTGCCAGCCAATTCGGCGAGGTGACGGCGCGGATCGACGCGACCAACGCGGCCACCCAGGCGCTGGCGGCCAGCACCCAGACCCTCAAGGAAGCGCTCAAGAGCTCGCAGCGCCGGGGGCAATGGGGCGAGCGCCTCGCCGAGGACGTGCTGCGCCAAGCGGGGTTCGTCGAGGGTACGTCCTACGTGCGCCAGGCGAGCGACGGTGCGGGCGGGCGGCCGGACTTCACCTTCCTGCTGCCGCGCGGCCTCAGGCTGCACATGGACGTCAAGTTCCCGCTCGACAACTACCTCCGCTACGTCGCCGCCACCGGCGAGGCGGAGCGAAGCCGGCTGGAGCGGGCCTTTCTCGCCGACGTGCGGCAGAAGGTGCGCGAGCTGGCGGCGCGCAACTACGGCCGCGACGACGCGGCGCTCGACTACGTGCTGATGTTCATCCCGAACGAGCCGTTGGCCGGCTTCGTGTTCGAGCGCCGACCCGAGTTGGTGGACGAGGCCTTGGCGCTGCGGGTGGTACCGTGTGCGCCCGCCACGCTGTTCGCCGTGCTGGCGGTCGTCCGCCAAGCGGTCGACAACTTCGTCCTCGCCGAGAACGCCGATGCCATGCTGCGCCTGCTCGCTCGCTTTCAGGGTGCTTGGCAGGACTTCACCACCGAGATGGAACGGCTGGGGCGCAAGATCGAGGAGGCGCAGGACGCCTTCCACCACCTCGCCGGCACGCGGGCGCGGATGCTGGAACGCCCCCTCGCGCGGCTCGACGAACTGCGCCAGCGCAAGGGCATCGACGGTGGGTCAACGGACGACGGCGATCCCGCGTAGTCGGTCGCTCAGCTCGGCAGGGAAGACGTCGCCGGAGCCGCCGACGACCACCGCCTGCCAGCCGTCCCAGGCCCCGGCCAAAGCGATCAGCCCCCCGCTCTCGGCCCAGCCGAAGGCAGGTACCGAGCCGACCGCCGGCAGGAGGTAGAGGCTGAACGGCCCCTCGCTGCCGTAGACGAAGGCGACGCCGGCGGCCCGCAGCCCGGCGACATGGTCGAGAAAGACGCCGGTGACGACGAGGCCCGGGATGGCGTCGACGTCGGGCAGCCCGACGAGACCGCGCGCCTCCAGCCACGCCCGCGCGGCAGGCCAGTCGGCCGCAGCGTAGTCGACCGCGCGGTCCGCCGCCCGCCGGGTCGCCTCGGCGAGCAGGGTGCCGGTGGTCGGCGCAATTGGAACCACGACCTGCGGCTGGGGCTCGGGCGGGCTCCCCGCGCTCCACAGCATCTGCGACGCCAGCAGGACCACGGCAGAGATCGCCGCCACCGCCACGCTTCGCCAGGGCAGCGGGCGGCGGGCCGGCGGCCGCACGACGATCGGCGGCGCCACGAAGGGTTCCGCTGCGGGCTCGCGCAGGGCCCGGGGCAGCGAAGGCGGGGTGAGCCGCTCCCAGTCCGGTCCGTCGGCGGCGGCGAGGGTGCGCTCGATCACGGCGGCGAAGCTGCTCATCGCCTCGACCTTGGCGCGACAGGCGCGACAGCCACGGAGATGCTGGCGCAGCGCGACGCGCTCGAAGCCGCCCAAGCGGCCGTCGAGATTGGCCTCCAGGCACCGATCGACCTGCCGACAGTCCACGCCGCCTCCCACGCGCCCTTCATCGTGTAAGAACACCCAAAAGGCCGATGGCATCAAGCCCCGGCTAAGCTTGCCTGACGGGCGGCACCGTTGCAGCCTGTCATGCCGGATCGCCGTCGGCGCAAGCGCGGTGGCGGCCGTCAGCCGAGACCGGGGAGGTCCACCATGCAAGTCGCCACCAAGACCCTTAACGTCGCGCTGGTCGGCCCGGCGGGAACGGGCAAGACGACCCTGTTCGAGAGCTTGGCCCTGGCGGCGGGGGCGATCCAGCGCCGCGGCTCGGCGACGCAGGGCTTTCTTCTGGGCGACCCCACCGCCGAAGCCAAGGGCCGCTCCACCACCACCGAGGCGACCTGCGCCACCTGGTCGCACGAGGGTCTGGAGATCACGGTCATCGACACGCCCGGCTCGGTCGAGCTGGCGCAGGAGGCGCGCAACCTCCTGCCCGGCATCGACCTCGCCATCGTCGTCCTGGAACCGGTGGCCGAGCGCATGGTGGCGGCAGCGCCGATCCTGCACGGCCTCGATGCCCTGGAGATTCCCCACCTCGTCTTTCTCAACAAGATGGACCGCTCCGAGCAGCGCTACCGCGATCTGCTCGACGCGCTGCGCCGGGTCAGCGCACGGCCGGTGGTGCCGCACCACTACGCCATCGGCCGCGGCGACACGCTGGTCGGCTACGTCGATCTGCTCACGGAGCAGGCCTACGCCTATCAGCCGGGCGAGCCCTCGACGCCGATCCCGCTGCCCGAGGAGTACAGGGAGCGCGAGCAGCAGGCACACGCGGAGTTGCTCGAAACGCTCGCCGACTTCGACGACGATTTGATGGAAGCCATCCTGGAGGATCAGGAGCCGCCGACCGAACAGGTGCTGCGCGACCTGCAGAAGACGCTCGGCGCCGACCAGGTGGTGCCCGTCTTCATGGGCGTCGCCGAGCACGACATGGGCGTGCGGCGCCTGCTGGAGGCGCTGGTGCGCGAGGCCCCTCGCGCCGACAACAGCCAGGCCCGCGTCGGCATCGAGGCCGACGGCCCGCCGGTGGTGCAGGTGCTCAAGACCTACCACCAGCCGCATTCGGGCAAGCTGTCGCTGGTGCGCGTTTGGCGTGGCCCGGTGAAGGACGGCGTTACCCTCGGCGGCAACCGGGTGGGCGGCGTGTTTCAACTCATGGGCGGCGAACAGCGCCCCGCGGGCGAAGCCATGACCGGCGCCATCGTCGCCCTCGGCCGGCTGGAGAACGCGCGCACCGGCGACACGCTCTCCACTCAGGAGGCCGTGCCCGACCTGCCTCGCGCCGAGACCCTGAAGCCGATGTTCGCCCTCGCCATCCGCACCAAGAACCGCAACGACGACGTCAAGCTGTCGGGCACCTTGACCAAGCTCACCGAGGAGGATCCGAGCCTCGTCGTCGAGCAGGATGCGGAGCTTCGCCAAGTGCTGCTTTGGGGCCAGGGCGACGTCCACGTCCGGCTCGGCATCGAGCGTCTCGCCCAAAAGTACAAGCTGGAGGTCGACGCCAGCCCGCCGCAGACCCCCTATCGCGAGACCATCAAGAAGCCGGGCAACGCGCACGGCCGGCACAAGAAGCAGTCGGGTGGCCACGGCCAGTTCGGCGACGTGAAGATCGAGATCCGGCCGCTGGCGCGCGGCGAGGGCTTCGTCTTCGACAACCGCATCGTCGGTGGGGCCGTGCCCAAGCAGTACATCCCGGCGGTGGAGGCTGGCGCGCGGGAGTTCATGGCCAAGGGGACGCTCGGTTTCCCGGTGGTCGACGTCGGCGTCACCCTGGTCGACGGCCAGTTCCACAGCGTCGACAGCTCGGAAATGGCCTTCAAGACGGCGGCCGCCCTGGCGCTGAAGGAGGGCCTGCCGCAATGCGGGCCGGTGCTGCTCGAGCCCATCGTCACGGTCACCGTCTCGGTGCCGAGCGAGCACACCTCCAAGGTGCTCCAGCTCGCGAGCCAAAAGCGGGGACAAATCCTGGGCTTCGACGCCAAGGCCGACTGGCCGGGCTGGGACGAGGTGCGGGTCCAGCTCCCCCAAGGCGAGATGACCGACCTCGTCATCGGCCTCCGCTCGCTGACCCAGGGCGTCGGCTTCTTCCATTGGGAGCCGGATCGCCTCGAGGTCGTGCCCGAGAGGCTGGTCGACGAGGTAAAGGCCCAACAAGGGGTCGCCTGAGCGGCACGCGCGGGCGTCGGCAAGGCAAGAGGCAGGGGCTTCTTTGGCTCCCTGCGACGCCAAGAACCCCGGCGGCGGCCTTGCCGGCGCCGGGGGATCCTCACTCTCCCCTACCCTTGTCTGCGACGTAACGTCGCATCATGGAAGAGTCGTGGAAGGTCATGGGTGTGGGGCTGCACGCGATGCTTGCAATGTCCGCAAAATTTTACGAAAAGACATCCGTGACGCGCGGCTCGTTCAGCTCTGCTCTCGTCCTCCGCGCGTCACTCCCGAACCCAGCGCCGGTGATCGACCCGACGCTCCCGTGCGTAATGCTCCTCGAACGAGGAGACCGCGCATGTCCACGTCCATGTTCTTCCTGATCTTCAAAGGGTTGATCGGCTTCGCCATCCCCTTCGGCCTGGCGTGGCGCGAGTTGGTGAAGGTCAACCGCCTGATCGCCGAACGGAAGGCTCGCGAGGCGGCCGAGGCTTCAGCCGCCGCTCGCGGCGAGCAGACTGGCGTTGCCGCCAGCGGCGGTCGTGTCGATGCAGAGGTGCCGCTCGTGGAGCAGGTCCGCGAGGTCGAGCCGGCCCACCAGCAGCGGCAGGATCGGCCCGTCGCGGTCGGCTAACGCGCGGCGCAACGCCCGCAACCGGCCGTCCGGCCCGCCGGCCACGACGACCGCGAAACCCTGCAGCGTGGCCAGATCGGCCGCCTCGACCGTGCCGTCGACGGCGGCCACGGGCAGGCCCATCGCCCGCCATGGCGCCACGGCCGCCGCCGCGCCGGGAGCAACGACGACCGCGGCACCCCCCACCGCCAGCATTGCCGCGGCGGCATCGAGGGCAACCGCCACGTCCGGCCCGAGCACCAGCGCCGTTCCGCGCGCATGGCGCGCGAGCCGGTTGCTCTCGCCGGTCGGGCCGGGCAGGTCGAGGGTCGCCGTCATGGCCGCCGCCACCTCCAGCAAATGCCGCCGCCCGGCATCGTCCCCGAACGCACGGCGCAAGCGGTCGGCGGACGCAGCACGCCCGGCCACCGCGTCGAGCGCTGTCTGCACCGCCGCCGTGGTCGCTGCCGGCGCGTGGCCCTCGGCCGCCAGACCCTCGATCTGCGCACGCCGCCTGAGGCGCCGGAGATAGAACGGCCCGCCCGCCTTCGGGCCGGTGCCGGAAAGCCCCTCGCCGCCGAAGGGCTGCGAGCCGACCACGGCACCGATCTGGTTGCGGTTGACGTAGAGATTGCCGACGCGCGCGCGCTCCACCACCGCCTGCACCCGGTCGTCGATCCGCGTGTGCAGCCCCATGGTCAGGCCGTATCCCCGGGCGTTGATCAGCTCGACCACCCGCTCCAGGTCGGCCGCGCGGAAGGTCGCGACGTGCAGCACCGGGCCGAACACCTCGCGGTCGACCGCAGCCACGTCCGCCACCTCGATCAGCGTGGGCGCCACGAAACGGCCGCCGGCCGGCGCCGGCACCCGCTTCATCCGCCGCCCCGCCGCTGCCTGCTCGGCGACGTAGGCCTCGATCGCGGCGTCGGCCGCGTCGTCGATCACCGGCCCGACGTCCGTCGCGATGTCCCAGGGATCGCCCACCCGCAGCTCGTCCATCGCCCCCTCGAGCATGGTGCAGACGCCGCCCGCGATCTCGCGTTGCAGGCAGAGCACGCGCAAGGCCGAGCAGCGCTGGCCCGCGCTCTGAAAGGCGCTCGTCACCACGTCGCGCACCACCTGCTCGGGTAGGGCCGTGGAGTCCACCAGCATGACGTTGATGCCGCCGGTCTCGGCGATCAGGGGCGCGGTCGGCGACAAATGCTCGGCCATCGACCGGTGGATGGCGCGCGCGGTTGCCGTCGAGCCGGTGAAGACCACCCCGTCGACGCGGCCGTCGGCGGTCAGGGCCGCACCCGTGCTGCCGTCGCCGAAGATGCAGTGGAGCGCGTCCGCCGGCACGCCCGCTTCGTGCAGCAGCTCCACCGCCCGTGCCGCCACGAGCGGCGTCTGCTCCGCCGGCTTGGCGACCACGGTGTTGCCCACGGCGAGGGCGGCGGCGATCTGGCCGGTGAAGATGGCGAGCGGGAAGTTCCAGGGGCTGATGCAGACGACCGTGCCGAGCGGCTCGCCCGGCGGCAGCGCCTCGGCCTCGGCGGCGTAGTAGCGGAGGAAATCCGCAGCTTCCCTCAGCTCGGCCACCGCATCGGGCAGGGTCTTGCCCGCCTCGCGTGCCAGCAGGGCGAAGAGTTCGCCCGCCTGCGCCTCGTAGAGATCGGCCGCCCGGCGGAGCAGCGCTGCCCGTTCGGTAACGGGCCGGCCGGCCCAGGCGGCCGCGGCATCGCATGCGGCGGCGACGGCGTGAGCCGCGTCGTCGGCGGTCGCCTCGTGCACCGTGCCGACCACGTCGTCGGGATCGGCCGGAGCGAGGACCGTCCGCCCCGGCCGCCCGGGCGAGCCTGCCTGCCAGCGGGTCCGGCGAAAGGTGTTGCGTTCGACCTCCAGGGCCTCGAGCGTCGCCCGGTCCGCCGGATCGAAGCCCTTGGCGTTCGTTCGCGCCGGCGCGAACAGGGCCGGGGGTGGGGTGATCCAGGGATTGGCGGCATAGCCGCCCGCAGCCGCCGCCCGCAGCGGATCGCGCGCCACCACCGCGGCCGGCACGCTGGTGTCGACGAGTTGGTTGACGAACGAGCTGTTGGCCCCGTTCTCCAGAAGCCGCCGCACGAGATAGGCCAGAAGGTCCCTGTGCGCGCCGACCGGAGCGTAGATCCGGCAGCGGGTGGCGAAGCGCTCGCGGGCGATGCGGTGCAAGGTCTCGCCCATGCCGTGCAGGCGCTGGACCTCGTAGCCCTCGTTGCCGCCGGCCATCCGCTCGACGGCGGCGAGGGTGTGGGCGTTGTGGGTGGCGAACTGCGGATAGAGGCGGTCGCGCGCCGCCAGCAGCTTGCCGGCACAGGCGAGATAGGCCGTGTCGGTGTGGACCTTGCGCGTGAAGACGGGAAAGCCCTCGAGCCCCAGCACCTGCGCCCGCTTGATCTCGGTGTCCCAATAGGCCCCCTTGACCAGCCGCAGCATCAGCCGCCGGTCGCGGCTCCGGGCGAGGTCGAGCGCCCAGTCGATCACGGCCGAGGCGGGCTTCGCATAGGCCTGGACGACGAGGCCGAAGCCGTCCCAGCCGGCGAGACCGGGGTCGCGCAGCACGGCCTCCATGACGTCGAGCGACAGCTCCAGCCGCTCGCTCTCCTCGGCGTCGACGTTGAGGCCCATGTTCGCCGCGGCCGCTGCCCCGGCCAACGCGGCGAGGCGGGGCACCATCTCCGTCAGCACCCGCCCCCGCTGCGCCTCCTCGTAGCGCGGATGCAGGGCCGAGAGCTTGATCGAGATGCCGGGACCGGTGCGCACGTCGCCCGTGGCCTTCGGGCCGATCGCCCGGATCGCATGGGCGTAGGCCTCGTGGTAGCGGGCGGCGTCCGCCGCCGTCTTCGCCGCCTCGCCGAGCATGTCGTAGGAGTAGGTGTAGCCCTTGGCCTCCATGCTGGCGGCGCGGGCGAGGCCCTCGTCGATGGTGCGGCCGAGTACGAACTGCCGCCCCATCTGCTGCATCGCCCGTGCGACCGCGGCGCGTACCACGGGCTCGCCCACCCGCCTGACCAAGGCCCGGAGCGTCGAGGCGATGCCGCGGTCGTCGTCGGCCAACACCTTGCCGGTCAGCATCAAGGCCCAGGTCGAGGCGTTGACCAAGGACGAACTGGAATGGCCGAGATGGGCACCCCAGTCGGCGGGGGCGATCTTGTCGGCGATCAGGGCGTCGATGGTGAGCGGGTCCGGCACGCGCAACAGCGCTTCGGCGAGACACATGAGGGCCACACCCTCGCGGGTGGAGAGCCCGTACTCGGCGAGCACCGTCTCCATCAGCCCCGGCTCGGCGTCGGCGCGGACCGCCTCGACCAGGGAAGCCGCCTCGGCCGCGGCGGCGGCCGCGTCCAGTTCGACCAGGGCCGCCAACGCGCGCACGCAGCTGGTCTCGTCGCTCGCGCGCGCCATGCGGATCGCCGTGCGCAGGTCGGTTCCGTCCGGTCGGCCGGCCATGATCGATCTCCTCGGCTGTCCCCTCGGATGATAGCCCGAAAGCGGCGCCGCGCCCGTTCGGTTCGGTAGCCGTGCGGCAGCCGCGCGCAACTCTGCCTTGCCCGACATGGCCCTTGCGTCCACCCTCGCCAACGTGGATCGAGAGCCCTTCCCGGCAGGCCGGGCAAGCACGAGAACGACAGGGAGCGACGGCGTGGCCAGCGAAGACTTCCAGATCATCGACCCGCGCTTCAAGCGCTGCGTGCGGCCGACGGCGACCATTGCGCTGCTGTGGAGCGGCGGCGAATGGCTGGAAGGGCCGGCTTGGTTCGAGGCGATGCAGAGCCTCGTCTTCTCCGACATTCCGAACGACCGACTGCTGCGCTACGACGCGACCACCGGCACCACCGGAGTCTTGCGCGAGGGCAAGGGCGACCATGCCAACGGCAACGCCGTCGACCGGGAAGGCCGTCTCGTCACCTGCGGCCACGGCAGCCGTTCGGTCTACCGGACCGAGCACGACGGCAGGATCACCGTGCTGGCCGACCGCTACGACGGCAAGCGGCTGAACAGCCCCAACGACGTCGTCGTCAAGTCCGACGGCACCGTTTGGTTCACCGATCCCTCGTACGGCATCGAGAGCGACTATCAGGGGTTCAAGGCGCAAAAGGAGCAGGCGGGCGACTACGTCTTCCGCTTCGATCCGAAGGACGGCTCCTTGCGCATCGTCGCCGACGACTTCGTCCGCCCCAACGGCCTCGCCTTCAGCCCCGACGAGACCAAGCTCTTCATCGCCGACAGCGGCTTCACCTCGCCCGAGGGCGGCCCGCAGCACCTGCGCGTCTTCGACGTCGGCGACGACGGCAGGCTCACGGGCGGCGACGTGTTCGCCACCTGCACCGATGGCGTCTACGACGGCTTTCGCCTCGATACCGACGGCCGCGTCTGGAGCAGCGCTTGGGACGGCGTCCACTGTCTTTCGGCCGAGGGCGAGCTGATCGGCAAGATCACGTTCCCCGAGCGGGTCTCCAACCTCTGCTTCGCCGGCCCCCGCCGCAACCGGCTGATGATCACGGCCACCGACACCGTCTACACCGTCAAGGTGCTGGTCAACGGCGCCAAGACCTACTGAGCACTCGATCGAGGAGATCGACCATGTTGCGCCTTGCCGCCGCTCTCGTCCTTCTCGCCAGTCCGGCCGCCGCCGAAACCGTTCGCTACACCATCGGCGAGGCCGAGTACGAAGGGTATCTCGCCCTGCCCGAAGGCGAGGCCGGGGGCCTCGTCGTGCTGATCCACGACTGGGACGGCATCGACGCCTACGAGGAGCGTCGAGCGGACATGCTGGCGGAACTCGGCTATGCGGCCTTTGCGGTGGACCTGTTCGGCGCGGGCAACCGCCCGGCGACGCTCGACGCCCGCCGGGCCGCCACCGGCGCCCTCTACGCCGACCGTGACGAGATGCGCGCCAGGATCGAGGGCGGCCTCGCCGTCGCCCGCGAGCGTGCCGATCTGCCGGCGGTGGTCATGGGCTACTGCTTCGGCGGCGCCGCCGCTCTGGAGCAGGGCCGCGCCGGTGCGGCCGAAAACATCGTCGGCATCGCCAGCTTTCACGGCGGCGTCGCCACACCCGAAGGCCAGAGCTGGGAGGGCATCGCCACCCCGGTGCTGATCCTGCACGGCGGCGCCGACCGGAACCCGGACCTCGATGCCGTCATGACCCTCGCCACGGAGCTGGAGGCCTCGGCTACGCCCTACGAGATCGCGATCTACGCCGGCGCGCCGCACGGCTTCACCGTGTTCGACAGCGACCGTTACCGGGAACGCGCCGACCGCCGGAGCTGGGAGGCCTTCACGGCCTTTCTCGACGAGGTGTTCGACGCGGCGGGAAGCTGATGACGTTCGTCGAAGGCGCCGGGGGCGCGACCTGATGGGCGCCGCGAAGGTGCGCGGGTTGGCGGTCGTGGGGCTCGGCATGGCCTTGCCGCCGCACGCCCAGGCGTTGGCCGAACTGGAGGACGTGTTCCGCGTCGTCGGTGCATGGAGCCCGTCGGCGGCGCGGCGGGCGCGGGTGGCGAGCGAACGGGGATGGCCCGAGGCGGGCGACCTCGATGCGCTAATCGCCGACCCTGGCATCGACGCCGCCTTGATCCTCGCCCCGCCGCACGTCCACGCCGACCTCGCCGCGCGATTTCTCGACGCCGGCAAGGACGTGCTGGTGGAAAAGCCCCTCGACGTGTCGCTGGCGAAGGCCGAGGCGATGGTCCATCACGCCCGCGAGCGGGGCCGCACGCTCGGCGTCGTGCTCCAGCACCGCCATCGGCCGGGCACGCTGGCACTCGCCGCACTGCTCGCCGAAGGCCGCCTCGGCACGGTCGAGGCGGCCTCCTGCGTCGTCCCCTGGTGGCGCGATCAGGCGTATTACGACACCCCCGGCCGCGGCACCCGTGCGCGCGACGGCGGCGGCGTGCTGATCACCCAAGCGATCCACGTGCTGGACGTGTTCCGGGCCGTTACCGGCGGCATCGGCCGGGTCGCCGCCCTCGCCCGCACCACCGCCGTGCACCGCATGGAGTGCGAGGACGTGGTGGGCGCGGCACTCGAGCTGCGGACGGGTGGTATCGGCAGCCTGTTCGCGACGACCGCCGCCTATCCGGGCCACGGCGAGGAGGTTCGGCTGGTCTGCACCGAGGGCGTGGCCACGCTCGGCGGCGGTGCGCTCGTCGTGGACTGGCTGGACGGCAGCCGCGACGTGGTCGGCGAGACGTCGGCGAGCGGCGGCGGGGCCGATCCGATGGCCTTCGCCCACGAGGCGCACAAGGCGGTGCACGTCGATTTCGCCCGCGCCATCGACGAGGGCCGCGAGCCGCTGACGAGCGGGCTGGAGGCGCTGCGGACCCAGCACTTCATCGAAGCCCTGCTCGACTCGGCCGGTGCCGGCGGCTGGGTCGCCGTGCCGGAGGTGTGAGGGCCGATGCTGCCGCTGCCACGCCAGGAGCCTGCGGTCTACGCCGAGATCGCCCATACCGCCCGCCGCTTCGCCGACGCGCGCATCCGCCCGGTCGCGGCCAAACTCGACCGGGACGAGCGCTTTCCCACCGAGATCTATGCGGCAATGGGCGAGTTGGGCCTGTTCGGCATCTCGGTTCCCGAGCCGGAGGGTGTCGGGCTGGACGTGCTCGCCTATGCCCTGGTGATGGAGGAACTGGCGCGGGGCTATGCGTCGGTCGCCGACCAGTGCGGCCTGGTCGAGCTGGTGCTCACCCTGCTCGCCCGCTACGGCACCGACGACCAGCGCCGGCTGATGGGGCCGATCCGCCGCGCCGAGCAGCGTGTCGCCTACTGCATCACCGAGGCCGAGGCCGGCTCGGACGTGGCCGCCATCAAGACCACGGCCCGGCGCGACCGGGAAGGCTGGGTGCTCGACGGGGCGAAGCTCTGGATCCACAACGCACCGGTCGCCGACATCGGCTTCGTCCTCGCCCGCACCGACCCCGCGGCGGGGCATCGCGGCATGTCGATCTTCGTCGTCGACCTGCACGCGCCGGGCGTCGTGCGCGGCCCCAAGGAGGCGAAGATGGGCCAGCGCGCGAGCCAGGTGGGCGGGCTCGTCTTCGACGGCGTGCGCCTGCCGGCCGAGGCACTCCTCGGCGTCGAGGGCCGCGGCTTTCACGCGATGATGAGCGTCCTGGAGAAGGGCCGAGTGGGCATCGCGGCCCTTGCCACCGGCATCGCCCAGGCGGGCTTGGAAGCCGCTCTCGACTATGCCCGCACCCGCCACCAGTTCGGCCGGCCGATCGCCGACAACCAGGGCATCCAGTGGATGCTGGCGGACATGGCAACGGCGATCGAGGGTGCCCGCGCCCTGACCCACCGGGCGGCCCTGCTGCTCGACGCGGGCGAGCCCGCCAACGCCGCCTGCTCGATGGCGAAGCTCCAGGCCGCCGACATGGCCGTCGCCCAAACCGCCAACGCCGTGCAGATTTTCGGCGGCAGCGGCTACATCCGGGGGTTCGAGGTGGAACGGCTCTACCGCGACGCCAAGATCACGCAGATCTACGAGGGAACGCAGCAGATCCAGCGCACCGTGATCGCCCGCGAGCTGTTGAAGGGGGAGCGTCGGTCGTGAGCCAGGTGGCCCTCGTCACCGGCGGGCGGCGCGGCATCGGCAAAGGCATCGCCCTGGCCTTGGCCAAGGAGGGCTTTGCCGTTGCCGTCAACGCCGAGGTCGACGCGCCCGACCTGCACGCCACGGTGGCGGAGATCGAGGCGCTCGGCGCGAAGGCCATGGCCGTCGTCGGCGACGTGGCCGACATCGAGGGCCACACCGCCATGCTGGATGCGGTCGAGGCCGGGCTCGGCCCACTGACGACGCTGGTCAACAACGCCGGCGTGGGTGCGCTCCAGCGCGGCGATCCGCTCGACGTGACGCCCGAGAGCTACGACCGCTGCATGGCGATCAACGCGCGGGCTGCCTTTTTCCTCAGCCAAGCCTTCGGCCGCCGGCTCGCCGCGCGCGCGTCCGATCCGATACGGCACCGCTCGATCGTCACCATCACCTCGATCAATGCCGAGATCGTGGCGATGAACCGGGCCGACTACACGGTCTCCAAGGCGGCGGCCTCGATGGCCACGCGGTGCTTCGCGGCCCGCCTCGGCCCCCTCGGCATCGACGTCTACGAGGTGCGGCCGGGCGTGATCGCCACCGACATGACGGCAGGCGTGCTCGACGACTACCGCCGGCGGATCGAGGCGGGCTTCACCCTCACCCCGCGCGTCGGCGAACCTGCCGACGTCGGTGCCGTGGTCGCCCAACTCGCCACCGGCCGAATGCCCTACTGCACGGGTCAAGCCATCCACGTCGACGGCGGCTTGGCACTGCCGCGCTTCTAGTCCGACCTCCGCTGCTGCCAACCCGGACCCGCCCGCCCCCCGGCCGTCAGCCGCCGGGGCGGTCCCAGACCGGCGCCCAGGGCACCTTGGGGGCGTCGACCACGCGCAGGCCGGTCGCCCGCAGCCGCTCGATCCGCGCCATGTCGACGCTGGAGAGCGTGAAGTCCATGACGTCGAAATTGGCCCGGATGTTGGCGGGCTTGGACGAGTTGGTCAGCACGGCCACGCCCTTCTGCAGGGTCCAGCGCAGGGCCACCTGCCCGGCGGTCTTGCCGTAGGCGTCGCCGATCTCCTGGAGCACGGGCGTCTCCAGCACGCGACCGCGAGCGAGGGAAGCGTACGCCGCGAGCGCGATGCCGGTCTCGGCGGCGGCCTCCAACAAGGGGGTCTGGTCCAGCAGCGGGTGGAACTCGACCTGGTT
Organism: Geminicoccaceae bacterium; assembly: GCA_050485385.1. Classification (GTDB taxonomy): domain Bacteria; phylum Pseudomonadota; class Alphaproteobacteria; order Geminicoccales; family Geminicoccaceae; genus RECO01. The sequence continues at coordinate 19,088 of JBJHBG010000038.1, read as the reverse complement.
CACGGCGATCGGGTGCGGCAGGACCGTCGCCGCCAGCCGCATCATGGCGACCGTGTAGTTGCTGACGCCGACGAAGCGGGCATGGCCACGGGCGTGCGCTTCGGCCAAGAGTTCCAAGGACGGGCGCACGTCCTCGCCCACCGGCGGCCAATGCAGGAGCAGCACGTCCACCTGCTCCAGCCCGAGCGCCTCGAGGCTCGCTTCCACGGCCGCCATGAAGCGGTCGTGCGCGAAGTCGTCGGGCCGCACCTTGGTGGTGACGAACAGCTCGTCGCGCTTCAGGCCCGAAGTCCGCAACGCGTCGCCCACCGCGGCCTCGTTGCCGTACATGCTCGCGGTGTCGATCGAGCGGTAGCCGACCTCGAGCGCAGCGGCGACGCCCGCCCGGCAGGCGTCGCCCACGAGCGGCCAAGTGCCGTAGATCCGCTCGAAGCCGCGCTCGAAGAAAACCCCGCTCATCACCAGCCTCCCATGACGCACCGCTGCGCGGGCGAAGGTAGGCCGCCGCAACGCCGGCCACAACAGCCCCGGAGTGCGCGAGAGCCGATCCAGCACTGGCGTCGCCCGTCGTGCTGCGCTAGACGACCCACAGACAAGAACCAACTCGGGGAGTTTTCGACCATGCTGCGATCCCTTGCCCTTGGCAGTGCAATGGCGTTCACGCTGGCGGCCGCGCCGGCGGATGCCGTCACCCTCGTCGGCGCCAGTCAGTTCAACGAAGATCATGCCTTCACCAAGGCGATGCGTAAGTTCGAAGAACTGGTGACCGAGTGCTATTCCGGCGACGTTACCTTCCGCATGCACCTCAACTCGGAGTTGGGCCTGGAGAAGGACTACTTCGAGAACATGAGCGAGGGCATCGCGGTCGACTACGCAGTCGTGTCGCCGGCGCACATGTCGACCTTCTCGCAGATGGCACCGTTGATGGACATGCCGTTCCTGTTCCGCGACCTCGACCACTGGAACGCCGCCATCGACGCCGGCGCGCTCGACCCGATCGCCGACGACATCCTGGAGCGGGCGAACGTGCGCATCATCGGCTATGCCGGCGGCGGCACGCGCAACGTCTTCGCCAACGAGCCCGTCCGCAACATCGACGAGCTGGCGGGCCTGCCGATCCGCATGCAGGGGGCGCCGATCTGGACCCGGGTGTTCGACGCGCTCGGTGCCGCACCCACGGTGATCGCCTACAACGAGGTCTACAACGCCATCCAGACCGGCGTCATCAAGGCGGCCGAGAACGAGGCGGCCGGCATCGAACAGATGAAGTTCTTCGAGGTGGCGCCTGACATCGCGATGACGCAGCACGCCATCACCGTGCGGCCGCTCGCCTTCTCCAACGCCACCTTCGAGCGCCTGGACGAGGAGTTGCAGGCCTGCATCCTCGAGGGCGGTGCCGAGGGCGGTCGCCACGGGCGCATCATCGAGAGCACCGAGGACGAGCAGAAGATGGAGGAGATGGAGGCGGCAGGGCTCCTCGTCCGCCATCCCTTCGCCGACCGCGAGAAGCTCCTGGAGCTGGCCGAGCCCGTCATGCGTGCCTACTCCGAGGAGTTGGGCGCGCTCGAGGTCTACGAGCGGATCAGCGCCATCCAGTAAGTGCAGCCGGCTCCGGGGTGCCACGGCATCCCGGAGCCCGCACCTCGCCCGCACCATGCGCCGTTTCTGCCAAGTCTATTACCGCCTCCTGCAAGGTCTCTTGACCCTGCTGATGATGGCGCTCGTCGTGCCGGTGGCGATGCAGATCCTGTCCCGCTACACCGGCATCATCCCCCGCTTCATCTGGACCGAGGAAATCGCTCGGTTCTGCTTCGTGTGGATCATCATGATCGGTGCGATGATCGCCGTGCGTGACGGCACCCATTTCGACGTCGACCTGCTGCCGCACACCGAGCGGCCGCGGCTCGAGGCCCTGATGCGGCTGTTCGTGCATCTGGCCATGGGCACCTTGGGCGTCGTGTTTTTGGTGTTCGGCTACGACTTCGCCCTGCTGGGGGCGCGACAGACCTCGGAGATCGCGGGATTGCCGATGGTCAGCATCTACATCGCGTGGCCGCTGTCCGGACTGACGTGGCTTCTGTTTCTTGCCGAACGGGCCGCGACCGACCTCGCCATTCTCCGTCGTGGCGCCCACTGATGGGTCCCGGCGAAGTCGCGCTCCTCCTCTTCGGAACCTTTCTGGTCCTGGTGATCCTCCGGGTTCCGGTCGCTTTCGCGCTCGGCCTCGCCGTGGTGCCGATCTTCCTCATCGAGGAACGCCTCACGCCGATGCTGTTGATGCGGGAGATGTTCCGGAGCTACAACGCGTTCGTGCTCTTGGCGGTGCCGTTCTTCCTGTTGGCGGCCAACCTGATGAATTCCGCCGGCATCACCGACCGACTGATCGCCTTCGCCCGCTCGATGGTCGGGCACCTGCCGGGCGGGCTCGCCCACGTCAACGTCGTCGTCTCCATGATGTTCGCCGGCATCTCCGGCTCGTCGACCGCGGATGCCGCCGGCATCGGCTCGCTCATGATCCCGCAGATGAAGCGGCAGGGCTACGATGCGAGCTTCGCCGTGGCGATCACCGCCTGTTCCAGCGTCATGGGCGTCATCATTCCGCCGTCGATTCTGATGGTGGTATGGGGCGGGCTCATGTCCGTCTCGATCGGGGGGCTGTTCCTCGCCGGCGTCGTCCCCGGCATCCTGATCGCCGGCGCCCAGATGGCCATCGTCTACGTCTACGCCAAGCGCCGAGGCTATCCGATCTACGTCCGCTCGACCCTGCTGGAGCTGATCCAGGCGGCCGCTGCGGCCTCGCTCGCTCTGATGACGCCGGTCATCATCGTCGGCGGCGTCGTCGGCGGCTGGTTCACGCCGACCGAGGCCTCGGTGATCGCCGTGGTCTACGCGCTCCTGCTCGGTACCCTGGTCTACCGCAGCGTCGGCCTCGCCGCCCTGCCGAAGGTGTTCTACGACAGCGGCCGCTTCGCCGCGATCTCGCTCTTCTGCATCGGCACGGCGTCGGCCTTCGGCTGGGTGCTGGCCTATTTCCGCATCCCGATCGCGCTCGTCGACCTGGTCGGCGAGCTGGGTCTCGGCATCGTCGGCACCGGGCTGATGATCGCCCTCGCCTTCCTGATCATCGGCATGTTCATCGATGCCATCCCGGCGATCATCATCCTCGGCACGGTGCTGTTCCCGGTGGCGAGTTCGGTCGGCATGCACCCGATCCATTTCGCCATCATCGGCATCATCTCGCTCGCCTTCGGCCTCGTCACGCCGCCCTACGGGCTCTGTCTGCTCATCACCGCGGCCATCGGCGAGATCAGGCTCGTGCAGGCGTTGCGCGACGTCGTCGTGATTCTCATCCCGATGCTCGGCGTGCTGTTGATCGTGATCCTGCTGCCGGATCTGATCCTGGCCCTGCCCCGCTGGCTGATGCCGCGTTTCGTCTAGGGAGGCCGCCTTGGGCTTCGGCAAGCTCGTCACCGCCGCGGAGGCCGCCCGGCTGATCGCCGACGGGGCGGTCGTCGCGGTCAGCTCGTCCAGCGGGCTCGGCTGCCCCGACCTGATGCTGGAAGCCATCGGCACGCGCTTCGCCGCCGAGGGCCACCCCAAAGGCCTGACCACGGTGCATCCCATCGCCGCGGGCGACATGTGGGGCATCAAGGGCATCGACCACTTGGCACGACCGGGGTTGCTCCGCCGCGTGCTTGCGGGCTCCTACCCCTCCGGCCCCTCGACGGCCGAGCCGCCGCTGATCTGGCGGATGATCGCCGACGATACCGTCGAAGCGTTCAACGTCCCCTCCGGCATCCTGTTCGACATGCTGCGCGAGGCGGCGGCCCATCGGCCGGGCGTGCTCACCAAGGTGGGCCTGGACACGTTCGTCGATCCGGCCCTCCAGGGCTGTGCCATGAACGCCCGCGCCGCGTCGTCGCCGCCGGTGGTCGAACGCGAGCGCTTTCGCGGCGAGGACTGGCTGTTCTTCCCGGCGGTGGCACCCGACGTCGCCATCGTCCGCGCCACCTCGGCCGACGAGCGCGGCAACCTCTCCTTCGAGCACGAAGGGGCCTATCTCGGCGCCTACGACATCGCCCTTGCCGCCCGCAACCGCGGCGGCATCGTCGTCGCTCAGGTGAAGCGCCGAGTGCAGGCCGGCACGTTGAAGCCGCAGGCGGTGCACGTGCCCGGCGTCCTCGTCGACTACGTGGTGGTGGCACCCGACCAGATGCAGACCACGCAGACGGTCTACGACCCCGCCATCTCCGGCGAGGTGTTCCGCCCGCTCTCGAGCTTCGCGACACCGCCCTTCGATGCCGCCAAGGCCATCGCCCGGCGGGTGGCGATGGAGCTGCGGCCGGGCCAAGCCGTGAACATCGGCTTCGGCGTCTCCGCCAACGTGCCGCGCATCCTTCTGGAAGAGGGCCTGCACGGCCAGGTGGCCTGGGTGATCGAGCAGGGGGCCGTGGGTGGCATTCCGCTGCTCGACTTCGCCTTCGGCTGTTCCGCCAACGCGGATGCCATCGTCCCCTCGCCGCAGCAGTTCGTCTATTTCCAGGGCGGCGGCTTCGATGCCTCGCTCCTGAGCTTCCTGCAGATCGACCGCGAGGGCTCGGTCAACGTCTCCAAGCTCGGCGCCCGGCCGCACGTCACCGCCGGTGCCGGCGGCTTCGTCGACATCACGGCCCGCGCCCGCAAGATCGTCTTCTCGGGCTTCTTCGCGGCCGGCGCCAAGCTCCAGGCGGGCGGCGGCCGGCTCGACGTGCTCGCACCGGGCAAGGTCCGGAAGCTGGTGGAGACGGTCGAGCACGTGTCGTTCTCCGGCCGAAGGGCGCTGGCGCAGGGCCAGGAGGTGGTCTACGTCACCGAGCGCTGCGTCATGCGCCTGCTGCCCGAAGGGGTGACCGTCACCGAGCTGGCGCCGGGCGTCGACCTCGTGACGCAGGTGCTGGCGGAGGCCGAGTTTCCCTTGCGCGTCGCCCCCGACCTCCGGCCGATGGACCCGGCGCTCTTCCGGCCCGAGCCGATCCGCCTCGCTCTCGGGGAGCCGGCGCGATGAGCGAGCATGTCCGGTTGGACCTCGAGGCCCCCGTCGCGCGCGTTACCCTCGCCCGCCCGGCCAAGCTCAACGCGCTGACGGTCGAGATGCTGGAGGCGCTCGCCCACGCCGCCGACCGGATCGAGGCCCGGCCCGACATCCGCGCGCTGGTACTCGCGGCCGAGGGCAAGGCCTTCTGTGCCGGTGCCGACATCGAGGCGTGGTCGGCACTGGCGCCGCTCGACATGTGGCGGGACTGGACCCGGCGTGGCCATCGCGTGTTCGCGCGGCTGGCGCAGCTCCGCGTGCCCGTCGTCGCGGCACTCCAGGGCCATGCCATCGGCGGCGGCCTCGAATTGGCCGCCACCGCCGACTTCCGCATCTGCGAGGCCCACGCCAAGGCGGGCCTACCGGAAACCTCCATCGCCACCATCCCCGGCTGGTCGGGCACCCAGCGCCTGGTCCGCCGCTGCGGCCCGCAGGCCGTCCGCCGGCTCGCCCTCTTGGGCGACCTCGTCGACGCCGAGACGGCCCTTGCCATGGGCCTGGTCGACGAGGTGGTGCCCACGGGCGCAGCGCTCGCCCGAGCCGACGCCCTCGCCCGCAGGATCGCCGGGCGCGCGCCGGTCTCGGTCCAGCTCGCCAAGCAGATGATCACGGTCGCCGAGGGCGAGGCCGCCCTCGACGCCCTGGAACAGGTCGCAGGCGCGCTCGCCGCCTTCACCGAGGATGCGGCCGAGGGTGCGGCGAGCTTCCGCGAGCGCCGCCCGCCGCGGTTCACCGGTCGCTGAAGCCGCGCCGGGACTCAGGCCGAGACGCTGACGCCCTTGTCTTCCAACAGCTTGGCCAGTTCGCCCGTCTCGTACATGTCGCGGACGATGTCGCAACCGCCGACGAACTCGCCCTTGACGTAGAGCTGTGGGATGGTCGGCCAGTTCGAGAAGCTCTTGATGCCCTCGCGCAAGCCCTGGTCTTCCAGGACGTTGTAGGCCTGGAACTTCACCCCGGTGTGCGAAAGCACCTGCACGACCATGGCGGAGAAGCCGCACTGCGGAAAGACGGGCGTCCCCTTCATGTAGAGGACGACGTCGTCCTTCGCGATCTGCTCGCCGATGCTCTGGTGGATGTCGGTCATGGAAGCTCCTTTCTAGGCCCCGGGCGGGACCGCCGTGGTCAGTGCCAGCGCGTGCAACTCGGTGCCCATGCGCTCGCCGAACGCGGCATAGACCATCTGGTGCTGTTGCACCCGGCTCTTGCCGGCGAAGGCGCTCGAGACGACATGGGCGCGGTAATGGTCGCCGTCGCCGGCCAAGTCCTCGACGACGACGTCCGCGTCCGGCAGCGCGCTGGCGATGATCTGGCGGATCTGCTGTTCGGTCATCGGCACGAGATCGGGCCTCCCGTTCGGTGCGAGGTCATTCCCTGCCCTCCATGTAGGTCGGCAACCAATCCTCCGACAACGCCCGGAGCCTGGCAAGGTCCAGGGCACCCTGGCCGGCGATGGCGAGCGCGTCGCCGCCGGTGCGGCCGATCGCGCGTACCAGAACGCCAGCCTCGCGCGCCGCCGCCAACACCGCCTGCTGCCGGTCGCGGTCGACGGCCAGCACGTAGCGCCCCTGATCCTCGCCGAACCACCACGCCATCGGCGCCATGCCGCTCGGTGGCGCGTCGAGGCTCATGCCGATGCCGGAGGCGAGCGCCATCTCCGCCAGCGCCACCAGGAGGCCGCCGTCGGCGAGGTCGTGGCAGGTCGTAACGTCGCCACGCTCGATCAGCCCGCGCACGAGGTCGCCGCTGCGCCGCTCGGCCGCAAGGTCCACCGGCGGCGGCGCGCCGTCCTCGCTCTCGGCGATCTCGCGCAGATAGAGGCTGGCGCCGAGCCAGCCGAAGCACTCGCCGACGAGCAGGAGGGTGAGATCGGGAGCGGTGTAGGCGATGGTGGCGCGCCGCCCGCCATCCTCGAGGAGCCCGACGCCGCCGATGCCCGGCGTCGGCTGGACGGCACGGCCGTCGGTCTCGTTGTAGAGCGAGACGTTGCCGGAGACGACGGGGAAGTCGAGCGCGCGGCAGGCCTCGGCCATGCCGTCGATGGCACGCGCGAACTGGCCCATGATGCGCGGCCGCTCGGGGTTGCCGAAGTTCATGCAATCGGTGATGGCGAGCGGCCGGGCGCCCACCGCCACCAGATTGCGCCACGCCTCCACCACCGCCTGGGCGCCGCCCGTCCGCGCGTCCGCCTCGACGTAGCGGGGCGTGCAGTCGACGGTCATGGCGAGCGCCTTCTTCGTGCCGTGCACCCGTACCACGGCGGCGTCGCCGCCAGGGCCGGCGAGGGTGTCGGCACCGACGGTCGAATCGTACTGCTCGTAGACCCACCGCCGGCTGGCGAGGTCCGGCGAGGCGAGCAGGCGCTCGAGCGCTGCCAGCGGTGCGAGCGGCGCCGGCACCCGCGCCGAGACCACCGGCACCGGCGGCGGTGCCGCCTCGGTCGGCCGTTCGTAGACCGGCGACGCCCCGGCGACGGGGCCGATCGGCACGTCGGCCGCCACCGCGCCCGCGAAGCGCAGCACCATGCGGCCCGTGTCGGTCACCCGGCCGATGGTGGCGACGTCGAGGTCCCACTTCCGGAAGACGGCGGTCGCCTCGGCCTCGGCGCCCTGGCGCAGCACCATGAGCATCCGCTCCTGGCTCTCCGACAGCATGATCTCGTACGGCGTCATCCCGGTCTCGCGGAGCGGCACCCGGTCGAGGTCCAGCTCGATGCCGGTGCCGCCCCGGGACGCCATCTCGAACGACGACGAGGTGAGGCCCGCCGCTCCCATGTCCTGGATGGCGACGATGGCGTCGCTCGCCATCAGCTCGAGGCAGGCCTCCAACAGCAGCTTCTCCTTGAACGGATCGCCGACCTGCACCGTCGGCCGCTTGGCCTCGGTCTCCTCGGAGAACTCGGCCGAGGCCATGGTGGCGCCGTGGATGCCGTCGCGGCCGGTCCTGGCACCGACGTAGACGACCGGGTTCCCGATGCCGGCGGCGGCCGCATAGAACACCTTGTCGGCGTCGGCCACGCCCACGCACATGGCGTTGACCAGGATGTTGCCGTCATGGCTGCGGTGAAAGCCGATCTCGCCGCCGACCGTCGGAATGCCCATGCAGTTGCCGTAGCCGCCGATGCCGGCGACCACCCCGGCAACGAGGTGGCGCGTCTTCGGGTGGCGCGGATCGCCGAAGCGGAGCGCGTTCAGCATGGCGACGGGCCTGGCGCCCATGGTGAACACGTCCCGCATGATGCCGCCCACGCCGGTCGCCGCACCCTGATAGGGCTCGATGAAGCTCGGGTGGTTGTGGCTCTCCATCTTGAAGACCACCACCTGGCCGTCGCCGATGTCGACCACGCCGGCGTTCTCGCCAGGACCGCAGACCACCCAGGGGGCTTCGGTCGGCAGCCGCTTCAGGTGGACCTTCGAGGACTTGTACGAACAGTGCTCGCTCCACATCACCGAGAAGATGCCGAGTTCCACGAGGTTCGGCGCCCGGCCGAGGATGCGCAGGATCTCGGCATATTCCTCGGCCGAAAGCCCGTGCTCCTTCGCGACCGCCTGGTTGACCTCGGTCATGCCAGGGCCTCCACGAGCGAGCGGAAGATCAACGCACCGTCGCTGCCGCCGAGGGCCGTCTCGATGGCGCGCTCGGGGTGCGGCATCAGGCCCATCACGTTGCGCTCGGCGTTGAGGATGCCGGCGATGTCGTTGGCCGACCCGTTGGGATTGTCGACGTAACGGAAGGCGACCAGTCCGTCGCCCTCCAGCCGCGCCAAGGTCGCCGCGTCGGCCCGGTAGTTGCCGTCGTGGTGGGCGATGGGGATGCGCGCGCGTTGGCCGGGCGCGAAGGTGCGGGTGAAGTCGCTCGCGGTCTCGGTGACCGCCAGGTCCACCCAGCGGCTGACGAAGCGGCGGTCGCGGTTGCCGACCAGGGCACCCGGCAGCAGCCCGCACTCGGTCAAGACCTGAAAGCCGTTGCAGACGCCGAGCACGCGCCCGCCGCGCGCGGTAAAGTCGGCCACCGCCCGCATGATCGGCGCCCGCGCCGCGATGGCGCCGCAGCGGAGATAGTCGCCATAGGCGAAGCCGCCGGGCAGCCCCACCACGTCGACCGGGGGCAATTCGGTCTCGGCGTGCCACACCCGCTTGGGGATGCGGCCGGTGGCGCGGGCGAAGGCCACCGCCAGGTCGCGGTCGCAGTTCGAACCCGGAAAGGTGATCACGGCGGCGCGCAACCGGCCTACTCCGCGAGGTCGACGGTGAAGGTCTCGATCACCGGATTGGCCAGGAGCCGGTCGGCCATGGCCGTCGCCTGGGCGCGAACGGCATCGGCGTCGGCGGCATCGACGTCCAGCTCGAACACCCGACGCTGCACCACCGACGTCACCCCCGCGAAGCCGAGCTGGCCGAGCGAGCGGTGGATCGTCTCCGCCTCGGGGTCGAGCACCCCCGGACGCAGGCTGACGGTGACCTTGACCTTCACGCGGCTCCCCTCGTCGAAGCGTCCGTCATTGCAGGGTTTCGGGGCCGGCGAGGTCGCGCGGGCCGGCCTCGGGCAGGATGCCGAGCCGCCGCGCCACCTCCTGATAGGCCTCCTCGACCCGGCCCAGATCCTGGCGGAAGCGGTCCTTGTCGAGCCGCTCGCCGCTGGTGACGTCCCAAAGGCGGCAACTGTCCGGGCTGATCTCGTCGGCCAGCACGATGCGCACGTCCTCTTCTTCCCACAGCCGGCCGAACTCGAGCTTGAAGTCGATCAGCTTCAGCCCGACGCCGAGCAGCAGGCCCGAGAGGAAGTCGTTGATGCGCAACGAATACCCGATGATGTCGTCCATCTCGGGCACCGACGCCCAGCCGAACGCGGTGATGTGCTCCTCGGCCACCAACGGGTCGCCCAGCTCGTCCGACTTGAACGAATATTCGAGGATGGTGCGGGGCAGGCGCTGCCCTTCCTCCAGCCCGAGCCGCTTGACGATACCGCCCGCGGCGTAGTTACGGATCACCACCTCGATCGGGATGATCTCGACCTCGCGGATGAGCTGCTCGCGCATGTTCAGTCGACGGATGAAATGCGTAGGAATACCCATCTCGCCCAGCCGTAGCATGAAATACTCGGAGATGCGGTTGTTCAACACGCCCTTGCCGGTGATGATACCGTGCTTGCGATTGTTGAACGCGGTAGCGTCGTCTTTGAAGTACTGGATGAGCGTACCGGGCTCGGGGCCCTCGAACAGGACCTTGGCCTTGCCTTCGTACACTTGCCGGCGGCGCGACATGGCCTTGACCCGTGAGCGAGAATAGGGCGCGCAACGCCTCCGGCGGGCCGGACGGCGTCGCCGCGCTCGTATAGACCAGCTCTTCGCGAGCGGCAACGCACCAGCGTTGTCGCTCGACGGCCTTTGCCCTATGCTCTTCAAGTGATGCTTCAAGCAAGGGCTGCAATCCATGCGTATAGCAAAGGCTTTGATCGTCGCGCTGGGCTTGGTCATGGCCCTGCCGACGGCTGGCTGGGCGTCGACTGCGAAGGAGGTCGTGTCGCGCGCGACCTTTGCCGTCGACGAGTTCCTGCACCACCTCGAGCCCGGCGATCCGATGCGCGTCTACGTGCAGAACGCGTTCGCGGTGATCGTCGTGCCCGGCATGGTGCGCGGCGGCTTCATCCTCGGCTTCGAGCACGGCTTCGGGGCAATGATGGTGCGCGACACGGTCAGCGGCAATTTCGGCCCGCCGGCCTTCGTCGAGATCTTCTCCGGCAGTCTCGGCATCCAGGCCGGCGGCCAGATGGGCGACGCCATCCTGACGGTGATGAACCCCGCCGCCGTCGAGCGGCTGCTCCAGGGCGACGTGCGGCTCGGCGCCGAGGCCGGCATCTCGGTTGCGCGCATCGGCGTCTCGCTGGGTGCGGCGACCACCGGCAACTTCAGCGAAGACGTCTACGTCTTCCAAAGGACGGCGGGGCTGTTCGGCGGGCTCGCCCTCAACGGCGGCGGCATCGTGCCCCAGGACACGATGAACCGCGACTATTGGGGAGCCGAGGCGGTGCCGGCGCAGATCGTGCGCAACTTCGACACCTACGACACCCGCAGCGACGACCTGCGCGCCAAGCTCCTGCGGTTCTGAGCGGGCAGGCCCAGCCCTCGCCGCCGCGTCAGGCGCGGACCAGCGCCACGCCGTGGTCGGCGAGCGTAAGGCCCAGCCGCGTGCCGGGCGGGCGCACGCGGTTGACGTCGCCGTCGACACCGAACAGGTCGCCGTGCGGCGTCGCCAGGACGTATTCGACGTGGCCGCCCAGGTAGCTCGCGCGCACCACCTCGGCGGCGATCCGCCCCGTCGCCTCGTCGTGCAGGATCAGCGCCTCCGGCCGCACGGCGAGCACGGCCGTGCCGGGCCGTTGACCCTGTGCCGGCAGGTGCAGCCGCAGCGGCCCCAGGCTGACCGTCGCGATCTCGCCCTCGACGCCGTCGACCCGCGCCTCGACCAGGTTGGCGTCGCCGACGAAGTCCGCCACGAACCGGTCGGCGGGGCGTTCGTAGAGGTCGCGGGGGGCGCCGACCTGAGCGATCCGCCCGTCGCGCATGACGACGATGCGGTCGGAGATGGCGAGCGCTTCCTCCTGGTCGTGGGTGACGTAGACGGCGGTCAGCCCCAGGCGCTGCTGCAACTCGCGGATGTCCTCCCGCACCTTGCGGCGGAGCTTGGCGTCGAGGTTGGAGAGCGGCTCGTCGAACAGCAGGACCTCGGGCTCCAGTACGACCGCGCGCGCCACCGCCACCCGCTGCTGCTGGCCGCCCGACAGCTCGCTCGGCAGGCGCGCGCCGTAGCCCGGCAGGCCGACCGTGGCCAGCGCCGCCTCGGCCCGTTCCCGCACCTCGGCCTTCTTCACGCCGCTCATCTCCAGCCCGTAGGCGACGTTCTCCAACACCGTCATGTGCGGGAACAGCGCATAGGACTGAAAGACCATGGCGACGTCGCGGGCCGACGCCGACAACGCCGTGACGTCGCGGCCGGCGATGGTGATGCGCCCCGAGGTGGCGAGCTCCAGCCCGGCGACGAGCCGGAGCGTGGTCGTCTTGCCGCAGCCCGAGGGGCCGAGGAAGGTGACGAGTTCGCCCCGGCCGACGGTGAACGAGACGTCGTCGACGGCGCGCACCTCGCCGAAGACCTTGGAAACGTTGGTGAAGGTGACGGCGGGCTCGGCCAAGGCGGTCATCCGGCGGCGGCGATGGGGACGGGCGGGGCGGGGCGACGGCCGAGGCGGCGCTCGCCGACCAGAAGCTGCATCAGCAGGATGGCGACGGCCATCACCACGATCAGCACCGCGCAATAAGCGATGGCGATGCCGTAGTCGCCGTTCTCGACGCGGCCGAGGATGTAGGTCGTCGCCATGTTGTAGCGGGCGGAGACGAGGAAGACGACGGCGCTGATCGCTGTCATGGCCGTCACGAAACTGTAGACCAGGGCCGCCAGGATCGCCGGCCGGAGCAGCGGCAACAGGATGCGGCGGATGGTCTGCGGGGTCGAGGCGCGAAGCGTCAGCGAGGCCTCGTCGAGGCTCTTGTCGAGCTGGCTGAAGCCGGCGATGCCGGCGCGCACGCCGACCGGCATGTTCCGAAAGACGAAGGCGAGCACCAGGATCAGGCCCGTGCCGGTGATCTCGAGCGGCGGCACGTTGAAGGCGATGATGTAGCTGACGCCGATCACCGTGCCGGGAATGGCGAAGCTGAGGAGCGTCGTGAACTCGAAGGTCCGCTGGCCGGTAAAGCGCTGGCGAGCGAGCAGGTAAGCGATCAGGACGCCGATCGCCGCCGTCGGCACTGCCGCCAGGATCGCGACCTGGAGGGTGGTGAAGAACGAGTTCCAGGCCGCCCCCGACCAGACCAGGCCGAACTCGCTGCGGCCGATCGAGAAGGCCGCCTCGAAGTGGCGCATGGTCAGCGAGTGATCGCGGCCCCAGAGCTGCACGAACCCGCCGAACAGGATCATGCAGTAGATCACCGCCGTCAGCGCCGCCCAGGGCAGGACCAGGGCATAGGCCGCAAGGCGGATGCCGGTCGGCAGCTCGGCGGGAATGCCGGCGTCTCCCTTGCCGGTGACGGTGGTGTAGGAGCGCCGGCCGAGCCAGCGGTTCTGCAACCAGAAGGCGCCGAGGGTGAAGCCGAGCAGGACGACGGCGAGCACGGCGGCGCGCCCCGCGTCGTACTGCGCGCCGACGATGGCGAAGAAGATGTCGGTCGCCAGCACGTTGTAGTTGCCGCCGAGGACGATCGGATTGCCGAAGTCGGAGATGCTCTCGATGAAGCCCAACAGGAACGCGTTGGCGAGGCCGGGACGCAGGAGCGGCAGGGTGACGGTGGTGAACACCTGCCAGCGGCTGGCCCTGAGCGTCTGCGCCGCCTCTTCCATCGATGGGCTGACCGCCTGCACCACGCCGATCAGCACCAGAAAGGCGATCGGCGTGAAGGCGAGGGTCTGCGCCAGCCAGACGCCGTAGAGCCCGTAGATGTAGCGGGTCGGCGGGATCTGGAACCACTCCCAAAGGAACTGGGTGACGATGCCGGAGCGGCCGAGCAAGAGGATGATGGCGAGCCCGATCACGAAGGGCGGCGTGATGATCGGCAGGATGGTGAGCAGGCGCAGCGTGCGCTTGAAGGGAAATCGGGTGCGTACGGCGATCAGCGCGAAGGCGAGCCCGAGCGTGGTGGTCGAGAGCCCCGTCAGGATGCCCAAGAGCAGCGTGTTCCAGGCGGTGCCGCAACCGCGCCCGCCCGTCAGGCAGGCGAGGCCCCAGATGCGCTGATCGACGAAGCGGTCGTGAAACAGGCCGAGGTTCAAGCCGCCGTCGGGGCCGAGTACCGCGCCTTGGAGCATCGCCGCGACGGGCCAGAAGACGAAGGCGGCGACCAGCACGACGACGAGACCCACCGCACCGACGACGAAGCCGTCGCCGTTGACCGCTCCCCGTGCCGCCATCCCCTCCGTCGCGAGAAAGAGGCAGGCGGCGGCCACGACCAGGGCACCGAAACCGAACCCGCGCTGCGCCACGTCCGCCCCGAGCAGCCAGGCGGCGGGCGCCCACGCCGTCCCCGGCATGCCGATGGCGAAGCCCTGGAGGATCAGCCAGCCGAAACCGCCGATGCCGGCCGCCAGCAGCCAGAAGACGCGAACGGGATCGTCACGCTCGCGCCCGAGCGCGAAGGCCGGCAGCACGAGGGCCAAGACGACCGGCAGCAGCCAGAGTCTGCCGTGCAGCAGGATCTGGACGAGCGCCGAGCCGGCGACACCATCCACCGCACCGACCCAGCCGAACGTGCTCACGCTGCGCGGCAGGTCGTACCAGGGCAGGGCGACGAGCCCCGCCCAGCCGACGATCAGCCAGCGCCGAATGGCGCGGTCGGCGACGCTGCCGCCGGCCGACCGCGCCCACGGCAGGGCCAGACGCAAGGGCTAGCGCGCCTGGGAACCGATGTCCGCGTCCCAGCGGGCGAGCAGGCGCGTCCGCTCCTCGGACGACCCGTAGAGCGCGAAGTCGTAGTCGATCAGCGTGATCTCGTCGAAGTCGGGGGCTTCGGGCGGCGCCTCGGCTCCCCTGTTGGAGGGCACCTGGTAGGCCTTGACGTCGGCCGCCATGGTCTGGATGTCGGCCCGGAGCGCGAAGTCGTAGAACTGCTTGGCGACCTCCGGGTTCGGCCCGCCCTTGACCAGGCTCATCGAGCCGATCTCGTAGCCCGTCCCCTCGCACGGGGCGACCGGCACGATCGGGAAGCCCTCGACCACCTGGGTCACGGCATCGTGCAGGAAGAAGATGCCGACCGCGACCTCGCCCCTGGCCGCGTCGCGGATCGGCGCCGAACCGGAGAGGGTGTACTGCGCGATGTTCTGGTGCAGGTCGGCGAGGTACTGGAAGGCCTCCTCCTCGCCCATGATCTGCACGAAGGTGGCGAGTGCCGTGTAGGCCGTGCCCGACGAGTTCGGGTTGGCGATCGACACCTCGTCGCGGAGCTCCGGCCGGGTCAGGTCGGCCCAGCACTGCGGCGGCTCCCAGCCGCGCTGCTCGAAGATCTCCGAATTGTACCCGAAGCCCAGGGCACCGGCGTAGATGCCGACGGTCCGTCCGTCCGACTGCTCCCACTGCTGCACCGCCCAGTCGTGCAGTTCGCCGAGCATCGGCGATTCGTACGCTTCGGTCAGGCCTTCCTCGGCCGCCTGCAGGTGCGGATCGCCCGTACCGCCCCACCAGACGTCGCCACGGGGGTTGGCCTCCTCGGCCTTGAGCTGGGCGTAGGTCTCGCCGGAGCTCTTGCGCGTCATGGCGACGCGGATACCGGTCTCGCGCTCGAACACCTCGGTCATGAGCTGGCACCACTCGATCTGCGGGCTGCAGTAGAGCACCAGTTCGTCGGCGGCGGCATGGCTCACACCGACCAGCCCGACGGCGGCGGCGCCGGTTAGAAGCTTGCGGTAGGTCTGCATCGTGGTCTCCTCCCTGGGGGTGGCTGCCTCGTCTCTGCGGGACTAGCCGTCGACGATGACGGTTCGGTGACGGTGCGGGTCAGTTCATGCGGAAGATCTTTCCGGGGTTCATGATCCCCCGGGGGTCCAGCGCCCGCTTCACCGCGACCATGTACGGCAGGGCCGTGCCGTGCTCCTTGGCGAGCTTGTCGATCTTGCCGAGGCCGATGCCGTGCTCGCCCGTGCAGGTGCCGCCCACCTTCAGCGCGCGGTCGACCATGGCGGCATTGACCGCCTCGGCCTTGGCCATCTCGTCCGGATCGTCCGGCCGCACCATGAACTGGACGTGGAAGTTGCCGTCGCCGACATGGCCGACGATGGGCGCGATCAGACCGCTGGCCTTGATGTCCTCCTGGGCTGCGACGATGGCATCCGCCAGCTCCGAGATCGGCACACAGATGTCGGTGGCGAGCGCCTGGGTACCGGGGCGGAGCGCCATCCCCGCGTAGTAGACGTCGTGCCGTGCCTGCCAGAGCCGATTGCGTTCCTCGGTGTTGGTCGTCCAGCGAAACGCGCTGCCGCCGTGGCTGCCGGCGATGGTCTCGACCATCTGCGCCTGCTCGGCCACGCCCGCCTCCGAGCCGTGGAACTCGAAGAACAGCGTCGGTGCGGCGGCCATGTCCTCCAGCTTGGAGAAGGCGATGCACCCGGCCATCATCACCTCGTCGATCAGTTCGACCCGCGCCACCGGGACGCCGAGCTGGATCGTCTCGATCACCGCATGCACCGCGTCTTCCAGCGAGCGGAAGCTGCACACCGCCGCCGAGATCGCCTCGGGGATGCCGTAGAGCTTCAGCCTGAGCTCGGTGATGACGCCGAGCGTGCCCTCGGAGCCGACCATGAGACGCGTCATGTCGTAGCCGGCGGCCGACTTCCGCGCCCGGCCGCCGAAGCGGGCGACGTTGCCGTCGGGCATGACGGCGGTCACGCCGAGCACGGTCTCCTTCATCGTGCCGTAGCGGACGGCGTTGGTACCCGAGGCGCGGGTCGCGGCCATGCCGCCGAGGGTGGCATCGGCCCCGGGATCGATCGGGAAGAAGAGGCCCATGTCGCGCAGATGCGTGTTGAGCTGGTTGCGCGTCACCCCGGCCTCGACGTGGCAGTCGAGGTCGGCGTCGTGCACGGCGAGGATGCGGTCCATGCGCGTCAGGTCGATGCTGATGCCGCCGGCGAGCGCGCAGAGGTGGCCCTCCAGCGACGTGCCGGCACCGAACGGGATCACCGGCACGCCATGCTCGGCGCACAGCCCCACCACCGCCGCCACCTCCTCGGTGGAGGTGCAGAAGACGACGCCGTCCGGCGGCCGGCTGGCGTGCCACGCCTCGCCCTTGCCGTGCTGCTCGCGCATCGCCTGGGCGGTCGACAAGCGCTCGCCGAACCGCTGGGCCAGCCCGTTCAGCACCCGGCGCAGCCCGTCGGTGCCGGCACCAGTCGCATCAGGCTTCACGTCCACGCCTCCCCGATCGATCCGGTGCCGTCTTAGCCTGCTTCGAACGGCAACGGAACGGGTGCCGCACCTTCCGCGGCCGCCATCGCCTTCAGCTGAAGCGCTGCCCGCGCGTAACCGCCCTCGGCGCCGTCGAGGAAATGGACATGATCCCGCCGCAGCGCCGACGGCACGATGCACGTCATGAGCGCCGCACGCTGCGCATGCAGACCGTAGCGGACGAGGCCTGCCCGCTGGGCGTCGGCGAGGATCCGCTCGAGGCGCCTGCGGGTCTCCGGCGCGCAATCGACCGTCAGCCGAAGTCCGTCGTCGAACTTCCGGAAGTCGGTGTTGCGGGCGGTGTCGGTCCGATAGGCCACGGGGTCGAAGTCGCCGACCCTCCAGCCGGTGCGGTCGAGGAGCCAAGCAAGCAGCGTCACGAGTAGGAGCAGGCGCCGCCTGTGGCCAACCGGCCTCAACCCGGCACTCGCCCGCGCCTCCAGCTCCAGCCCGTCGGGCGGCCAAGTGAACCCCGGCCCCTCCATCGGGACCGGATGGCCGGACCGGTCGGCGGTTGCGACCGTGGCCAATACCTCGCCTACGACCGCGTCGAAACCTGCCACGTCGGCGCGGGGGACGGGGGTGACGAGGACCGACAAGATGACGCCGCGCCGGTTCTCGATCGGCGTCCAGCGGCAGGACAGGCCGGCCAGGTTCGGCCGGGTACCCGGTGGTGCCGGCACGACCGCATGGCGGCCAGCCTTCACCTCCGCTTCCGCCCAGGCCAAGCCACCCCCGGTGATCATCGCGTAGCCCACGTCAGGCGAAGCCGCGAAGCGGGCGACCCGCAAATCGTGCCCGGCGGCCCGCGCGGCGCTGACAGGAACGAGCCCGACGCGAAGCTTCAGGTCCAGGAGTTCCTTCGCCCAGGCCGCGGTTGCGGCGAGACCCGCCGCCGCCTTGGGCTTTGCCTCGGGCGGCACGCAGAAGGTGGCCCCATCGCCGCCGAAGACGAACGGGAACTCAGCATGCCCCAGGTCGTTCATCACGGCGGCGATGGCGGCGGCCCCGGCGAGGTTCACGGCCTTGTAGCGGCCGCGTGCGCTGGCAGCGGTGGAGTCGACCACGTCGCTCACCCCGATCCACCAATCCTCGGGCAGGGCACGGTAGACCGCCGGGTCGGTGACCTGGGCAAACTCGTCGAACGGCGGGATCGTGGCGTAGACGTCGAAACCCATGGGCGTCGTTCCCGCGATCCCAACGGCCGGGTCGGCATCGACCCCGGGGATCGATGCTGCGTTCCCCATGCCGTTGGGCGGGTTCAATCGGCCTCGCTCTCGATCCGCTCCATGTCGTCGTCGCTCAAGCCGAAATGATGGCCGATCTCGTGGATCAGCACATGACGGACGATCTCTTCTAGGGTCATGGCCTCGCTGCACCAGAAATCGAGCAGCGGCCGCCGGTAGAGAAAGATCATGTCGACGTCCTCGGCGACGAACCAGCCCTGCCGCTCGCCGATCGGCACGCCGTGATAGAGGCCCAAAAGGTCGAACGGGTCCTCGATGCCGAGCCCTTCGAGCGTGGCGTCGTCGGCGAAGTCCTGCACCCGGATCGGCACCGCGCCGACCAGATCGCGGAAGGGGGGCGGCAACTCGCGCAGTACCGCCTCGCCGATGACGGCGAGTTCGGCGGCAGACGGTGCGAGGGCGTCGACGGGAACGGACGGCTTCGTCATGCGGCAAGGGTGCCGACAGCGCGGTGCGAGTGCAAGCGATCCGGCGGGGATGCGTTGACCGCACGTTAACGCGTTCGTGCCATGATCATTCGAAACCTGTTGGAGTCACGGCCATGGTCGGGCGTCGCGCGCGTCGCGGAGCCGTCGTCGCCGTCGTCGTGGCCGCCGCCCTCGCCGCCGCCGGCGCGGCGGGCGCCGCCGACGCCACGCTGGATCGTCCCCTCGAGGCCGCCCCCGGGGCCGTTGCCCAGGGCGACGACGTACGTGCTCGCACCCTGCTGGAAGAGGCGGCGGGGCACGCACCTGACCAGCCGGGCGTGTTCCTCGCCCTCGCCCGGCTGCACCTGCGCGACGGCGACC
>JBJHBG010000037.1:0-39059 GCA_050485385.1 Geminicoccaceae bacterium | reverse complement strand
CGCTCGAGGTGACGCTCCTTGCGGACCTCGGCATCGACGAGCCCTATCGCGGCCGTGCGCTGATCCTGGAGAACGGATGATGCGCGGCGACGTCGCCGACAACGGCCCGGTCGTCGGCCTGTTCCGTCGCCTGCGCGAGCTGGCGTTCGGCGCCGGCGACGACGGCAACTCCTTGCGCGAGACCATCGAGGAACTGCTCGAGGACGAGGCGGACCACCTGAAGAGCCTGACCGAGCACGAGCGCCGCCTGCTGCTCAATGCCCTGAGCTTCGGCGAGTTGCAGGTATCGGACGTGATGGTGCCGCGCTCCGACGTGAAGGCCATCGAAGTCGAGAGCAGCCTCGACGAGGTGGTAGCGGCGATCCGCGCCGCGGGGCATACCCGACTGCCGGTCTTCCGCCAGACCCTCGACGACGTGCTCGGCCTGGTCCACATCAAGGACGTGCTGCCCTTCTGGGGCGACGGCGAGACCTTCGATCTCGCCAAGCAACTCCGCAAGATCCTGCACGTGCCGCCGTCGATGCGGGTGATCGACTTGCTCCTGCAGATGCGCGACACCCGCAACCACATGGCGGTGGTCGTCGACGAGTACGGCGGCACCGACGGGCTCGTGACCATCGAGGACCTGATCGAAGAGATCGTCGGCGAGATCCAGGACGAGCACGACCGCATCCTCCAACCCAAGCTCCTGGAGACCGCCGACGGCGCATTCGAGGCCGACGCGCGTATCGAGGTGGAGACGCTGGAGCAGAAGCTGGAGGTGGAACTGCTCGACGAGGATCGGCGCGACGACGCCGACACGCTCGGCGGACTCGTCTTCATGCTGTTGGACCGTGTGCCCGCCCGTGGCGAGGTGATCCCGCATCCCGCGGGGCTGGACTTCGAGGTCCTCGACGCCGACCCGCGGCGCGTCAAGCGGCTGCGCATCCGCCGCCGCCCGGCCGAAACGACGCCCGCTTCGTGAGCGGCGCGAGGGCTTGGATCGCCCGCGTCCCGCCGTGGTCGCAGGCGCTGGTCGCCGGCGCCGCGTCGGCGACCGCACTGCCGCCGCTCGACGTGCTGCCGGCGCTCCTGGCCTATGGCTGGCTGTTGTGGCTCCTGCTCGACGCCCGCTCGTGGCCGCGCGCGTGGCGGCTGTCGGTCTTGTTCGTCTTCGCGCAAGCCGCGGCCGGCCTGCATTGGGTGGCCATCGCCTTTACCGTCGATGCCGAACGCTTCGGTGCGCTCGCGGTACCGGCGGTGGCGCTGCTCTGTCTCGGCATCGCCCTGATTCAGGGCTCGGTCTCGAGCGTGCTCGCGCTCCGGCGTTGGCAAAGCCCGCTCGCCGCAGCCCTCGTCTTCGCGCCGCTCTGGCTGCTCGGCGAGGCGCTGCGCGGCTGGATCGGCCAGTTCCCCTGGAATCTGATCGGCTACGCCTTCGCCGGCTGGTTGCCGCTCGCGCAAGGTGCGGCCCTGGGCTCGGTCTGGTGGCTGGGGTGGCTGGCGGTGCTGCTCGGCACCGCACCGGTCGTCTTCCGTATCGGCCGCATAGCGGGCTTCGCCTGGCTCGGCGTGCTCGTCGTCACCTTGGGCAGCCTCACCCTTTGGGGGCAAGGACGCCTCGGCGAGCCCACCCGCTTCACCGAGACACGGCTACGGCTCGTCCAGGCGGGCTTCGCCCTCGACCACGGCTTCGACCCCGAACGCATGCGGACGTGGTTCTTCGAGCAGGTCCGCTGGAGCCAGATGCCCGCCGACCGTCCGCTCGACGCCATCCTTTGGTCCGAGGGCGCCTCGCCCTATCGGCTCGACGTGGATACGGCGGCACGCGAGGTGATCGCCGACCTGCTGGTGCGACAGAGCGACACGCCTTGGCTGCTGACCGGCGGCGACCGGCTGATCTTCGACGCCCAGGGCCAGCTCGAGGGCGTCACCAACAGCCTGTTCGCGATCGGCCACGACGGCGCCGTCGGTGAGCGCTACGACAAGGTCGACCTCGTCCCGTTCGGCGAGTTCCTGCCGTTTCGCAGCGTGCTCGGCGCGCTCGGGCTGGACAAGCTGACGGCCGGCTCGGTCGACTACGCGCGCGGCCCCGCGCGCCGCACCCTGAACCTCGAAGGCCTGCCGCCCTTCAGCCCGCTGATCTGCTACGAGACCATCTTTGCCGGCCGGGTGATCGGCCCGACACGGCCGGAATGGTTGTTGAACGTGACCATCGACACCTGGTTCGGCGACAGCATCGGCCCCCATCAGCACCTCGCCATGGCCCGTATGCGGGCGATCGAGGAGGGCTTGCCGCTGATCCGCGTCGCCAATTCCGGGATCAGTGCGAGCATCGACGCGCACGGACGCATCTTGGCCCGGCTGGATCTCGACGAGGTCGGTGTGCTCGACGTGCTCCTACCCGCTATGGTTGAAAAAACACTCTTCGCAAGAAATCGTTGGTTATTACTTGGCGTCGCTGTCGCGTTCGGTTTGCTCTTGGCGGCATCGTTGGAAGTGATTTCGACACGACGACGTACTTAACAAGGCGTCATCGCTTGGGCATAGTTGACCCATCACTACGAGTTCGAAACGATGACAGCCGAGCCTCACTACGTCGACCGTCACGTCGGCCGCCGCCTGCGCATGCGCCGGCTGCTGCTCGGCATGAGCCAGGAACGCTTGGGCGAGCTGCTCGGCCTGACCTTTCAGCAGATTCAGAAATACGAGCGCGGGACCAACCGCCTCGGTGCAAGCCGGCTCTACGAAGCGGCGCGAGCACTCGACGTCGACGTCGCCTTCTTCTTCGAGGAGGTCACGGCTGACGACACCGACGCCGCGGCCGGGCTCGCCGAAAGCGCCGCTCCCTTCCTCGGCGCAACAGCGGCAGGACGGCCCAACGGCAACCGCCGCGACACCCTCGAACTGGTCCGCGCGTTCGAGCGCATCGACGATCCGGAGCTGCGGCGGCGGGTGCTCGACCTCGCCAAATCGGTCGCCTCCTTCGACGCCCGCCGCCGCACCGGCGCTTGACCGTTCGCGTTCGGCCCCCCACAACCCGCCCTCGTTCGCCTGAAAAACGCAACGACGGAAGGACGTACGGGTAGTGAGCGAGTTTCTCTTCACCAGCGAATCGGTCTCCGAGGGGCATCCGGACAAGGTGTGCGACCGCATTTCCGATGCGGTGGTCGACGCCTATTTGGCCGCCCTCCCCGAGGCGCGGGTGGCCTGCGAAACGTTGGCCACGACCAACCGCATCGTCATCGCCGGCGAGACCCGCGGGCCGCTCGAGGTCTTGACCGAGGTCGAGGCGATCGCCCGGCGCTGCGTCGCCGACATCGGCTACGCGCAGGATGGCTTCCACCACGCCGATGCCAAGGTGGACGTGCTGCTGCACGCGCAGTCGGCGGACATCGCCCAGGGCGTCGACAAGGACGGCGCCGGCGACCAGGGGATCATGTTCGGCTTCGCCTGCGACGAGACGCCGGAGCTGATGCCGGCGCCCATCCTCTACGCCCATGCCATCCTGCGCCTGATGGCCGAAGCGCGGCATGCCGGCACCGAGCCCCTGCTGGGGCCGGACAGCAAGAGCCAGGTCACGCTGCGCTACCGGGATGGCCGGCCGGTGGGCTGCGACAGCGTGGTGGTCTCGACCCAGCACGCCGAGCACGCGCACCCCGACGACGTGCGGGGGATCGCCCGGAGGTACGTCGAGCGGGTGCTGCCGGCGGGCTGGATGCCGCCGGAGGAGCGCTTCTACGTGAACCCGACGGGCAAGTTCGTGATCGGCGGGCCGGACGGGGATGCCGGGCTGACCGGGCGCAAGATCATCGTCGACACCTATGGCGGGGCGGCGCCGCACGGCGGTGGCGCCTTCTCCGGCAAGGACCCGACGAAGGTCGACCGCTCGGCCGCCTATGCCGCGCGCTACCTCGCCAAGAACGTGGTGGCGGCGGGCCTCGCCACGCGCTGCGTGATCCAGCTTGCCTACGCGATCGGCGTGGCGAAGCCGCTGGCGGTCTACGTCGACACCCAGGGAACCGGCAAGGTGCCCGAGACGCGGTTGAGCGAGGCGCTGCAGGACCTCGTGGATCTGTCGCCGCGCGGCATTCGCCGGCACCTCTCGCTCGACCGGCCGATCTACGAACGGACGGCGGCTTACGGCCATTTCGGCCGCGAGCCCGACGCCGATGGCGGCTTCTCGTGGGAGCGTCTCGATCTGGTCGAGGCGTTGCGCGCCGCAGCGTGAGCGAGTCCGAGCGGCCCCGCCGCGTCCTCTACGGACGCCGGTTGGGGCCGCGCCTCAAGCCCAATCGTCGCCGGCTGCTCGACGAACTCTTGCCGGTGCTGCGATTGGAGCTTGCCGGCGGGCAACGGCTCGAACCGTGCGATCTGCTGCGGCCGGGCACCGACCGGCTCTGGCTGGAGATCGGGTTCGGCGGCGGCGAGCACCTCGCTTGGCAAGCGGAGCGGCAGCCGACGGCAACGCATCTCGGGGTCGAACCCTATCTCAACGGCGTCGCGAGCCTGCTCGCGGAGGTCGAGAACCGGGGCCTCGGCAATGTCCGCATCCTGGTCGACGACGCTAGGCTCCTGCTCGACGCCCTGCCCGACGGCGCGGTCGAGCGGATCGCCGTGCTCTTCCCCGATCCCTGGCCGAAGGTTCGCCATCACAAGCGGCGCATCGTGAACCGCAACACCGTCGCGGCCTTCGCCCGTCTCCTCGCGCCGGGCGGCGAACTGAGGCTCGCCAGCGACGATCCTGGCTACGTCGCCTGGATGCTGGAGGCGACGCTCGCCGAACCGCGGCTCGAATGGCTCGCCGTCCGGGCCGACGACTGGCGGCGGCGACCCGACGACTGGCCGGAAACGCGCTACGAGGCGAAGGCGCGCGCCGCCGGGCGGCCGCCGACCTTTCTCCACTTCCGGTGCCGGCCTGGGGATTAGGACTTGTCACGGCAGCGCCGAACGCGCATATGCAGGCTACGGATTCGTTGAAAAGTGGGCCCCGCGGCCCGCTTTTTCGTTTGGGGTCCAAAGCTTGCGGCGGCGAGACGCTGCGGGGCGACCTTGGGGTACATGATGACCGACCGCGCGGGAGGCAGAGTAGAGGACGTGACGGCGGCGTTGCTGGAGCCCAGCCTGGATGCCATGGGCTACGATCTGATCCGCGTCGTGCTTGGTGGTGCTGGACGGCGTACGCTGCAGGTCATGGTCGAGCGTCAGGACCGCGCCGGCATGACCGTCGAGCACTGCGCCGAGGTCAGCCACGCCGTTTCCGCGATCCTCGACGTCGAGGATCCGATCGAAGGGGCCTACGACCTCGAGGTCAGTTCGCCGGGACTGGATCGACCGCTAACGCGCCTCGATCACTTCCACCGCTTTCGAGGCTTGGACGTGCGCCTGGAAATGGTGGAGCCGGTGGCGGGCCAGCGCAGGTTCAAGGGACGGATCGCCGATGCCCAGGAAACGGCGATGGGCGGCACGGTGACCTTGGCTACCGACACCGACTTGGTGGAGCTGCCCTATGTGGGCGTGCGCAAGGCCAAGCTGGTGATGAACGATGCCCTCCTGGCGGCAGCCAAGCGATGGGCCGCCGAGGGTCGGTCGCCCTGAGAGCCGGCCGCGAGATGACGAACGAGCGTCGGGTCGCACGGACTGCGGCCAAGCGCTGTCGATAGAGGGTCGAGCGACGATGACGACGCCAAGTTTGGGACGGGTCGAGCTGTTGCGGGTCGCGGAGGCGGTCGCCCAGGAAAAGGGCATCACCGCCGACGAGGTGCTGGAGGCGATGGCGCAGGCGATCGAGACGGCCGCCCGCCGCAAGTACGGCATGGAGCACGAGATCCAGGCCGAGGTCGACCGCAAGACCGGCGAGATCCGCATCTACCGCCAGCTCCAGGTGGTCGACGACCTGGAGGATCCGACCCGGCAGATCGAGCTCGGCGACGCGCAGACGCAGAACCCCGAGGCCCAGGTGGGCGACGTCATCCTGGAGCCCCTGCCGCCGATCGACCTCGGCCGTATCTCCGCGCAGAGCGCCAAGCAGGTCATCGTGCAGAAGGTGCGCGAGGCCGAGCGCGAACGGCAGTTCGACGAGTACAAGGACCGCGTCGGCGAGATCGTCGTCGGTGAGGTCAAGCGTATGGAGCACGGCAACGCGCTGATCGAACTCGGCCGCGCCGAGGCGATCATCCGCCGCGACGACCTGATCCAGCGCGAGATGTTCCAGCCCAAGGACCGCGTGCGCGCCTACCTCTACGACGTGCGCCACGAACTCCGCGGTCCGCAGATCTTCCTGTCGCGGACGCATCCGCAGTTCATGGCGAAGCTGTTCGAGCAGGAAGTCCCCGAGATCTACGACAACATCATCGAGATCAAGGCGGTCGCCCGCGATCCGGGGTCGCGCGCCAAGATCGCGGTGATCTCCAAGGACAGCTCGATCGACCCGGTCGGCGCGTGCGTCGGCATGCGCGGCTCGCGCGTGCAGGCGGTGGTGCAGGAACTGGCCGGCGAGAAGGTCGACATCATTCCCTGGTCGTCCGACGAGGCGACGTTCGTGGTCAACGCGCTGGCCCCCGCCGAGGTCACCAAGGTGGTGCTCGACCCGGACAGCCGGCGCATCGAGGTGGTCGTACCCGACGACCAGCAACACATCGCCATCGGCCGCCGCGGCCAGAACGTCCGCCTCGCCTCGCAGCTCACCGGCTGGGACATCGACATCATCTCCGAGAGCCAGGAGAGCGAGCGGCGCAACGACGAGTTCCGCTCGCTGACCGCCATGTTCGTCGACCGGCTGAACGTGGAGGAGATGATCGCGCAGCTGCTCGCCGCCGAGGGCTTCGGCTCGGTCGAGGAACTGGCCGACACACCGCTCGACGATATCGCCGCCATCCAGGGCTTCGACGAGGAGATCGCCGCCGCGCTGAAGGAGCGCGCCGAGCAGGTGCTGGAGGAAGAGGCCGAGGAACTGCGCAACACCTGCGAGGAACTCGGCTTGAGCCAGGAACTGGTCGACTTCGAGGCCCTGGAGCTGAGCCAGATCATCGCGCTCGGCCGACAGGGCGTGACCAGCCTCGACGATCTGGCCGATCTCGCCGCCGACGAACTGGTCGAGATGCTACCCGACGCCGGCCTCACCGAAGCCGAAGCGGGCGAGGTCATCATGGCCGCCCGTGCGCACTGGTTCGACCAGCCGAGCGAAGCCGAGGGCACCGGTGACGACGACGCAGGCGACGACGGCGCCGCAGCTGAAACGGAGCGTGAGACGGCTTGACGATCGGCGAAACCGACGACGAGGCGGCGGCCGACGCGGTCCAGGTCGAGCCGAGCGCAGCACGCGGGCGGCGTTGCATCGCCCAGCGGGCGAGCGGCGATGCGGCGACCATGCTGCGCTTCGTCGTCGGCCCCGACGATCGGTTGGTCTTCGACGCCGACGCACGTCTGCCCGGGCGCGGTCTGTGGTTGAGTGCCGACCGCGAAGCCGTTAAGAAGGCGGTCGCGCGCAATCTTTTCGCGAAGGCTGCACGACGGCGCGTGCTGGTCGACGACGACCTCTACGCGACGCTCACGGCCCGGCTGCACGGCCGCTGCTTGCAGTGGTTGGGGCTGGCCAGAAGGGCCGGGGCGGTCGAGATCGGGTTCGAGCAGGTGGAACGGGCGGCCCGCGACGGTGGCCTCGACCTCCTGATCGTTGCCAGCGACGCCGGTGCGGACGGCATCGGCAAGCTGGAGCGTTTCGACCGACCGACGGTGCGAGCCTTCTCCGCCGAGGAGATCGGTCGTGCCTTGGGTCGTTCGTCGCTGGTCTACGTCGGCTTGCGGCCGGGGCGTCTTGCCGACCGCCTGCGGACGGAGGCAGCAAAGCTTTGCGGCCTGCGGGGCGAAGCGACCGCGAACGGTCGCGCGGGAGGAACGGAGGCCTCGGCCTCCGACGGAAACGAACAAGGTGTCGGCACGGGCCGCCACCCGCGAGGATGATTGAGACGGCATGAGCGACGACAAAGGCGAAGACCGTCCGGAGCGACTCTCGCTGCGCACGGGGGGACGGCGCCTGGAAGCCCGCAAGGGCAGTGACGGACAGATGGTGCGGCAGAGCTTCTCGCACGGCCGGTCGAAGGCCGTGGCGGTCGAGGTGAAGCGCGCGCCCGCCAGCCGTCGCCCCGGCGTCAAGGCGCCGGGTGGCCGCGAGGAAGGCGTGACGACCAAGGCGGAGGCGGCCACGACCGCCAAACCCGCGTCGCCGCCGAGCGCGTCGCCGTCGCGCAGCGCCAACCGGCGGCCGGTGGTGCTCAAGCCGCTGACCGAGGAAGAACGCCGCGGCCGCCAGACGGCGCTGGTGGAAGCCCGTCGGCGCGAGTCCGAAGAAAAGCGTCGTCAGGAGATCGAGGCGACACGCCGGGCGGAAGAAGAGGCGCAGCGGCGCGCCGAAGAGGAGGCCGCAGCTGCGGAAGCCGCCAAGGCCGCGGCCGAGGACGAAGCCCGCCGAGCCGCCGAGGCCGAGGCGCGCAGGCTCCTCGAGGGCTCCGAGGACGAGACCGCCCGAGAGACCGAGGCCGCCCCCGTCGAAGCGCGCGAGACGGCGGTGGAGCCGGCGCCAGAGCCGGCGCCGGACGAGCGCCGCTCGCCCGGCGGGCCGCGGCCGAGCATCGCGCCGGCAGGCGGTCGGCCGGCTCTCGCCGACGACGACGACGGCCCACGCGGCAAGTCGAAGCGCGGCAAGGCGCCGGTCAAGACCCGCCGCGACGACGGCGCGCGCCGCGCCGGCCGCATCGAGCTCGATGCCGACGAGGGCGACGTCGTGGAACGCCGTGGCCTCAGCCTTGCGGCACTCCGCAGGCGGCAGGAGCGCGAGCGGCGGCAGAGCCGGCACGTGCAGTCGACCGAGCCGCAGTTGCGCGAGGTGGTGCTGCCGGAGACCATCACGGTGTCCGAGCTTGCCAACCGCATGGCGGTGCGCGGTGCCGAGGTCGTGAAGTCGCTCATGAAGATGGGCGTCATGGCCAGCGTTACGCAGACGATCGACGCCGACACGGCCGAACTGGTCGTCAACGAATTCGGGCACACCCCCAAGCGGGTGTCGGAGGCTGACGTGCTGGAAGGTCTCGAGGGTCGCGCCGACGTGGCCGACGAGCTGGTCCCGCGCCCACCGGTGGTGACGGTGATGGGTCACGTCGACCACGGCAAGACGTCGCTGCTGGACGCGTTGCGCAACGCCGACGTGGTCGCGTCGGAGGCCGGCGGCATCACCCAGCACATCGGCGCCTATCAGGTGGACATCGGCTCCGGCCTGCCGGTGACGTTCATCGACACGCCGGGCCACGCCGCCTTCACCGAGATGCGTTCGCGCGGCGCCAAGGTTACGGACGTGGTGATCCTCGTGGTCGCCGCGAACGACGGTGTCATGCCGCAGACGATCGAGGCCATCAGCCACGCCAAGGCGGCGGGCGTGCCCATCGTCGTCGCGATCAACAAGATCGACCTCGCCGACGCGGATCCGGATCGGGTGAAGAACGAACTGCTCTCGCACGACCTGGTTCCAGAGGACTTCGGCGGCGACGTGCAGTGCGTGCCGGTGAGCGCGCTCGCGCGCACCGGTCTCGACGCCCTGATCGAGGCGGTGCAGCTTCAGGCCGAACTCCTGGAGCTGACGGCCAATCCGAATCGTGAGGCGCAGGGCTCCGTCGTCGAGGCCCGCCTCGAACGGGGTCGCGGCGTGGTCGCGACCGTGCTGGTGCAGCGGGGCACGCTGCGCGTCGGCGACATCGTCGTCTGCGGCGGCACCTGGGGTCGCGTGCGGGCGATGCTCGACGATCGCGGCGAGCCCGTCGAGGCGGCCGGGCCCTCGAAGCCGGTCGAACTGCTCGGCCTCGACGGCGTGCCGACCGCCGGCGATCAGCTCGACGTGGTGGACAGCGAGAAGCGTGCCCGCGAGATCACCGCCTATCGCCAGCGCAAGCTGCGTGACACGCAGACGGCGACCGGCATCGGCAAGGGTTCGGTCGAGGATCTGTTCAAGGCGCTGCAGGAAGGCTCCGCGTCGGAGCTGCCGGTGGTCGTCAAGACCGACGTGCACGGTTCGCTCGAGGCGATCCAGGCCGGGCTCGAGAAGCTCTCGACCGACGAGGTCAAGGTGCGGGTGCTGCACGGCGCGGTCGGCGGCATCACCGAGAGCGACGTGACCCTGGCGCGGGCCTCTTCGGCGATGGTGATCGGCTTCAACGTGCGCGCCAACGCCCAGGCCCGCGACATGGCCAAGCGCGACGGCGTCGACATCCGCTACTACTCGATCATCTACGAGCTGCTGGACGACGCCAAGGCCATGCTGTCCGGCATGCTGGCACCGGAATCGAAGGAGACGATCACCGGCCACGCCGAGGTTCGCGAGGTCTTCAACATTACCAAAGTCGGCAAGGTCGCCGGCTGCCGTGTCGTCGACGGCGTGGTGCGGCGTGGCGCGAAGGCCCGGCTGTTGCGTGACGACGTGGTGATTTACGAGGGCGAACTCGCCTCCCTCAAGCGCTTCAAGGAGGACGTGCGGGAGGTGAAGGAAGGCTTCGAGTGCGGCATGTCGATCGCCGGCTACAACGACATTCGCGAGGGCGACGTGATCGAGGCATTCGAAGTGCAGGAGATCGCGCGCACGCTCTGAGCGGCGCGCGCGTGGGTCCGCCTTGCGACGCGGCAACGACCATGGGGGCCAACCCCCGAGCCAGCGCCAACTGAAGGTCGCCGAGACGATGCGGCACCAGTTGGCCGAATGGCTGCTGCGCGGCGAGTTGCACGATCCGAGCCTGGATGGCGTGAGCGTGACGGTCTCCGAGGTCCGCGCGTCTCGCGACCTCAAGCATGCGACCGCCTTCGTGGCCGTGCTCGGCACCGACGACGTGCCGGCGCCGGTGCTCGCCGCGCTCAACCGTGCGGCGCCACGGCTCGGCGGGCAGTTGGCGCGTTCGCTGCACCTGAAGTTCGCACCGAAATTGCGCTTCGTGCAGGACGATCGCTACGAAGAAGCGGCCCGCATCGACAAACTGCTGCGCGCATCCCATGTGAGTTCAGACGATGGGACGTAGGCGCCGTGGCGGCAGGGCCATCAACGGCTGGCTCGTCATCGACAAGGACGAAGGCATGACGTCGACCGCCGTGGTGACGGCGGTGCGGCGATTGACCCAGGCGCAGAAGGCCGGCCACGGCGGCACGCTCGACCCGCTTGCCACCGGCGTGCTGCCGATAGCACTCGGTGAGGCGACCAAAACGGTACCGTTCGTGATGGACGCCACCAAATCCTACGACTTCACCGTTCGGTTCGGCGAAGCGCGCGACACCGACGACAGCGAGGGCGCCGTCGTCGACCGCTCGGACAGCCGGCCCGCCGATGCGGACCTCGCGTCCGCGCTGGACCGTTTTCGCGGCACCATCCAGCAGGTGCCGCCCCGCTACGCCGCGGTCAAGATCGACGGCGAACGGGCCTACGACCTCGCCCGTCGCGGCGAGATCGTGACGCTGGAGCCTCGGCCCGTGACCGTTCACGCGCTGGAGCTGATCGATCGTCCCGACGCGGACCACGCACGGTTCGCCATGACCTGCGGCAAAGGCGCCTACGTGCGCGCCATCGCCCGGGATCTCGGCGCCGCGCTCGGCTGCTACGGTCATGTGACGGCGCTTCGGCGCTCGTCGGTGGGGGCGTTCGCCGTCGAGGACGGCATCACCCTCGCCACCCTGGAGCGGATCGTCGTCGACGACGCCCTGCCCCAGGCCTTGGTTCCGCTTTCGACCGCGCTGGCCGGCATCCCGGCGTTGGCCGTCACGGAACCGCAAGCGCAGCGGCTGCGCGCGGGCCAGGCGATCCGTGCCGCGGCGCGCCTGCTCCAGGGCGAGCAGGAGGCGGACACGATCCGCGTCCAACTCGCCGGGGAGGTGGTCGCGCTCGCCCGCTTCGACGGCGAATGGGTGAGCCCGCTGCGCGTCTTCAACCTCTAGTCAGGCCCCGAACGAGCCGGGCCGAAAGGAGCACACGATGTCGATCACCGCCGAGCGCAAGCAAGAGCTGATCACCGACTACGCCACCAAGCCGGGCGATACCGGCTCACCCGAAGTTCAGGTTGCGATCCTAACCGAACGGATCTTGAACCTGACGGAGCACATGAAGACCCACAAGCAGGATTTCGCGTCCCGGCGCGGCCTGTTGATGATGGTGGGGCAGCGTCGCCGTCTTCTCGATTACCTGAAACGGACCGAGGCGCAGCGCTACACCAAGCTGATCGAACGGCTCGGCCTCAGGAAGTAGGCCCGGCCACCCGCGCCGGAACGTGACCGGCGCGGGCTGCAAAGGTAGATGGAAATGTTCGAGATTACCCGACGCGAGCTGGACTGGGGCGGACGCAAGCTGGTCTTCGAGACCGGCCGGCTGGCCCGGCAGGCCGACGGCGCCGTCCTGGTCAGCTATGGCGAGACGACCGTGCTCGCCACCGCCGTTGCCGAGAAGAAGATGCGGCCCGGCCAGGACTTTTTTCCCCTGACCGTCCATTATCAGGAAAAATCGTTCGCTGCCGGCAAGATCCCTGGCGGCTTCTTCAAGCGTGAGGGCCGGCCGAGCGAGAAGGAAACGCTCACCTCGCGACTGATCGACCGCCCGATCCGGCCGTTGTTCCACCCTGCGTTCAAGAACGAGACGCAGGTCATCTGTACGGTCCTGGCGCACGATCTGGAGAACGACCCGGATATCGTGGCGATGGTGGCGGCCAGTGCCGCTCTGTGCCTGTCCGGCATGCCCTTTCTCGGACCGATCGGGGCGGCGCGCGTCGGCCACGTCGACGGCCGGCTGGTGCTCAACCCGACGCTCGAGCAGATGAAGTCGAGCCGGCTCGACCTCGTCGTCGCCGGTACCGCCGACGCCGTGATGATGGTGGAGAGCGAGGCACAGGAGTTGAGCGAGCAGGAGATGCTCGAGGCCGTGATGTTCGGCCAGCAGGGCTTCCAACCGGTGATCGACTCGATCATCGCGCTCGCCGAAGCGGCCGCCAAACCGATGTGGGATCTCCACGAGGTCGACCACGGTGCCCTCGTCGCGGCGATGAAAGATCTCGTCGGCGACGACCTGCGCAAGGCCTATGGCGAGGCGCAGAAGCAGACGCGGCAGGAGAAGGTCGCCGCAGCACGCGCGCTGGCGCAGGAACGTCTGGTCGACGAGACGAACGACGCCCAGGCGGTCGATGCGGCCTTCAAGAAGCTGGAGCAGGACATCGTCCGCAACGGCATCCTCGACACCGGCCGCCGCATCGACGGCCGCGACACCAAGACCGTGCGGCCGATCCAGGCCGAGGTCGGCGTGCTGCCGCGCGTCCACGGCAGCGCCGTCTTTACCCGCGGCGAGACACAGGCGCTGGTGGTGGCCACCCTCGGCACCGGCCAGGACGAGCAGATGATCGACGCGCTCGACGGCGACTACCGCCAGAACTTCATGCTTCACTACAACTTTCCGCCCTACTCGGTTGGTGAGACGGGGAGAATCGGCACGCCCGGTCGTCGCGAGATCGGCCACGGCAAGCTCGCCTGGCGGGCGACGCGGCCGATCCTGCCGCCGAAGGACCAGTTCCCCTACACCATCCGCGTGGTGTCGGAGGTGACCGAGTCCAACGGCTCGTCGTCGATGGCGACGGTCTGCGGCACCTCGCTCGCGCTGATGGACGCGGGCGTGCCGCTGCCGCGCTCGGTCGCCGGCATCGCCATGGGCCTGATCCTGGAGGGCGAGCGCTTCGCCGTGCTCTCGGACATCCTGGGCGACGAGGACCATCTGGGCGACATGGACTTCAAGGTGGCCGGCACCACCGAGGGCGTCACGTCCTTGCAGATGGACATCAAGATCGCCGGCATCACCGAGGAGATCATGCGCATCGCCCTCGACCAGGCGCGCGACGGCCGCTTCCACATCCTGCAGGAGATGGCTCGGGCGATGGGCCAGCCACGGCCCGAGATGCGGGACACCGTGCCTCGCGTCACCACCATCAAGATCCCGACCGACAAAATCGGTGCGGTGATCGGCCCGGGTGGCAAGATGATCCGCGAGATCACCGAGACCACCGGCGCCAAGGTCGACATCTCCGACGACGGTACGGTCAAGGTCGCCGCTGCCGACGGCGAGGCGGCGAAGAAGGCGGTGGCCTGGATCGAGGGGCTCACCGCCACGCCCGTGGTCGGCAAGGTCTACGAGGGCAAGGTGGTGCGCGTCGTCGACTTCGGCGCGTTCATCAACTTCCTCGGCAGCCAGGATGGACTTTGCCACATCTCCGAACTCGCCAACGAGCGCGTCGGCAAGGTGACCGACGTGGTCAACGAGGGCGACACGGTCAAGGTCAAGATCCTGGCGATCGACGATCGCGGCAAGGTGAAGCTGAGCCTGCGGGCCGTCGACCAGGAGACCGGCGCCGAGTTGGAGGTTACGCCCAAAGGCGGGCCGAGCGGCGGCGACCGAGGTGGTCAGGACGGCGACGGTGAGGGTGGCCGGCGGCGGCGCCGTACCGGCTGAGACCCAAAGGGGCCGAGCCGCCGGTTCGGCCCCAACGAGGCGTGATGGGAGTGCATCGATGAACCTGTTGAAGACCCTCCGCATTTCCGGAGCCGACGTCCTACCCCTGATCGAGGGGGGCAAGGGGGTCGCCGTCAGCAACGGCATGAGCGCCGGGGCATGGGCGGCGGCCGGCGGTGTGGGAACCTTCTCCGGTGTCAATGCCGACTTCATCGACGAACTCGGCAAGCGCGTGCCGCTGGTCTATCGCGGGCGGAGCCGTCAGGAGCGCCACGAGGAACTCATGGTGCACTCGGTCAAGGGTGCGGTGAGCCAGGCGCGGATCGCTCACGACGTCAGCGGTGGCGAAGGCCGCATCCACATGAACGTGCTGTGGGAGATGGCCGGCTGCGAGCGCGTGCTCAACGGCGTGTTGGCGCAGGCGAAGGGCCTGATTCACGGCATCACCTGTGGCGCGGGCATGCCCTACCGGCTCGCCGAGATCGCCTCCCACTACGGCGTGCACTACCACCCGATCGTCTCCTCGGGTCGGGCGTTCCGCGCCCTTTGGAAGCGGGCCTATCACCGCTTCTCCGGCTGGCTCGGCTCGGTGGTCTACGAGGATCCATGGCGTGCGGGTGGGCACAACGGCCTCACCAACAGCGAGGACCCGACCAAGCCGGAAGACCCCTATCCGCGCGTCGTCGAACTCAGAAAGGTGATGCGCAGCGTCGGGCTGGACGAGACGCCGATCGTCATGGCCGGCGGCGTTTGGTGGCTGCGCGACTGGAAGGATTGGATGGACAACGACGAACTGGGGCCGATCGCCTTTCAGTTCGGCACGCGCCCTCTACTCACCCAGGAGAGCCCGATCCCGGAGCCGTGGAAGCGGCGGCTTACCGAACTGGAGCCGGGGGACGTCTTGTTGCAGCGCTTCAGTCCGACGGGCTTCTACTCTTCGGCGGTGAAGAACACGTTCATCGACGACCTCGTCGGACGCAGCGAGCGGCAGGTGGCGTTCAAGGAGGCGCCCGAGGACGGCTACGACACGCCGTTCGTGCTCAACGCCCGCGGCCGGCAAGTGTTCGTGATGGCCGAGGACGCGGCACGGATCGACGCCTGGCGGAAGCTCGGCTTCTCCGTGCCGATGCGCACGCCCGACGCGACGCTGGTCTTCGTCACGCCCGAGCAGAACCGGCAGATCAAGCGCGAGCAGGCCGACTGCATGGGTTGCCTCTCGCATTGCATGTTCTCGAATTGGGCGACGAACGAAACCAACAGTACGGGCAAGCTGCCCGACCCGCGCTCGTTCTGTATCCAGAAGACGCTGCAGGACATCAGCCATGGTGGCGACGTCGAGCACAACTTGATGTTCGCCGGTCACAACGTCTTCAAGTTCCGCGAGGACCCGTTCTACGCGAACGGCTTCGTGCCCACGGTGCGTCAGCTCGTGCAGCGCATCTGCACCGGCAACTGAGGCAACGCGCCGCGCGGACGCAGCCGGCCGACCGTGCGGACCGGTCCGGTTGGTCGCGTTGACAGAGCGCGCATACAGCACCAGAATAGTACAAATTCCGGTCGGGTGGTGACGAGGGTAGACTTGATGTTGCGGATGGCGACGTTCTGCGAAGAGATCCAGCACCTCAAGGCGGCGGGCTTGCGCCCGACTCGCCAGCGATTGGCCTTGGCTCGGCTGCTGTTCGCCACCGGAGACCGCCACGTCACCGCCGAGGACCTGTACCAGGAGGCGCGCGGTGCCGGCATCCAAGTCTCGCTCGCGACCATCTACAACACGCTGCATCAGTTCACCACGGCAGGCCTGCTGCGCGAAGTGCCGGTCGATACCGGGCAGTCGTACTTCGACACGAACGTGACCCACCACCACCACTTTTTCGATCCCAGCCAAGGCGTGGTGATCGACATTCCGGGCGAGGCCGTGGAACTCACCGAACTGCCAACCCCGCCCGAGGGCTACGATATCGATCGCGTCGAGGTGATCGTCCGGCTGCGCCGCAAGGCGGGCTGAGCCCTCTATCCACAGCCGGCCTCCTCGATGACGGCAACCGAGGCCAGCACGGCCAGGTGGTCGGAGCGCGGGAAGTCCATGCTCCGCACCTCGACCAGATCGAGGCCGCAGGCGACCAGCACGTGATCGATGTGCAGCCGCAGCGGTACCGGCAGCCACGCCGGCCAAGTGCCCTCCCACAACACCGGGCCACGTAGGCCGAGCCTGTCTTGGAACATCGCCATCACGCGCCCCCAGGGCACGGCGTTGAAGTCACCGGCCAAGATCAGCCGTTCGCGACCTTCGGCGGCATCGGCGACGAAGTGGCTCTGCCGCAGATTGTGCGCGGGACTGCCGGGCGGGATGGGCCGGTGCACGTGAGTAAGGCCGAGCGTCAACGGCTGGCCGGCCACCTCGATCGACGCGAGCAGAACCTTCCCACCGTGCCTGGCATCGACCCGGTACTCGACGTCACGCAGCGGCAGCGCCGAGAGAATGACCGTCTCGCAGAACAACTCGCCGCCGCAATAGGCCTCGTGGGGGAAGTGGACCGTGCCACGCGGCAGTTGACGGTAAAGGATGCCGAACGCCTCGTTGAGCAAGACCACGTCGGCCCCGGTATCGGCGAGCCATGCCGCCAGTTCGTCGGCGGGCAGAACGCCGGACGGCGCATGCAGGTTTGCCACCAGCACGCGCAGATCGACGGCCGCCGGTGCCGCCCTCGAACCGGGGCTCCAAGACGCGCCGCCGAGCGGCCAAGCCAAGGCAGCGACGAGCAGCAGCACGGCGCCGCCGGCACGGCGCCAAGCCCTGCAAACCGCAGCCAGGCCGGCGACGACGGCGAGCGCGACCAACGCCTGCACCAGGAACTGTCCCACGACGTCGGCCCAGGGCCAGACACGGCCGAGCGGCACGGCCAGCACGACCGCGGCCGAGCCGATGCCGGCCGCATCGACCGCGACACGGACCATGGCCCCGAGCCGGCGCCGACCGATCCGCCCGTCACCCTCTTCGCTCAGGGCAGCACGCCCCACAGACCCGTCGCCGGCATCCACCCGCGCCGCCCTTCGATTTCGACGAAACACCAACCGTCCTCGCAGCGGAGCAACTGACCCAGGACAGCGGGCTCGGCCTGGAGGATCGGCGCCGCCTCCGCACTCGGTCCCCGGCGCAGCATCGCCGGCTCGTCGCGAACCATCACCATGCGCCGACCCGACAGGAGCCGCTGATGCATCCATCCACGTGTGCCCTCGTGGTCCTCCACCTGCCGCCACGTGTCGAACTCGTCCACGACCTTCAAGGGCAGCCCGCGGCGACGGTAGATGGCCACCACGTCGTAGCTGTTGCGCGGGCCGACCCGCAGGTTGGCGATCTCGACGGCCAACGAGACGAAGCGAGGCATCGGCAAGCCGGTGACCGGGCCAGGGTCGGCACGAGCCACCGCGGCAGCGGCGCAACAGAAGCCCACGACGAGGACGAGCGCACGGGGCCACCGCCGTCGATTCACCCTCACGTCTCTGCACCTCCCTGCCGTTCCGCGCCCGCACGACCGCTGCTTGGCCTGCTCGGCAGCGGAATGCAACCGCCGGACGCATCCACCCCGGCTTGGCCGCCCACTTCCGCTCTGCTATCTGCCATTATTGTCACTCGCTTCGTCCTGGGAGTTGCTGCGTGATGAGCCGACCGCGACCGCTCGTCGTCGTGACCCGCCGTCTGCCCGAGGCGATCGAGGCGCGGATGATGGAACTGTTCGACACGCGCCTGAACGATACGGACGCGCCGCTCGGCAAGGCCGGACTGATCGACGCGGTCAAGACGGCGCACATCCTGGTGCCGACGGTGACCGATCGCATCGACGCGGCGATCCTGGCGCATGCCAACCCCGAGCTGCGGTTGATCGCGAACTACGGCACCGGCACCGACAACATCGACGTCGACGCCGCCTACAAGCGCGGCATCACCGTTACCAACACGCCGGGCGTGCTGACCGAGGACACCGCCGACATGACCATGGCGCTGATCCTCGCCGTGGCGCGCCGGGTGGTCGAAGGCGAGCGCTTGGCACGCTCGGGCGATTGGAACGGCTGGAGCCCCACCGCCATGCTCGGCCACCGCATCAACGGCAAGCGGCTGGGCATCCTCGGCATGGGCCGGATCGGCACCGCCGTCGCCCGGCGCGCCAAGGGCTTCGGCCTCTCGGTCCACTACCACAACCGTAATCGCGTGCATCCGTCATCGGAGGAGGAACTGGAGG
This sequence comes from Geminicoccaceae bacterium, assembly GCA_050485385.1. Classification (GTDB taxonomy): domain Bacteria; phylum Pseudomonadota; class Alphaproteobacteria; order Geminicoccales; family Geminicoccaceae; genus RECO01. The sequence goes on along the minus strand of JBJHBG010000037.1, from coordinate 20,336 downwards.
CGACCTATTGGGAAAGCCTCGACCAGATGCTCGCCCGCATGGACATCGTCAGCGTCAATTGCCCGCACACCCCCGCCACCTACCACCTCCTCTCGGCGCGCCGTCTCAAGCTCCTGAAGCCGCACGCCTACGTCGTGAACACCTCGCGCGGCGAGGTCATCGACGAGCCCGCCCTCACGCGCATGCTGCGCAACAAGGAAATCGCCGGCGCCGGGCTCGACGTCTTCGAGCACGAACCCGCCATCAACCCGAAGCTGCGCGAGCTGGAGAACGTGGTCCTGCTGCCGCACATGGGCAGCGCCACGATCGAGGGCCGCAACGACATGGGCGAGAAGGTCATCATCAACATCAAGACCTTCGTCGACGGCCACCGCCCGCCCGACCGCGTACTGCCCGCCCACGCCAGGAGCGCCGTGGTCTGAGCGCCGCCCGAACGTCGCCGGTTCCCAGGCCATCGTTCGGGAGCGCAGAGGACCGGTAACCGCCTGCCTCGTCACTCACTTCAGGTCCCCACCACCGGCTGCGCGGTCGCGCTGGCGCGCGCGCGACGGGCTTGCCACCACTTCCGATAATGAGTCGGCAGGTAGAGGAGGCAGGGGGTCAGCACCAGGGTCAGCAGCGTGGCGAAGGCGAGCCCGCCGGCGACCGCGCTCGCGAGCTGCGCCCACCAGTCGGTCGAAGGACCGCCCAAGGTGACCTGGCGCGTGACGAAGTCGAGGTTGACCTTGAGCACCATGGGCATCAGCCCGAGGATGGTCGTTACCGTGGTCAAAAGCACCGGCCGCAGACGTTGCGCGCCGGTGCGCAGTACCGCGTCGAACGGCTCCAATCCCTTGCGGCGAAGTTCGTTGTAGGTATCGATCAAGACGATGTTGTTGTTCACGACGATGCCGGCCAGTGCGATCACCCCGACACCGCTCATGATGATGCCGAAGGGCTGGCTGGTCACCATGAGACCCAAGAGCACGCCCACGGTCGAGAAGACGACGGCAGAGAGGATCAGCGCCGACTGGTAGAAGCTGTTGAACTGCGTCACCAGAACCATGGTGATGAGGAACAGGGCGACGCCGAACGCCTTGCCGAGAAACGCCTGCGCCTCGCGCTGTTCCTCGTCCTCACCACGGAAGACCAGCTCCACCCCTTGCGGCCAGGTCTCGTTAGCCAGCCAAGCGCGCAGCTCCTGCACCATGTCGTCGGGCAAGACCTCCGGCGCCACATCGGCGCCGACCACGTAGACCCGCCGCCCGTTCAGCCGCTCGATCTCGGTAACCTTGGGGGCCGCAACGGTCGTCACGAAGTTCGAGATGGGAATGGCAGGTCCCGCCGCCGTCGGCACCCGCAGGCGCTCGAGCTGACCCAGCGCGCGGTCCACCTCGGGAAAGCGAGCCCGGATGTCGATCTCCTCCAGGCTGTCGTCCGGCCGGTAGGTGCCGACCAGGACGCCGGTGGTTACGAGTTGCACGAGCGGCCCGACGGTCGCCACGTCGGCGCCGTAGCGGCTGGCGGCGGCGCGGTCGACCTGGAGCTGCCATTCGACCCCCGGCACCGGCAGGCTGTCGCTGACGTTGACGAGACCGGGCATGGCGTCGAACCGGCGGCGGATCCGGTCGGTGACGGTGCGGAGCGCGGCATCGTCGTGGCCTGCGGCTTCGATCTGCACCGGCTTGCCCACCGGCGGCCCCTCCGCGGGCTTGCGCACCTCGACGCGGATCCCGGCTAGGTCGGCGGTGCGGGTCTCGATGTCGTGCATGATGTGGGCGGCGGGGCGGCGCGTGCGCCAGTCGGCGAACTCCAAGAGGATGATGCCGATGACGTCGTCGTCCACCTCGTCGCCCCGGAACGACAGGGACGTGGTCGTGTAGAACGTGTCGACACCGTCGAGATCGAGCACCAGCGCTTCGACTTCGCGCACCAGATCGTCCCGCTCGTAGATCGAGAGGTCGCCCCGGGCATGCACCATCACCTGCGCCTGCTCGGGCTCGACGTCGGGGAAGAACTCGACGCCGCGGCCGAAGGTGCCATAGGCCCAGTAGACGCCGATGGCGATGACCACGGCCGCACCCAGCACCTTGCCCGGGTGGCCGAGGGCATGGCGCAGGACCTCGACGTACAGGCGCACGAAGCCCTGGGTGCGGCCGAGGTCGCCCGTGGTGTCGTCGACCCGGCCGAGGTCGCCCGCCGGCTGCGGACGCGGCTGCTGGCGGCCGATCACGGCGCCGACGTTCGGCACGAAGACGAGCGCCATCAAGAGCGACGCGGTCAGTACGGCCAAGAGCGTGATCGGCAGGAACTTCATGAACTCGCCGACGATGCCGGGCCAGAACACCAGGGGCAGGAAGGCCGCGAGGGTGGTCGCCGTGGAGGCGGTGATCGGCCAGGCCATGCGCTTGGCCGCCTCCTTGTAGGCGAGCCGGCGACCGTAACCTTCGGCAAGGCGCCGGTCGGCCAGTTCGGTGACGACGATGGCGCCGTCCACCAGCATGCCGACGGCGAGGATCAACCCGAACAGCACGACCATGTTGACCGTCAGGCCGGCGACGGCCAGCACCAGGATGCCGGTCAGGAACGAGCCCGGCACCGCAAACCCGACCAGCAGGCCCGAACGCAGGCCGAGTGCCGCGACGACGACGATCATCACCAGCGCCACTGCCGCCAGGATGTTGTTCTGCAGATCGTTGAGCATATCGGCGATGAAGCGCGACTGGTCCTGGCTGAAACCGATCTCCAGCGTCGCCGGCAGTTCGGCCCGGCTCGCCTCGACCGTCGCCCGCACCGCCGCCACCGTGTCGAGGATGTTCGTGCCGACGCGCTTCGAGACCTCCAACGCCAAGGCCGGCTGGCCGTTGAAGCGCGCGAAGCTCTCGGGATCCTTGAAGGTGCGGCGGATGGTGCCGATGTCGCGCAGCGTGACGACGGTATCGCCCGCCATCTTGACCGGCATGTCGAGGATGTCGGCCACGCTCTCGAACAGTCCCGGCACCTTGACCGCGAACCGGCCCTGGCCGGTGTCCAGTGCACCCGCCGCAATGATCTGGTTGTTGCGGCTGACCGCCTCGATCAACTCGTCGGCGCGGAGCGCGTAGGTCTCGATCTTCATCGGGTCGATCAAGACCTCGACCAGTTCCTCCCGCTTACCGGCGATGTTGACCTCCAGAACCTGGGACAGACCCTCGATCCGCTCCTTCAGCCGCTCCGCCGCCCGCGCCATCTGGTGCTCCGGCAGATCGCCCGAAAGGGTCACCACCAGCACCGGGAAGAGGGCGAGGTTCACCTCGTCGACGCGCGGCTCGTCGGCATCGCTCGGCAGCTCGCCCTTGGCGACGTCCACCCGCGCCCGCACGTCCGCCAGCGCCGTGTCGATGTCGACCCCGACCTCGAACTCGAGGATTACGTCGGCCCGGCCCTCGGCGGCGATGGAGCGCAGATCCTTCAGGCCCTCGACGCTGCGCAGCTCGGTCTCCAGGGGACGGATCAAGAGCCGCTCGCTGTCCTCGGGCGAGATGCCCTCGTAGCTGACGCCCACCAGGAGGATCGGCACCTGGACGTCGGGATTAGCCTCCTTGGGAATGGTCTGGAAGGCAATCGCGCCGGCGACGAGCAGGAGGAGCAGCGCCACGAACACGGTGCGCGAACGGGCGAAAGCGGCATCGATCAGGGTGTTCATCGGCCGAGCCCCGCAAGGTCGCCCGCGGCCGTCGGCACCGCCACCGCGACCACGGCATCGCCGTCGCGCACGAAGCCTTGGCCGACGACGATGACGTCCACCCGTTCCGGCAATCCCGTGACCCACACGGCATCGGCTTCGGCGCGCACGATCTCGACCGGGTGAAAGCGGACGATGCCGCTCCCGTCCACCGCCTTCACCCCGAGTTGGTGGTGCTCGTCCAGGCCCAACAGCGCCGAGGACAGCCGATGCGCGGGCCGGTCCTCGAAACGCAGCCGCAGCGTGGCGCTCATCCCCGCGGGCGCCGTCCGATCAGGGTTCGCCAGCACCGCCTCGACGCGGAACGTCCGGGTGGCCGGGTCGGCCCGCCGAGCGACGAACCGCAGCGTGCCCTCATGGCGGCTGCCGTCGGCAAGATCGACCTCGACGGCCATCCCCAGCGCCACCCGCGCCTTCTGCGTCTCCGCCACCTCGCCCGTGACCAGCAGCGGGTCCAGTTCCACGAGGTGGGCCAGGGGATCACCGATGTCGACGAAATCGCCGACCTCGACCATACGGTCGTCGAGGATGCCGTCGAACGGGGCGACCACGGCGGTGTGGGCGAGGTTGACCTCGCGCTGGCGTACGTCCGCCCGCGCGCCCTCCAGCAGCGCCAGGGCCGCCGCCACGGCATTGTCCGCCTGAAAGCCGCGCGTACCCAGTCGCCGGGCGGCCTCGTACTCCAGTTCCCGCTGGCGGAGCACCGCGCGCGCCTGGTCCAGCATCGCCGCGCGCTCGCGCTCGTCGAGCCGCAGCAGCGGCTCGCCGCTGGCTACGAAGGCCCCTTTCGGCACCAGCACCTCGGCCACCCGGCCGAAGGTCTCGGCGCGCAACGTCACGTCGCGGTGCGGCTCGGTGCGGCCGTGCAGCACCAGCTCCGGCGCCATCGGCTGGGCGAGACTGGCGGCCACGCGCACACGCGGCCGCCGGTCCCGTTCGGCCGTGGACGCGACGTTCGCGGCCTCCTCGACCGCCTCGGCGAACAGCGCCCGCACCGCTGGCTGGCCCGACGCCATCCAGCCGGCGAGCCCGGCCGCGATCAGCAACGCAATGCCGTAGGACGCGCGCAACGGACTACTCTCCCGCCACCGCGAGCGTGTCGGGCGACCGCCGCTCGTCGAGCCGGTCGCCAGCGGCAAGCTCGTCCAGGAACGCGGCGCGATGCCCATTGAGATAGCCGAGCGCAGCCGCATAAACGGCGCGGCCGTAGCCGAGGGCGAAGCGCTGCCCGGCGGTCAGGGACGCATCGCCCTTGTCGCAGCCGTCCAACTCGACGCTCAGGGTCTGCTCCATCCGACCGATCATCTCGTCGAGCACGGCAGCAGCCCGTTCCGGCGTCAGCAAGTGCGCAAAATACATCAGGACGAGGAACTCCGAGCGGACCAGATGTCGCGGTGCTTCGGCGTGGAGTCGATCGCGGAGTTCGGCGCGGCCGGCCTTGGTGATGCGGTACACCTTCTTGTCCGGCCGCTTCGCCTGCTCGACCTCCTCGACCTCCACCCAGCCGACCCGCTCCAGTTCGGCCAGCGCCGGATAGATCGAGCCGTAGCTCGCGCGGAAAAAGTGGTGGAAGCTTTCCTCGAAGGTCTTCTTGATCTCGTAGCCGGAGCTGTCGCCCGCGGAGAGCACCCCGAGGCAAAGCGTCTTGACGTCCATGGCGCACCTCTCATGCGAGCCTTCATATATCGAACCGATACATAATGGAAGAGATTATATCGACTCGATATATCGCGCCCGGCTGGATTTTCGGTGCCTGTCATGCCACATGAGAAGCAGTTTGAGGGGGATCGACGATGCGCATGCCCGCGCCGAATCCGGCCATCATCGAGCGTCAGGGCGAGATCGTCGCCGCGTTGCGGCTGCTCTGTCCGGCGCCGGAGAGCGTGATCGAGGCCGAGGACGAAGTGCGAGCCTACGAGACCGACGGGCTTTCCGCCTACCGGCAGATGCCCTTGGCCGTGGTCCTGCCGACCTCGACCGCGGAGGTTGCCGCCGTGATGCGCTACTGTCACGAGCAACGCATCCCGGTGACTGCCCGCGGTGCCGGCACCTCGCTCGCCGGCGGCGCCATGCCCACGGCCGACGGCGTCGTCCTTGGCCTGATGAAAATGCGCGCCATCCTCGACGTCGACGTGGCCAACCGTACTGCCACCGTCGAGGCGGGCGTGACCAACATCGCCATCACCCAGGCTGCCGAGCACGAGGGCTTCTTCTACGCACCGGACCCCTCTTCGCAGCTCGCGTGCTCGATCGGCGGCAACGTCGCCAACAATTCCGGCGGTGCGCACTGCCTGAAATACGGGGTTACCACCAACAACCTGCTCGGCGTGAAGCTCGTCACGGTGGAAGGCGACGTCGTCGAGATCGGCGGCAAGCATCTCGATGCGGCGGGCCTCGACCTTCTGGGCCTGCTTTGCGGCTCCGAGGGACAGCTCGGCGTCGTCACCGAGATCACGGTGCGCATTCTCAAGGCACCGGAAGGTGCGAGGCCCATGCTGCTCGGCTTTCCGACCAGCCGCGAGGCCGGCGCCTGCGTCGATGCCATCGTCGCCTCGGGTATCATTCCAGTGGCGCTGGAGTTCATGGACAAGCCCGCGATCGAAGCGGTCGAGGCCTTCGTCCATGCGGGCTATCCGCTCGACGTCGAGGCCGTGTTGATCGCGGAGGTCGAGGGCAACGACGCCGAGATCGACACGCTGTTGGCCCGCATCACCGAGATCGCCAAGGCACACGGCGCGAGCTATCTGCGCGTCGCCGCCAACGCCAAGGACGCGGCCGCCATTTGGCTCGGCCGCAAGTCGGCCTTCGGCGCCGTCGGCCGCATCTCGCCCGACTACATCTGCATCGACGGCACCATCCCGACCTCGGCCCTGCCCGAGACACTGGATCGCATCGGCGAGATCGGCCGCCACTACGATCTCATGATCGCCAACATCTTCCATGCCGGCGACGGCAACCTGCATCCCTTGATTCTCTACAACGCCAACGCGCCGGGCGAGTTGGAGAAGGCGGAGCGGTGCAGCGCCGACATCCTCAGGCTCTGCGTCGACGTCGGCGGCTGCCTGTCGGGCGAGCACGGCGTCGGCATCGAGAAGCGCGACCTGATGAGCTACCAGTTTCTGCCGCACGAATTGGCGTTGCAACGGCGCATCAAGGCCGCGTTCGACCCGCACGACGTCTTGAACGTGGGCAAGGTGTTCCCGCTCGACGATGCGCCGTCCGCCGCCCTCGGCCGGGCGGCCTGACCCGTGGCCCGCCACGCGCCCGACAGCGAGGATGGCGTCGCCGAGGTCGTCCGCTCCGCCAACGCGCCGCTCGCCATCGCCGGCGGCGCTGGGCTGGAGGGCTTGGGCCGCCCGGTCGAGGCAGAGGACGTGCTGGCCCTCGACCGGCTCACCGGCATCACCCTCTACCGGCCGACCGAGTTGGTCTTCCGCGCCAAGTCCGGCACCCCCGTCGCGGCGGCGGAAGCAGCCCTTGCGGCCGAGGGCCAGGCCTTCCCGTTCGAGCCGCCCGATCTGCGCCATCTGCTCGGCACCGAAGCGGCCTCACCCACCCTCGGCGGGCTCGTCGCGACGAACCTTTCGGGCCCAGCGCGGGTCGCCCGCGGCGCCTTGCGCGACAGCCTGATCGGCGTCCGATTCGTCGACGGCGAAGGCCAGGTGATGCGCTCCGGCGGCCGCGTGATGAAGAACGTCACCGGGCTCGATCTGGTCAAGCTCTCGGCCGGAGCGCACGGCACGTTGGGTGTGCTGACCGAGGTGGCCTTCAAGGTGCTGCCGCGGGCGGAGACCGAGACGACCCTGGTGTTTTTCGGCCTGGACGCGACCCAAGCCGGTGCTGCGATGCGCGCGGCCATGGCCACGCCCCTGGAGGTGGCGGCCGCCGCGTGGCTGCCGGCCCGGCTTGCCGCCACGACGCCGCTCGGCTCGACCGAACCGGCGGCCCTGCTCCGCCTCCAGACCTTCGCCGACTTCCTCGACCGCCGCGCCGATGCCCTGGCGCATGTGCTGCGCGCCCATGGCGAGGCCCGCAGGCTCGACGCCGACGCCAGCCGCGCGCTATGGCGCCACGTCGCCGACGTCCGGCCGCTGGCGAGCCCGCAGGACCGGGCCGTGTGGCGCCTGTCGGTGGCGCCGACCGCCGGGCCGGACCTCTACGACACGTTGACGACGGCGCTCGGCGGCGAGGGCCTGCTCGACTGGAGCGGCGGCCTCGTCTGGCTTGCCGTACCGGTGGGCGAGGACGCCGGCGCCGGCGCAATCCGCCGCGCGCTCGGCGCCGTCGGCGGCTACGCCACGCTCGTCCGGGCACCCGCCGCGATCCGCGCCAAAGTCGACGTGTTCGAGCCGCAGCCGGCCCCGATCCGCGCCATCACCGAACGGCTGAAGGCGGTCTTCGATCCCGAGCGCCGGCTCAACCCGGGGCGGATGTACGCCGGGATCTGAGCGACGCCTTGCCAACCGGCGGTGGATGCGGACAGAAGGGTCGATCTCAGGGGGCGTCGTTCGGCCGCCCGCCAGCCGGAGGCTGATCCCATCCGCCCCTCGCGCGCCGTGATCGCCGACCGCAACCCGACGCTCGTGCCGCGGCCGGCATCGCGGGCACTCGACCGGGCGTTGCAGCGTCGCGCCCTGAACAACCTGCACCTCGTTACCATCGCACGCACGGCGGTGCTCGTCGCCATCGCGGTCTGGCTGCTGCTGCGCTACGACCTCGCCCTGCTGTGGGAGAATCTGCTGCTGCTCGCGGCACTGGGCGTCCTCGGCATCGCGCAACTCCGTGTCCGCCGCCGCCGGCCCGACGCCCTTTGGCCACCGCTCCTGTTCGTCAGCCTCGACGTGACCCTCTTTACCTTCGCCCTGCTGGCACCCGGCAACACCTATCCCGACGCCTGGCCGTGGCCGATGGTGCTGCGCCAGCCCACCTTCCTCTATCTCTACCTTCTGCTCGCGCTCTCCGCCCTGGCCTTGCAGCCGTTCGTCACGCTGTGGACCGGGTTCATGATCGTGGTGGCGTGGAGCGTCGGCGTGGCGCTGATCGTCGCCCAGCCGGGGACCGTGACGGAGTTGGTGCTGCCGGGCCGCGAGCCTGGCCCGGAGGCGTGGCTCGAGGGCTATCTCCGGCCCAGCTACGTGCACCTCGACGACTGGGCGGTGCGCGTCTTCGTCACGCTGCTCGTGACCCTCCTGCTCGCCTTCGCCGCGTGGCGGGCCCGCCGCTTCCTCTACGAGCAGGTGGAGGCGGCGCGGCAGCGGGCCAACCTTGCCCGCTACCTCGACCCCGCCGTGGTCGAGCAGGTCGCCGGCCGCGATCAGCCGCTCGGCCAGGTTCGCACGCAGCGCTTGGTCGTGCTGTTCGCCGACATGCAGGGCTTCACGCGCACGGCCGAAAGCCTGCGCCCGGAGCAGGTCATCCAGCTCCTGCGGGACTTCCACGGCCGGCTCGCCCAGGCGGTGTTCGCCCATGGCGGCTCGATCGACAAGTTCATGGGCGATGCCCAGATGGCGATCTTCGGCCTGCCCGAGGCGACGGCCGACGACGCCCTGCGCGCGCTCGCCTGCGCCGAGGCCATTCAAGCGGGCGTCGCCGCGTGGAACGTCGAGCGTGGTCGACGCGGCGAACCGCCCGTGGCTGTCGGGATCGGCCTGCACCTCGGAGAGGCGGTGCTCGGCGACATCGGCGGCGGCGAACGTTTCGAGTTCGCGGTGATCGGCGATGCGGTCAACGTGGCCTCGCGCCTGGAGCGGCTGACCCGCGACCTCGACACGCCGGTGGTACTTTCGGGAGCCATCGCCGACGCCGTCAACGCGAGCCCGATGCTCGCCGCCTACGCACGCCTGCCGGCCCAAGCGCTGCGCGGCCGCGACGGCGCCATGGAGGTCTGGGTCCGTACCACCCGCCTTGACGCCCCCGCTCCCTCCCCCTAGAAACCTGCGTCGCCGTTGGGGGATAGTTTAACGGTAGAACGAGCGGCTCTGGACCGCTTAGTCCTGGTTCGAATCCAGGTCCCCCAGCCAGACTGGCCATCCCCCTCGTCCCCGCCGAGCGAGCCCGCCGGGACAGCACGTGCGGGCGGCCTTGCCGGGGCTCCGTTTGCGCACGGGTTCGTCAGCGGCGCAGAGGCTCGAGCGGCTGGCCCGCCGCCGTCCAGGCGTCGAGGCCGCCCCGATACCAGAAAACGTTGGTGTGGCCGGCCGCCAGTGCGCGCAGGCTCGCGTTGTACGACAGCCAGCACTGCGTGCCGCCGCAGAAGAAGACCAGCGGGAAGGCCTTGCGCCCGTCGGTCAGCCGAGCGAGCGCCTGCGCGACGTCGCGCTGAACGGCGTCGTCGACCGACCCTGGCGTGCCGGCCTGGGGCAGATGCACGGCGCCGGGCAGTGACGGGTGGCCGCTGCTGGTGAGCACGTCGACCAGCCGGAAGCGATCCGCCCCGCCGCCGCGCAACTCGTCGATCAGCGCCGCCGTGCCGACCACGGCAGCGCCGGGGATGCTCGTGGGCGTGGGCGAGCCGACGTTGCTCTGCAGGCCGGTCTGGGGGCTGACGCCGTAGTCGCGGAACTCGCCGCCGTACTCGACGACGCCGCCGTTGCCGCCGTCACTGCCGCCCGTATCGTGGGCGCCCTGCCTGTCCTCGTTGCCCACATAGACGCCGAGAATGGCCAGACCGGTCACCGTCGCCACCATGACGAGCAAGGCGAAGAGGATCCGACGGCCCCAACCTCCGCGCCTTGCCGGTGCCGGCGCCGTCACCGGTGCCGCCATCGGCTGCGCTGGCGGCGCGACGCCTACCGCCTGCGAAACACCGACCCAGTCGTCGCGCGGTGCCGGCTGGGGTGTCACTGCCGGCGCCGGGAACGCGCGGCGGCAACGCGAGGGCAGTTCACCCAGACCCAACGCGTAGGCACAGGCCCGCACCACCTGCCGGGCGATGTCCTCGCGGGTGCCGCGCGCGTTCTCCAGCCGCGCCACGAGGCGGTCGATCTGCATGTCGAGCGTGCCGGGCGGCAGCGCTACGAGGTCCGTGATCACGCCATCGTCGATGGCGTCGATCACGACGCGGATCTCGCGCTTCGCGTCTGGCAGCCGGTCGGCCAAGAGGCCGTTGAGCCGACGCCGGTTGGTGAAGGCATCCTCGCCGAACCGCTGCCGCATCTCCGCCAGGCACAACGCCAGCTCGTCGTACGTCTCGTCGCTCATGCCGTCCCCGTTCGTTCGCCCCGCCGCTGCCTCCTACTGAGGCACCCGGCCGCAGCCGATCACCTGCTGACAGCCCGCACCGTAGACGCACATGGCGCTGCCGCGGAAGGTCACGTCCGCCGCACTCGGATGCTGCTCGAAGCTCACGCAGATGTCGCGGATGCCCACGTTGTCGAACTGCCACTCGGGCTGGATGAGGCGAATCACGCGCTGTTCCTGCTGCACGAGCCGGGCGGGCTGCAACGTGGAGAGTGTCTGCGCCTCGGACTGGCCTACCGGGGAGAAGGCAACGATCACCCCGCTGTCCCAGCCCTGCGCCGAGACCAACACCGAGCCCTGAACGCCACCTTCCTGCGTCGGTAGACGAAACGCGACGAACGGGTTTCCCTCGTAGGTCTGCAGCACGAGTTGCGGCAGCGCGCCGCCGCCTTGCGGGTTGACCAAGTCCGGCACCCCGCCGGCCTGCTGCTGACCACCGCCTCCGCCCCCCGGCACCGCCGGCCGATCCGGTTGCATCGGCTGCTGCTGCGGGGCCGGGTCGTCGCCGAGAAACATGGCGACCGCGACCACGCCGATACCGATCAGCACCCACTTGTTCTTCAGCAACGCCTTGAGATCGAAGCTCGGAGCGCCACCCTGGCCGCCGCCGAAGCCGCGCAGCATGCCCATGATCCGCGCCAGGGGGTCCTGGGCGCCGCCCCCACCCGACGTCCCACCGCGCGGCGCCTGCCCGACGTCGGGCGCGGCCGTGCCGGCGATCTGGGTCTCGCCCACCCACGCATCGTCCGTCGCCCCCCGCGGCTGCGGCTCGGGGATCGGCGGCGGGGGTGCCGCCGGCGGCATGTCGACCACGCCCGCCATGCCCGCCGCCACCCGAACCGCCTCGCCTGCCGCGCCGGACTGCACATTGGCGCGGCGGGCGACTTCGACGATCAGCGCCTGCGTCGCCTCCGCCCCCGGCGCCGCACCGAGCTGCCACGTCGCATCGAGCGACAGGGCGATCGCGAGCGCGCGCACCTGGTCGGCCAGTTCCGGCGCCTCGCCCATCAAGAACAGCGTCAGCCGATCCCGGTCGCGCAGGATCGCATCCCCCTGGCGTGCCCGCGCCGCCTCCAGGAGTGCCGTCAGCCGGGCCTCGGTCTCGGTGGTCATCTGCCGTGTCTCCCGGCCTGTTGGGTCGCCGAACGAAGGCGCGCAGCGTTGCTCACCAGACCATGTCCTCGCCCTCGGAGACGATGGCCGTGTTGCCGCGCCGCATGGTTCCGAGGGGATCCGGATCGGTGGTCGGCGACGACACCGTCCTGACCGGCGCCGTCGTCGCCCAGCGGATGTGCTCGACGAGGGCCGGCGCGTTGTTGGCTCTCAGCGGTTGCAGGCTCGGATGGTCGATGAAGCGCTCCAAGGTCTCGAGGTCGGCGTCGCTGCCGATGGCGATGCCGATGCGTAGCGCAGCACGGGGCAACTCGCCCTGGAAGAACCGCTCGAGTGCCCCGTCGACATCGTCCGAAGGATAGCCGTCCGAAACGAGCACGATGACCGGCGGCAACTGCCGCCCAGGCAACAGCTCCGGCGACAGGGCCTCGGCGATGCGGTCGAGCGCCTCGCCCATCCGCGTCTCGCCGCCGGCCTCCAGGTCGACCCACTCGAACGCCTCGACCGGCACGGGTGCCGGCTGGTGCCAGCGGGCGGCGCTGTCGAACTGGAGCACCCGCACGCGCACCTCGATTTCTGGGTTGTCGGCGGCGGCGGCCTTCAACTCGGGTACGGCCGAGCGCATCGCGTAGTTGAGCGAGGCGATGCGGTCGCCGCGCATCGAGCCGGAGGTGTCGAGCGCGATGACGACGTGGAGTTGACGGCGTTGCAGCACCGTCTCGGGCAGCGCGGGCGCGGCGCCGCCACCCTGCACGGTCGCGGCCGTCATGCCTGCACGACCACGGCTTGCAAGCCGTCGCCGAAGTCGATCTGAACGCCGGCGGCCAGCCGCAGGTTGCGCTGCGGTTCGACCACTTGCTGGGTGCCGTCGCGGAGGCGGACGTTCCAGGGCCCCTCGCCGAGGTTCTTCAGGCCGAGCACGTCGGCGCGGGTCGGGTGTCGCGTGACCTCGCCCAAGACCCCGCGGCCGCGGCCGCCGAGGCTCGGTTGCGCACCGAGGTCGATACGCGCCTCGGCGACGAGCGGCACCGATGTCCCCGGTAGCGACAAGGCCAGGGCGGGCGCGGCGCCGGCCGCGGGGACAAGGGGCGGCGGGGCTGCCGAAGCCGTGGGGGCCGTTGGCGTCGGCGCGCTCGGCCGTGCCGCCGCCTGCGGCTGCGGGCTCGGCGCCAGGGGGCGGGCCGGCGGCCGGTCGACCACGACGGAGCCGTAGGTGTCGACCGTCCGGCCGACGCCGGCTTCGAGCTGACGCGCCTTCAACAGGCAGGCGATCACCATGACACCGCTCGCCAACGCGGAGAACCAAGCGAACAGCGGCACGAAACCCTGCGTGTTCCACATCGCGTGCAGCAACGAGGTGCCGATCCAGCCGATCAGGAACAGCACGTGCCAACGCGAGGGTCGCAGGATGGCGAGGCCGATGAAGTAGCCGGTGATGCCGGCCCAGGCCATGTGCCCGACCATGCCGCCCACGACCCGCGGGAACAGCAGCATCAGGCCTGCGCCGAACGCCCCCAGGTCGTTCCCCTGGGTCATGCGGAACACGTCGCCGACCATGTTCGGCACGTACTGCATCCAGGTCTCGATGAGGATGAAGCCGGCGCCGCCGAAGATGCCCATCACGAGGCCGTCCAGCGGGCCGCGGATGCGCAGCGCGTCGAACAGGACCGCCGGCAGCTTCGGCTTGAGCTGGGCAGCGCGGAAGGTGAGCAGCGCGCCGAACAGCACCAACGTGACCTTCATCAGCTCTTCCATCAGCCCGGCGCCGAAGAACATGCCGATGAAGAACGGGACCATGCTGGTCGAGTTGATCCAGCCCTCGCCGCCCGGCAGGATGTCGCGGAAGACGATGAAGTACGGCAGCCCGAGCGGCGTGATCAGCAGGACGCACACGAACAGGAAGTTGAGCCCGTACGCCCAGAGTGGCTTGTCGGACTTGGAATAGAGGTAGACGACGAGCAGCACCACCGCGAGGAGATACGCGGTGACGAGGAAGGCGAAGACGGTGAAGGCGGATTGCTTGGCCTCGATGTCCGCGCCGTCCAGGATCTGCGCCAGCAGTCCGAAACACAGGACGACGACCACCGCCGTCAGCAGGACGAAGATCAACAGCGGACTGCGGCGCAGGTTGATCTTCGACGAACGGATCGGCATCAGCTCGGAGAACGAGGCTCGATCGTGATCGCGCGGTACGGGCGGCATGTCCTTGGGGTCTCGCACGTGCTCTCTCCTGCTAGGTCCCTGCGCGCCGGGCGGCCAGGCACATGGACACGTCGTCGCCGCTGCCCCGTCGCGTGACGTCGGCGAGCCAATCGGGCAACCCGCCGAGGGTTGCAGCGAAGTCCTCGAGCGCAAGCCGGCGGTAGCTGCGCCCCACCTCCTCGAACGTGGCATCGTCGGGGAACGACTTGGCCACGCCGTCGGTGGCGAGCATCGCGAAGTCGGGCCAAACGGCGTCCGCGTCGCGTCGCAGGACGCGCACCCGCGCGTAACGCGCGGCATCCTCCAGACACAGCGAATAGGTCTGCTCGCCCGGCAGCCGGTCGGCGGGCAAGGGATGCACGACCGTGCCGTCGGGCAGCCCCAGCAGAACGTCGCCGTCGCCGATCTGGCAGAGCAGCAGCCGGTCCTCGGCGATCGCCGCGGCGATGCAGGTCGTGCCGTAGGCGGTGAAGACGTCCCGCTCCGTCCGTGCCGCCTCGAACGGCGCGGCAGCTTCGTGCTCCAGAACCAGCCCGCGCCAGCAGGCGACCAGTTCGTGCGGCAGGTCGGCCGCCGCCCCGCCCACGTCCGGCGCGTCGAACGCCCAGTCCAACACGTCGACCGCCGCCCGGACCGCGAGTTGCGAGCCCACGGCGGAGCGGAAGTGGGGCGCCGAGCCGTGCCCATCGGCCACCGCCAGGATCGCCCGCTGCGCCGAGCCGTTCTCCGGCACCCAGCGCACGCCGTCCTGGTTGGGCAGCCCCTTGCGTTCGTGCGCGGCGCCGATCACCGACGCGCCACCGACCGACCAGAGATCCGCGACGGCCGCCATCGGCTCAACCTCCCGCCACCGTGACACGGCCGACCGTGGCGCCGAACCCGATCTCCAGCCCCGGCACCAAGCGAACCGTCTTGCCGGGCGCGACCGTGGCATCGGCTCGGCCGGGCACGCGCACCCGCCAAGCCGCCTCGGTGCGGTTGCAGAGGCCGACCACGTTCGGTTCGCACGGATGCCGCTCGACGGTACCCGCGACCGCATCGAAGTCGGGGCTGCCGCCGGGGGCCGTGCAGTGCCGCAGGAGGGTACGGCCGGGCCGGGCCGCGAACGCTGCCCGGCCGATGACGACGATCGGCGGCAGTGCGAGGCCAGCGCCGCAGCGTGCGCAGGCGGCAGCACCGCCCGCCACCTCGGCGCAGTGCTCGTAAGCGCACGCCGAGCACGCGAACACGCTCGCATGGGCCGCCAGGAACGCGGCACGCCACTCGTACTCCAGGACGCGGCGGCTCGGCTGGTGCAGCCCCGCCGTGAAGGAGCGCACGAACAGTTCGCGCAGGGTCGGCGACAAGGACCGCCAGCGGGCCACCAGCGGATCGTGGGCGCCGGGCACCGGACCGTTGGTGTCGTCCTCGGGGTCGAACAGAAAGGCCGGTTCCGTGCCGTAGAGCGACAGTTCCGCCGCTGCATCCAGAACGTGGAGGCCGGCCTCGCGCCGGCCGTCGAGCGGGTGCCACGACAAGAGCGTATAGAAGAACAGGACGGCCATGGAGAACAGGTCGGTCGTCGTACTCGGCAACGCTTCGCGCCGCACCACCTCGGGCGCCATGAACTTGCGGGTGCCGTAGATGCTGGCTTCGGCCCCGTCCACGTTGACGTTGTCGTTGTCGCAGATGAGAACGTCGGCGGTGGTCGGGTGCAGGAAGAAATTGCCGAAGTTGATGTCCTGATAGCAGAAGCCGCTGGCGTGTAACTCGAGAAAGCTGTCGGCGATGCGGGCGCACAGCGTCATGCGCTGCTCGAGGCTCAGTTCGACGCGGTCGGGCGGCCGCGCAATCAGGGCGCGCATGCCGACATAGGCCGGGTCGCGGAGCGGCATGACGTAACCGAAACTCCCCGCACCGGGCCGCACCATGACGTCCATCGGCCAGAGGAACGACGCGGTCGGCGCGCCGCGCTCCACGGCCCGTGTCAGCCGCGCGCGGAGCGTGCGGTCGATGGCGACGTAGTGGTCGTGGTACCACTTCAAGGCGAAGCGAGCGTCGCCGATGGCGATCTCGTACACCGTGCCCTGGCCGCCCGCGCCCAACAGCCGGACGATGCTGCCCTCGCGCCGACCACCGGCGCTCACGACCTTCGTACCGGGGGGCAACTCCGCCGGCGCCACGGCGGGACGCATCACGACCTTCTCGGCATCGGACGACCTCGCGCGACCGCCACTACATCGGCGGCACGGTAGGCAGGCCCGCGCCGGTCCATGCCTGCAACCCGCCGCGATACCAGCCGACGTTGCGTTGCCCGGCGGCGATCGTGCGCAACGCCGCGTTGTAGGACATCCAGCAGTCGATGCCGCTGCAATAGAACACGATGGGCACGTCGTCGCGTCCGTCGGTGATCTGGTGCAGCGCCGATGTCAGATAGTGCTGGATCTGATCGTCGAAGCTGCCGCCCTGGCCGATCGTGGGGTCGGAGACGGAGCCGGGGATCAACGCGTTGCCACCGAGCACGTCGACGAGCAGCATCGGCTGCTGCGCCGACAGCATCCGGTAGAGGTCGGCCGTCGTGACGACGCGGCCGCCGGGAATGTCGGTCGGCGTGGGGCCGTGGAGTTGGCCGTTCCGCAAGTGGGCCTGCGCCGACACGCCGTACTCGTGCTGCTCGTAGGCCGCCACCTGGGCGAAGCGCGGATCCTCTCCCTGCGGCGGCTGCGGGGCCGGTGGCGGGGTCGGCGCCACCTCGACGGTGGGGGGTTGCGGCGCGGGCTGCGGCGGGGGCGGTGGCGGCGGCTCGGGCTGGGCTCGTCGTTCGGGCTGGGGCGGTGGTGCAGGATCGGCCTGCGGTTCCGGCGCCAGCGGCCGACCGAACAGGGACTGGCCATGGACGGGTGTGGCCAGCATCAGGCCGAGAGCGCAAAGCGCCACGATCCGCACCACCCGGCCGGCGCCAGGTTCCGCCGCGTCGCTGCTCGGGTTCGCCTTCTTCGACATCCCGCAAACGCTAAGCGACATGGCCACACCCTGCCTCCCTGGAACCGAAGACGACGCGCAGCAGGACCGATGCGGATGCCGGCCGATCGCACGTTTGTCCGCGCTCGTTCACGAAAATGACAAACGACACATGTCGATTCATCCACTGAACACTCCTCGGCCTTAGCGGACATCTACAGTATTTTCAAACGTCAATCGGCCGAGGCGTACCGAGAGACGCCGGCGGCAGGCAGGCGGAGCAGGCTGCCTCGACGTCCGCGATCGGCCGCTTCAGGCGCCAGCCCTCGCCGCGGCCGAACGGCTCGCCGTCGTGGACCGTGACGCCTTCGCGCGGCTCGAGGTCGAGGACCGTGCCGTCCTCCACAAGGTCTCACGCCTCGGCAAGGCCGGCCTTCAGCTCGCCCGTGGCCGCGTCCAGGTGGACGGGCCGGTCGAACGCGCTCGGTCGTGATGGTGCCGATCATCACCTTGGAGTTGCGCTGCGACGGCCGCGGCACGGACTACGCGTTCTCGTCGCCGGGCTGGTAGACGCGGCCTTGGATGTTGCCCTTCAGTCGGCGGGCGCCTTCCACCTTCGTTGCCAGCTCGCCGGTGAACCAGGCTACGGCGTCCTGCAGCGCCTTGCGGGCGCGTTGCTTGCGCTCCGGATGCTCGTTGTGGAAGGCACCTGGGGACCAGTTGTCCCAGTCGCCCCAGTCCGCGAAGTAATAGCGCGGCTTGTTGGGTGCGAAGGGCCCTGGATGCTCGATCGAGGCGTGCAGGCGTTGGTACGGCGGCATGTCGGCGCTTCCGAGCATCTGGAAGACGATCGCAGTGTTGCCATGGTCCAGCAGGCTTCCGGGCTCGGCGATGGCATCGTGAAAGACCGAAACGTGGATCGGGATGTTCTCGAAATTGCCGTACTGAAGAAACACGTTGGCGTTGAGCCCGAGATACGTCTTCCAGTCGCCGAGATCGGGGGCCATTTGCGCGCGCAGGCGCTGCGTCAGCCGCGCGCGCACCTCGTGCGCCTCCGTCCCGGTGTCGGCAAGCGCCGCACCGCAGACTTGACTCGCGACAACGGGATCCAGCCCCTGACCGGCGAACTCCACCTGCAGATCGCGGATGGCGTCCGTGCGCAGCGCCTCGGCCGCTGCCTTCCTGGCGCGCTCCTCGCGTTCCCCCAGCTTCTGCTGCTTCGACTTCTTCTTCGCGGGCTTCTTGGGGGCAGGCTTGCCCGAACGCGAGCCCGTCGCCTCCCCGGCCAGCAATTCGTTCAGTATCCGCAGTCGTTCGGCCTCCGCCGACTGCTTCGCTTCGGCCGCGTCGATGCCGTCGCCGACCTCGGTGAGAAGGCCGTGCAGACGGACCCGAAGGGGCTGGTCGCCACCGATCGCCTCCAGCAGCGCCGCGTGCAGATGGAGCACGGTGTCGACGTCGCCCGCGGCGACCGCCGTCTCCAGCACCGCGCGGATCGCATCGGGCGCTTCCGTGTCGAGCGGCGGCAGTTCCTCGTGGCCGCTGCCGGGCCCGCCCAAGGGGAACCGCTGCACGGGCGTCCGTGACGCCGAGGCCAGCGCCTGCAAGGTGCCCAACCGACGCACGTGAGCGCTGTGCGCCGCCAGACGCTGAAGCGGATCGCGTGCCACCACCGAGGGGAGGCGCGCATCCGCCACCCCTCGCCCCCTGCCACGCAGCGTGCGCATGTCCCGTCCTATCTCCAGATAGAGCCGCCGCACGACCTTAGCGCCATCCGCCGCAGTGACGAGACTCCAAAGGCAGCGGCAGCCGGCGTTGGCGGCGCCCCATCGGCTAGCTCAGCCAGCGGCCGTCGGCTATCGCGCCGAGCAGCCAGAGGGCGTGGGCCATGGCGCCGAGCAGCGCGACCAGGACGCCGGCCGTGCGTGGCACGCGCAGCGGCGGGTCCCAGGAAGGCTCCCCACCTGCGCGGGCCAAACGCATGTCGTCCCAGACGACCGGCCAGAACGCGGCCATCAGGGCGGGATACTGCCAACCGAACGGCGCGAGCGCGCCGATCCACGCGATCAAGGGTGGCACCACGGACTGGCCGAGCACGCGCCACGTGCCGCCGCCGTCGAGTCCGCTCTTCAGCCCAAGGCCCCACTGCACGCCCCCCATGAAGCTCGCGATGGCGATGCCGTAGCCGATCAGGGCGGCGTGCAACCCGCCGGCGTAGTCGAACGGCAGGAGCCACATGGCGAGGCTCAGGCCGACGAAGGGAACGAGGCCGACACCGCCCAGGATGGCGGCGGCGCGCGGCACGGCGAAGATCGGCTCGGGCTCGGACATCGATACGGTCTCGCAACAGGAGCGGAAACCCGCACATAGCCGACCATGCGACCGCCGTCCCGCCTGCAGCACCCGCCTCAGATCGCGGTACAGTCGCCGGGCACCAGAGTCGTCCCGAAGACCTCGAGGAGGAAGCCCTGATAGCAGCCGGGGTTGCGGGCACGCCCGCTCGGCGTGGCGGTCCGGTGGTGGCGAAAGCCGAAGCGGGCATGCACCGCCTCGTGGACGACGAGGGCCGCCTGCGCACGGTCTCGGGGGGCAGGCTCGTTCCAGAACGGCGGGCAGATCCCGATCATCCGGGCGCCGCTGCTGGCGCAGGATTCCGCGGCGGTACCGGCGGGACAGGGACCGGGGCTACAGCCGGGGATGGTGTAGCGGGCGGTGCCGGGGCAGCGGTATCGGATGTCCTGGCCGAGCCATTGGGCCAATTGGCCGAAACGCGTCGACAGGGTCGCGATTTCGTGGCGCGCCGCCTCGATCTCGGTGGCGAAGGTCGCCGTGCGGAAGCGGCTGCGCCAGCGGCCGTTCGCCGTTCGGGTGGGCGTACCGAACCAGCGGGCGTACGCGGCATAGGTCGAGCCGCCGCCGAAATGGGCGTCGTTCAACACGGTCTGGATGTACAGCAGATCGCCGGCCCAGCTGGCCATGTCCTGCGCGAGCCGGTCGATCGTCGAAAGATGCGCGATCGGGTCGGCGGGCGATCCGTGGGCGTTCGCCGGGCAGGCCGAATTGGCGGCGACGTTGCGCCGCACCGCGGGCGGCAGGACGGGGACGCGCCGGAGGTCCGCGACCGGCATCAGGTCCGGCG
>JBJHBG010000036.1:0-39221 GCA_050485385.1 Geminicoccaceae bacterium | reverse complement strand
GAATGCGCCGCGGAACGCCGCGAGAGGGAGATCGTCGGCATGCAGGCGGCCACCCTGCGGCGCGAGAATGAGATAGTGTCCTCTCAGCTCCTATCGCTGCGGGCGGCGCTTGACGCCGCGCAGCGCGAAGCGTCGGAGCTGCAGACGCGTGTTGAGAACCTCGTGGCGGTGCCACCCGGCCGGCGCGGCTCGCCGGTGCCGCCGCCGGCGTCGCCGCCCTCGCCCTGTTGGCGGTGCCCGCCATCACCCTCCCGGTCACCGCCGCCACCGGCGAGGGCGAGCCGCTCGCCCTCGGCGAACGGTTCGACGCCAACCGCCTCGCCCGGGCCCGCGCCGCCGGCGAGCCCGTGTTCGTCCACATGACCGCCGCTTGGTGCATCACCTGCCAAGTCAACGAGGGCGTCGCCCTCTCCGGCCGCGAGTTCGAGCGCCGGCTCCGCGACAACGGCATCACCTATCTCGTCGGCGACTGGACCAACCGCAACGCCGCCATCGCCGACTACCTGAAGCGCTACGACCACCCGGGCGTGCCGCTCTACGTGGTCTATGGCGCCAATGGCGGCGCTGCGAAGGTGCTGCCGCAAGTCCTCACCCCCGGCATCGTCCGCACCGCCCTCGACAGCGCGGCCAAGGGCTGAGGGAAGACATCAGGGGGCTTTCGGCCCCCTACGACCCCCAAGCCGACGGCCAAGGCCGCCGGCAGTGCGGACAATGGCCGCCACCACGAACCGTCGGGCACGCGACACGTTTGGCCTCGTCCATCGACGACGTGCCGGCGGCGCAGCCGTCGGCCGGGGGTCGTAGAGGGCAAAAAGCCCCCCTGCCCTTGCCTTGTCTCCTCCCTCAATCCGGGTCCAACAGGCGGGGGCCGCTGCCTTCCTCGGCGAGCCGGTCGCCGGGGTTGCGCAGGGGGCAGACCGCGAGCGACAGGCAGCCGCAGCCGATGCAGCCGTCGAGTTGGTCGCGCAGGCGTTGCAGGCGGGCGATGCGGTCGTCCAACTCGTCACGCCACGAGCGCGACAGGCGCTCCCAATCCGCGTTGGTGGGTCGCCGCTCCGCACCCAGAGTGGCGAGTGCGGTGCGGATGCGGTCGAGCGAGAGTCCGGCGCGCTGCGCCACCTTGACGATGGCCACGCGCCGGAGCACGTCGCGGCCGAAGCGGCGCTGGTTGCCGGCGGTGCGCCAGCCGCGGATCAGGCCCTTGGCCTCGTAGAAGTGCAGCGTCGAGACGGGGACACCGCTGCGGGCGCTGACCTCACCGACGCTCAAGCCGGGCGGCATGGCCGTTCCTCCTTGACCTCGAGCATGGTCGAGGTTCTATCGACGCGGCTCCGTCATGCAACGGAGCAGGAGCCACATGAGGATGTCGTCCGAACCCGCGCCCGCGACACGGCGCCCGCGACCATTGCTGCCGGGTCCCCGGCTCTTTACGTTCTTCGAGCAGCGCGTCGATCCGTTCCCGGCCGACGCGCCGCCGCCGCCGGCCCGGTTGCTGCCGTTCGTGCTGCACCTGTCGCGTCCGCTCCTGCCCTGGCTGGGGCTGACGGCGCTGGCCTCGACGCTGATCGCCGTGGTCGAACTCGTCGTCGTCCAGGCCCTCGGCGGCCTGGTCGACTGGCTCGCCGCCGCCGATCCCGACACCCTGTTCGCGGATCACGGCACGACGCTCGCCCTGCTCGCGGCATTGGTGGTGATCGGCCTGCCCGCCCTGGTGCTGCTGCAGTCCCTGGTCATGCACCAGACGATCTTCGGCAACTACCCGATGCTCGCCCGCTGGCTGGCGCATCGCCACGTGCTCGGCCAAAGCCTCGCCTTCTTCCAGGACGAACTGGCGGGGCGGGTCTCGCAGAAGGTGATGCAGACGGCACTCGCCGTCCGCGAGACGGTGATGAAGGTGATCGACGTCGGCGCGTTCGTTGCCGTCTACTTCACGGGCGCACTCGTACTGGTGGGCGCAACCGACCTTCGCCTCACGGCACCGCTGCTCCTTTGGCTCGCGGTCTACGTCTTCATCATCGTGCGCTTCGTGCCGCGGCTGCGCACGGTCTCGATGGCCCAGGCCGATGCCCGAGCGCAGATGACCGGCCGCGTCGTCGACGCCTATGCCAACGTGCAGACGGTCAAGCTCTTCGCCCATGCCGGGCGCGAGCTGGACCATGCCCAGGAGGCCATGGGCGACTTCCTCGGTACCGTCGACCGGCAGATGCGGCTTGCAACGCAACTCACCGTCCTGTTGCACACGGCCAATGCCTGCCTGCTCGCCGGCATCGCGGCCCTTGCCATCTACGGCTGGCAAGCCGGCACCACGAGCCTCGGTGCCGTCGCCGTGGCGATCGCCCTGGTGCTGCGCATTCGCGCCATGTCCGAGTGGGTGCTCTGGCAGGTGGCGGGGCTCTTGGAACAGATC
Source organism: Geminicoccaceae bacterium (assembly GCA_050485385.1). Classification (GTDB taxonomy): domain Bacteria; phylum Pseudomonadota; class Alphaproteobacteria; order Geminicoccales; family Geminicoccaceae; genus RECO01. The sequence continues at coordinate 36,814 of JBJHBG010000036.1, read as the reverse complement.
GGCACGGTCGAGGACGGGATGCGCACCATCGCCCAGCCGGTCGCCGTCGAGGATGCCGTGCCCGCGCGCACCCTCGACGTGCCGCAGGGCGAGATCCGCTTCGAGAACGTCCGCTTCGCCTATCACCGCGCCGGGACCGTGATCGACGACCTCTCGCTCGTGGTCAGGCCCGGCGAGAAGGTGGGGCTGGTCGGCCGCTCCGGTGCGGGCAAGTCGACGCTCGTCGGCCTCCTCTTGCGCTTCCACGACCTCGACGGCGGCCGTATCCGCATCGACGGCCAGGACATCGCCGAGGTCACGCAGGACTCGCTGCGCCACAACATCGGCGTCGTCACCCAGGACACCTCGCTGATGCACCGCTCGATCCGCGACAACGTCGCCTACGGCCGGCCGGAGGCCACCGACGCCGAGGTGTGGGCAGCGCTCGCCCGCGCCCAGGCGCTCGAGTTCGTGCGCGACCTCGTCGACCACAAGGGACGAAGCGGGCTCGACGCCGTCGTCGGCGAGCGTGGCGTCAAGCTCTCGGGCGGCCAGCGCCAGCGTATCGCCATCGCCCGCGTGCTGTTGAAGGACGCCCCGATCCTGGTGCTGGACGAAGCCACCTCGGCGCTCGATTCCGAAGTCGAGGCGGCCATTCAGGAGGGCTTGGACGCCCTGATGACAGGCAAGACCGTCGTCGCCATCGCCCACCGCCTGTCGACCATCGCGGCGATGGATCGCCTGGTGGTCATGGACGAGGGCCGCATCGTCGAGAGCGGCACCCACGACGAGCTGCTGGCCCTAGGCGGGCGCTACGCCGGCCTCTGGCGGCGCCAATCGCTCGGCTTCCTCGTCTGCGACGGCGTGCCGGCCGCGGCCGCCGACTGATGCGCAAGGCGCGGGCAGGGGGCACTCGCCGCCCGATCCCTCCACTCCGTCGCGCGCGTTCGAGCCGAAAGCGGTTTACAAGCCCACGCAGATGGGGAAACCAAGCGGTGCCGGTTCGCATGGTCCGCGACGGCCAAGGGAGGACATCATGACCGTACGGCCCCGGATGGTTGCCGGCCTCGTTGCCATGGCGCTCGCAGCGAGTGCCCCTGCCGCCGCGAGCGAGCGCATCACGCTCAAGTCCGCCTCGTCGGCGTCGTCCTACTACGTGATGATGGTGCAGCTCGCCGAGTTGCTGCGCGGCACCGGGGACTTCTCGCCGACGGTCGAGGAGAGCCAGGGCTCGGTGCAGAACGTGAAGGAGGCAGCCGTCCGGCCGGGCAACTTCCTCTTCACCACACCGCCGAGCCTGTTGCAGGCGGCAGCCGAGCCGAGCGGCGCCTTCGCCGACGATCAGCCCTTCGACGGGGCGCGCACGCTGTTCGTCATGCCCTACGTGACGCTGCACATCGTGGTGCGCGCCGACAGCGGCGTCGCCAGCATGAGCGATCTGGCCGGCAAGACCTTCGTTGCCGGCGGCACCGGCACCTTCTGCGAGGGCCGCACGCGCGCCGTCCTCCAGGCGCTGGAGCTGGAGGACGCGATCGACCTCGTCGACCTCGAGCTTTCGGCGGCCGCCAACGCCATGCGCAACCGCCGGATCGACGGCTACTCGACCTGTTCGTCGCACCCGACCCCGGGCCTGACCGAGCTTGCCACCACCCTCGACGTCGTGATCGTACCGCTCACCGACGAGGAGCGCGAGCGCGTGGTCGCGCTGGACGCGCAGTCCGGGCCGATCACCATCGCCGCCGGCACCTATCGCGGACAGGACGCGGACGTGCCGACGGTGGGTGTGCCGGTGGGCGCCTACGGCACCACCAACATGTCGGACGACGCGGCCTACGCCATCACCCGCACCTTCTGGGAGAACAAGGACGCGCTCGCCGGCGAGCAGCCCTGGTGGGCCGGCGTCAGCCCGGAGCTCGTCCAGTACCTCTGGGCGGAGGTGCATCCGGGAGCGGCACGCTACTACGAGGAAGCCGGCATCGCCCTGCCCGCCGCCAAGTGATCCCGCACCGACACCGAGGCCGGCCGCCGTCCGCATGCGCGATCCCTCAGCGCCGCCCGCGCTGTTCCAGGTGGAGCAGCGCGGGATCGACCCTGCCGCGCCGTTGGCCGGCCCCTTGCGCGACATCCACGTCCGGCAGTGGCTGACCGGCCTGTTGGCGGCGGGTACCGTCGGCTTTCACCTCTACTTGGTGTTCTCGGGACTCGTTCCGGCGCTGGTGACGCGACCCGCGCACCTGATGCTGGCGCTGCCGTGGATCTTCCTTTTGGGCGGGGCCGCCAACCGCTGGGAACGCTGGACCGGCCCCCTCTTTCTCGTCGTCGGACTTTTGGCTGCCGGCTACGTCGTCTGGAACCATGCGAGCCTGGTCCGGCAGTACGGCGCGCTCCGGGGCGAGGTGCAGTTCGCGGTCGCCCTCGCCTTGATCCTCGTGGTGCTGGAAGCCGCGCGCCGGGCGATCAAGTGGGTGCTGCCGCTGGTGGCGACGATCGTCCTGATCTACGGCTTCTTCGGCGAGCACATCCCCGGCCATTTCGGCCACGACGGCCTGCGCCCCGCCTTCGTCCTCGGCACACTGACGATCACCGAGGGCGGGCTCTGGTCGAACCTGACCGGCATCTCGGCCGAGGTCATCGCCCCCTTCATCATCCTCGGTGCGCTGATCTCGGCCGGCACCGCCGGCACCGGCTTCATGGCGGTCGCGACGCAGATCGCGGGCCGGCTGCGCGCCGGTGCGGCGAAGGTCGCCATCGTCTCCTCCGCGCTCTACGGCTCGATCTCGGGCGTGGCCGCGGCCAACACCGCCTCGACCGGTATGGTCACCATTCCGGCGATGATTCGGCTTGGCTATCCGCGCACCCTGGCGGCCGCGACCGAGGCCGTCGCCTCGACCGGCGGCCAGATCATGCCGCCGTTGATGGGTGCCGGCATCTTCGTCATGGCCGAGCTTTTGGCGGTCCCCTACGCCGAGATCATGGTCGCGGCATCGCTCCCAGCCCTGCTCTTCTTCGCCACCTGCTGGGTGGCGATCCACCAATACGCGATCCGCTACGACCTGCACGGACTCAGGCGCGACGAGTTGCCCGGCTGGGGCTTCGTCGCCCGTACCGTGCCCTTCTTCCTCGTCCCCTTCGGCATCCTGATCCACGTGCTCGCCTTCACGCCCTATACCGCCCCCTACGCCGCCTTCTGGGCGGCGATGGCGATGCTGGCCCTGCTGCTGCTCGATTCGACCGGTGCCGTGCGGCTCCGGCGCTGGGCGGCGCGGCTGTGGGCGGCAGCCGAAGAGGGGGCGAAGCAGATCGCGCAGATCGCGGCGATCATCGTCTGCGCGTCCTTGATCGTCGGCGTCTTCAACCTGACCGGGCTCGGCATCAAGATCACCGCCCTGATCCTGTCGGTCGCGGGCGAGTCCTTGTGGATCGCCCTCCTCCTCACCGGCCTCGCCGCACTCGTCCTCGGCATGGAGTTGCCGACCACGGCCGCCTACGTGATCTGCGTCTCCGTCGCCGGGCCGGCCTTGGTGGCGCTGGGCCTGCCGGACCTCTACGCGCACCTCTTCGTGTTCTGGTACGCACTGCTCTGCACCATCACCCCACCGGTGTGCGGCAACGTCTTCATCGCCGCCGGCATCGCCAAGGCGCCCTGGCTGGCGGTCGCATTCCGCTCGATGGCCGTCGGCCTCGGCCTGTTCGTGGTGCCCTTGGGCTTCGTTGCCAACCCGTCGCTGTTGCAGCTCGCGGCCAGCCCCGGCTGGGCGGTCCTGGCGCTGGTCAAGATCCTGGCAGGGCTCTGGCTACTCAGCACGGCGGTCGTCGGCACGGCCGGCCGCTGGCCGCTGCGACTGGCGGCCGCCGCAGCGGGTCTCGGCATCATCTTCCTCGGCGGCGTCTGAGCGGCGACCGCCCCGGCCACGTATGGGACCACGGCACCGACGGACCCGGCCTCCGTCGAGCCCACACAGCGGCCGGCTGGGCCACCGATAGAGCGGGCTATTCCCCCATCCAAACCCCAACGGCCGGCAGGCGACTCGGTGGGTGGCTGGCAGTATATGGCCTGTGGGGTTTGTAGACATCGTTTCACCTCGCTGCCGGCCAGCGACGCCGCTATCCAGCCGAGAGAGCACGTTCGAGTTGAGGCTCGTGGTGGTGGCGGTGGGATTGTGGGCAACGCGCAGCGTTGTCCAGCAAGTCCACCGCCGGGTGGCGGGATCTGGCGATGGACGCACGAACACGGCTCGGCTGGATCGAGCTCTACCGGACGCTCGGCAACGCCGGCGTGGTCTGCCGCCGATGCGGCATCTCGCGGCCGACGTTGCGCAAGTGGTGGCGCCGCTACCAGGTCCTCGGCATCGCCGGGTTGGAGGAGGAAAGCCGCCGGCCACGCCACTCGCCGGCCCGGAAGGTCTTCGATCGCGAGGAGGAACTGACCCTCCAGCCCTGCCGCGAGCGCAGTCTTGGCATCAAGCAGCTGCGCATCGAGCTCATTCGCGAGCACGCGATCACGCTGGCCCTCGATACCATTCACAAAGTCCTCGTCAGACACGGCGAGAGCCGGCTGAAGCGTGGATGGGTGCGGCCGAAGGTGCCCAAGCGCTACAGCAGGCCCATTCCGGGTGATCGCGTCCAGGTCGACGTCTGCAAAGTCGGGCCCAGCATCTACCAGTACACCGCCGTCGACGACTGCTCGCGGTTCATGGTGGTCGGCATCTACACCCGCCGAACGACCCGAAACACCGTCCACTTCCTGGATCGCGTTCTCGAGGAGATGCCCTTCCCGGTCCAGCGCATCCAGACCGATCGTGGCCAGGAGTTCTTCGCCTACCTGGTGCAGGACCAGCTGCACGCGTGGCACGTGAAGTTCCGCCCGATCCGGCCGCGCTCGACGCATCTGAACGGTAAGGTCGAGCGAGCCCAGCGCACGACCTTGGAGGAGTTCTGGTCGACCGTCGACTTGGCCATCGACGACCTCCAGGACCGGCTGGACGAGTGGCAGCACTTCTCCAACTGGCAGCGCCCGCACGGCGCCCTGGGTGGCCGATCCCCGATCGACGGCGTAGGCGAGTTGCTCCCCCAGACCCCGCTCACCGAAGCCGTCTGGGATGCCTACGACCCGGCCCGCGAGCCGATCCGCACCCAGGACCGCCGATGGGACGCTACCGCCGCGCGCATGCAACGATGAGTCCGGACCCGACAGACTGCTCTTGAGCCACCCCAACGCTCGCGCGCGCCCACCGGGTCGCGGAGCGGGCCGCGTTGCGGGGGTTGCAGGGGGCGAGGCCCCCTGCGTCCCTTGGACGCCTCGAAGAGGCCAGCTCCTGGCGCCGGTGGGCCATGACGCGGCGGATTGAAGGCGTGCGGCACACGGGGGCGAGGGCTTCCACCGTCTTGGATCGCTTCGGACGGTCGGCCGTTACGGGTCGCGGGATCGCCCAGACCTCACGCTGGTGCTGGTCGCGTCTGGAACCGGACGGGGCGCCGCCTGTTGGTGGCGAGGTTGGCGAGGCCGAGCCTCGCCGCTCGGTCGCCTAGCCGCTCTGCTGCGCCGCGAGCACCTGGGCACTGGCGCCGCTTCGCTCGCCGAGCTTGGCGCCCTGCTTCAACAGCTCGTGCAGGGCGGGCTCGCTGCCCTGCTTGCCGAGCGCCCAGTCGACGTCGGCCTCGGCCTCGTCCAGCGGCATCACGAGCACGCCCGAGAAGTCGGCCACCACCGCGTCGCCCGGATGGACGACGGCACCGCCGATGGCGACGTCGACGTTGAAGGCGCCGCCGATGTCGTAGAGGCGGGTCGTGATCGGCGCCAGGCCGCGGCACCAGACCGGCAGGTCGTAGGCCTCGATCTCCGGCAGGTCGGTGGCGGGACCGTCGAGCACGACACCGGCGCAGCCCGTCGCCTTGATCGCGCAGGCCACACCGCCGCCAAGGCAGGCGTGCTTGGTGTCACCGAGCCGGTCGATAACCAGCACGTCGCCCGGCCGCAGGAACTGGATCACGTGGTGCAGAAGCGTCGAATCCATGCCCGGGATGGCCAGGGTCACCGCCGTGCCGGCGATGCGCCGGTGGCCACCGAGAAGGCTCTGGATGCCGCGGTCGACGAAGCCGAGCTGACGGCGATGACCGATCGTGGCGGTCTCGACGCGCTGGAGCTTCTCCAAGAGTGCAGACGGCACCTGCTCGGGCATCGGCTTGATCGTGTAGCGCATCGGTGGTCCTTCCTTGGGCTCGGACGCAGTCGTCCCTTGGGGGGTTGAGCATGAACCACGACGTCGAGCAATGGCAGGTCCGCAAGGCTGCGGTGGATAGCGAGGCGGGCGTCGTTGCCGCCCAGCACCGGCTGGCCGCCCGTGCCGGGGCCGCCGTTCTGCACGACGGCGGCAACGCGGTCGATGCCGCCGTCGCCACCGCCTTCGCGCTCGGCGTGGTCGAACCCTGGATGTGCGGGATCGGCGGTGCCGGCTATCTCGTGGCGTGGCTGGAGGCCGACCAGCGGGCCGTCGCCATCGACTTCCAGGGCATGTTGCCGGGCGACGTCCGTTTGGAGGACTACCCGCTCGACCCCGACGTACCGACCAGCCTGATGGGCTTTCCGGGCGTTGCGGACAACCGCAACGTCGAGGGCTACGGCTCGATCCTCGTTCCGGGCGCGGTTGCGGGTTTGGGCGAGGCGGTCGCGCGGTTCGGCGTCATGGGCCTCGACCGCGTGCTCGCACCGGCGATCCGCCTCGCCGAACGCGGCCTGCCGGTCGACTGGCACGCGACCTTGATGATCGCGCTCGAGGCCAGAAAGCTGGCGAAGGACCCCGCCGCCGCCGCCCACTACCTGCCGGACGGTCATCCCTGCCCGCCCGAGCGCTACCTCCCCAACGAAGCGCTGCTCGCCACCCTGCGTGCGATCGCCGACGACGGGCCGGGCGTGGTCTATGGCGGCCGCGTCGGCGAAGCCATGGCGCGCGACCTTCGGGCCGGCGGGAGCCGGATCACCGCGGCCGACTTCGCCGCCTACACGGTCGACGTGTTCGATGCGGCGGTGACCGAGCATCGCGGCCACCAGGTGTTCACGGCCGGACCGACCTCGGGCGGGGTGCGCCTCGGCGAAGCGCTCGCCCATGTCGAAGCCCATCTGGACCAGGCCCGCGGCCTCGGCGCGCACACCTACGCCACCTATGCGACGGCGTTGGACCGGGCCTTTCTCGCCCACGAGCGGCGTCTCGGCCGAGCGGCACCGGATGGCGGCTGCACCTCGCACCTGAGCGTGGTCGATGCCGAGGGCAACATGGTCGCCCTCACCTATACCCTGCTCAACCGGTTCGGATCGGGCGTCATGCTGCCCTCGACCGGCGTCCTGATGAACAATTCGGTCTCCTACTTCGACCCGCGGCCCGGCTTCCCCACGACGATGCAGCCGCATCTGAAGATCAACGCCTCCAATATGTGCCCGACGGTCGTAGCGAAGGACGGCAAGGCGCGCTTCGCCGTCGGCGCCTCCGGCGCCAACCACATCGTCCCCTGCACCTTCCAGCTCACCGCGCTCTTGTTGGATTACGGCCTCGATCTGCAGACGGCGTTCCACACGCCGCGGATCGACGCCGCCAACCGGGGCTCGTGGCGGGTGGATCCCCGGGTCGGCGCCGAGGTGCTGGCCGAGTTGAGCGCCCTGCACGAACTGGAGGTGGCGCAGCTCCTCGTCTTTCCGAAGCTCTACGCCTGCCCCGCCGGTGTCACCCGCGATCCTTCGACCGGCCGCTGCACGGGTATCGCCGACGTCAGTTCGCCCATCGCCGGAGCGGCGGCGAGCGATCCGCTGGTGCTCGACCGGCCGACCGCAGCGCCCGCCGTCCGCGCCTGATCCACGATCAAGAAGGGAGTGCCCCATGGCCGCAGCGCCACGCATCGTGAACCTCAACGGCAAACGAATCGAAATCGGCGACGCGATGCGTCGGGCGATCCTGGCGGAACTGCCGGAGATCGCCTGGATCGCGGACGAGGGCCTGAGGGACCTCGTCACCGACGCCTGGGCCGCCGCGATCGCGTCCTCCAGCTTGGCCGGCATCGGCGCCATGAAGCCGTCGGGCAACTACGACTCGCGCCCCCTGAAACACGGCTCGCAGGCCGACCACATCCGCTCGGTCACCCGTCTGGCGGTCAAGATCGCGGAGGAGATGGACGAACTCATGCCCGACTTTCGCTACGACCGCGACCTGCTGATCGCCGGCTGCCTCTGCCACGACATCGGCAAGGTCTGGGAGTTCGATCCCGACAACGTCGAACGCTGGAAGGCGCAGCCGCGCGCAGCCGGCATGCCGTCGATCCGCCATCCCGCCTACGGTGCCCACATCTGCCTCACGATCGGGTTGCCCGAGGCGGTGGCGCACATGGCGACGGCCCATTCGGGCGAGGGCGAACTCCTGGTCCGCTCGCTGGAGAACACCATCCTGCACTGGGCCGACTACACCTTCTGGCGCGTGCTCGAAGCGGGCGACCAGTTGCTCGACGACGACGCCTGGCTCGGTGGCCTCACCGAAGGCCGCGCCGGCGAGCCGATCCGGAAGTGACCGCCGCCGCAGGCTCCGGGGCCCGACGCGGCACCCGTCCTCCTTCGTTCAGCAAACCGACAGGCGGCCTCGAGCATGATGACGCGACAACGCTCGAGGATACGCAGCAATGACGACGAAGCCGGTCACCTTGGCGATGGTCGGAGCGGTGGCCATGCTGGCGCTTGCCGGCTGCGCGCCGACTTACCAGCAACAGCCTGCGAGTGCGGGCACGGCCACGGGTGCGGTCACCGGCGCCGTCGTCGGCGGCGTGCTCGGCAACGTGCTCAGTGCCGACGGCCGCCGTACCGAGAACACCGCCATCGGCGCCGCCCTGGGCGCGACCCTCGGTGGCGGTGTCGGCTACGCCTTGGATCACCAGCAGCAGAGCCGGGACGCGGCGCTCGCCGCCGAGCGCGCCCGCAGCGAGGCGGAGGCGGACCAACTCCGACGCGAGGTCGAGTTGCTGCGGCGCCAACGCGACCTCCAGCGTCGCACCGCGGTCCCGACCGCCGCCGCCGGGACCCCGGACCCCGACCCTCTCCGCGTCGTCATCACGCCGCGGGACGACGCGCGCCTCGCGTCGGGCTGGTAGGGACCGGCGGGGCGGCCTCAATAGCCTTTGGCGAGGTCGACCATGTCGGGGATCGGCTCGCCACGGCGGAAGCGCTCGACGTTGGCGGCGATGGCCGCACCGCCCGCGACCGGGTCGATCAGTGAGCCCACGTGCGGCGTGACGAGCACCTTCGGGTGATCCCAGAACGGGTGCTCGGCGGGCAGCGGCTCCTGGTGGAAGACGTCGAGCACGGCGTTGGCGAGGTGGCCCGAGTCGAGGACCTGGAGCAGGTCGCCCTCGACCAGATGCTCGCCGCGGGCGACGTTGATCACCGAAGCCCCTGCCGGCAGCCGTTCGAACAGAGGGCGACCGAGGATGCCTCTGGTCTCGGGCGTGAGCGGAAGCAGGCAGACCAGGATCTCCGTCCGCGCCAGGAACGCGTCGAGCGCGTCGGCGCCGGCGAAGACCTCGACCCCGTCGAGGGTCTTGGCCGAACGCGCCCAGCCGGCCACGTCGAAGCCGATCACGGCCAGCGTGCGCGCGCAGTCGGCCCCCAGATTGCCGAGGCCCATGACGCCGACGCGGCGCAAGGGGGCGGGCGGGTTGATCAACTGGAGCCATTGACGGTCGTGCTGCGCCGCCTCGATCTCCGGCAGCCGGCGGTGCAGCCTGAGCACGTGCAGGCAGACATATTCGCGCATCCGCTGGGTCAGGTCCGGCCCGGTGGTGCGGATGATCGGGATGCCCTCTGGCAGCTCCGTGTCCGCCAGCACGTGGTCGATCCCGGCCCCCATCGAGACGATGCATTGGAGGTTGGGAAAGCGCTTCAGCCCGCCGACGGGCGGCTTCCAGACGACGGCGTACTCGATCGCCGCCGGGTCGACCGGATCGTTCCAGAGAAAGCAGGGGATGTCGGGCAGGAGCGCTTGCAGGTGCTCCTTCCACCAGGCGGCGCGCGTGGAGCCGACGTGGATGATCAACGCCATGGTCGAGGTCCTATTCGGGGCCGAGCAGCAGGTTGGGCAGGAAGAGCGAGATCTCGGGCACGGCCGCCAGCAGCACGAGCACGATGCCGAGCGGCAGGAAGAACGGGACCACAGCCCGGATCACCTGCTCGACCGGCACGCTGGCGATCCGCGAGGCGACGTAGAGACCGATGCCCAGGGGCGGCGTGGCGAGCCCGATCAAGAGCGACATCTGCATGACGATGCCGAAGTGCACCCGGTCGATGCCGAACTGGTCGACCAGCGGCAAGAGGATCGGCACCAGCAACAGCTTCGCCGTGACACCGTCGATGAAGCAGCCGATGACCAGCACGAAGGCCATGACCACGACCAGGAACAAGAGGCCGCTGTCGACCGCCGTGGAGACGGTCATGGCCAGGTTCTGGGGGATGCGCTCGATGGTCAAGAGCCAGCCCATGGCGCCGGCAAAGCCGATGATGACCATGATGAGGGCGGTGATCATCACCGTTTCGGTCAAGGCGTTCCAGATCTTGGCGAAGTCGAGGGTGCGGTAGATCGCACCGAGCAGCAGGCTGTAGCCGCAGGCGAGGATGCCGGCTTCGGCGGCGGTGGTGGTGCCGGTCAGGATGCCACCCATGATGATGGCGGGGGTGAGCAGCGCCGCAGCCCCGCTCAGGGCATGGTGCCAGATCTCGCCGACGGTCGCCCGTTCCTGGCGCGGGTAGTCGACGCTGATCGCCCGCACGCGGTTGAAGATCATCAAGGCGGCGGCGATGACCAGCGCTGGGACGATGCCGGCCAGGAACATGCGCGCGACCGAGGTGTTCGAGAGGAACGCGTAGACCACGAGCGGCACGGACGGCGGGATGAAGGGGGCGACGATCGCGGAGACGGTGGTGATCGCCGCGGAGAACGACGGCTCGTAGCCGCGCTCGCGCATGGCCTTCACCTCGACCGTGCCGAGGCCGGCGATGTCGGCCACGGCAGCCCCGGTGCTGCCGGCGAACAGCACCGAGGCCAGCACGTTCACCTGCGCCAGCCCGGCGCGGAAGTGGCCGACCAGCGCGTTGGCGAGGTTGAAGATGCGCTCGGTCATGCCGACCGCGTTCATCAGGTTGCCGGCCAGCACGAAGAAGGGGATGGCGAGCAGCGACACGTTGTCGACGCCCTCCAGCACCTTCATCGGTAGGATCCAGAGGGTGTCGGCGAAGCCGGCCGTGACCAGCGCCGCCACCACGGCCACGCCGATGGCCATCGCGATGGGCATTCTGAGCGCGATCAACAGGACGAAGCCGGTGAAGAGGGCGATGGCCGTCACGAGCCCGGTTCCGGTATCGCCGGCGGCGTGCGCTCGGTCAGCGTGCGGGCGAGGTCCAAGAGGAACTGGAGCAGGATCAAGCCGGTCGAGACGTAGAAGGGAACGGCGAGCCAGTAGCGCTGGATGCCCACGAGATCGATCCGGCCCACCTGCCGCGGCAGGAGCGTCGGCACCTGGAAGAGGATCGTCGCCAGGAGTGCGATCACCATCAGGTCGACGGCGATGCGGATCGCGCGTTGGCCGCCCAGCGGCAGCCGGGCAACGACGAAGTCGACGCTGATGTCCTTGCCCCGCCGGTAGATGACGAAGAAGGCGAGGAAGACCATCCACACGAACAGCACCCGGGTCCAGGGAAACACCCAGATGATGCCGATGTCGAACACCAGCCGGCTCAGGATGTTCGCGAGATTGATCGCCAGGATACCGAGCAGGATGGCGTTGGCGAGGACGAGGAAGAGGCGCTCGATCCCCGCCAGCGCGCCGTCGAACAGACGAATCACGCGTCAGTTGGCAAGGCGCGTGGCGTCGACGGCATCCATGAAGCCCTCCGGCAGTTCACCCCGGGCATCGAGTTCGGCATAGAAGCCGCGCATTTTCTCGACGAAGCTGCCGATGTCGGCGTCGGAGAAGGTGACACCGCGGCCCTTCATCCGCTCGATCGATTCGTCCGCCTCGGCCGTCATCAGTTCGACCGATTCCGCCGACACCTCGGCGTGGGCCTCCAGTACCTGCTGGCGCGTCGCCTCGTCGAGCGCGTCCCAGGCCCGAGCGTTGGTCATGAAGCCCATGCCTTGGGGATATTCGTCGTGGCGGATGACGTGGGGGGCCACCTCGTAGAAGCGCATCGGCTCGACCAGGGCGATCGGGCTGTTGACTGCGTCGACGATGCCGCGGCTGATCGATTCGTAGACCTCGGTCCAGGCGAGCGTGCGCACCTCGGCACCGAGATGGCGCCAAGCGGCGGCGGCCAGCTCGTCGGGGTGCATGCGGAGCTTGGTGCCGGCCATCTCGTCGACGGTGGTGAAGGGCCTGGAGGTCACCATCACGCGGTAGGGGCCGCGGACGAAGGCGGTGCTGTCGCCGATGAGGGCGATGCCCTCCTCCTCCTCGACCTTCCGGAACCAGCCCTGGACGAGGTCCGAGCCCATGAACCGCTGCCAGTGCTCGCGATCCTCGAAGAGAAACGGCGCGCTCATGAACTGCACGTCGGGCACCCACTTGGCGAGGTAGGTCGCGCCCTCCGGATAGATGTGGACGGTGCCGAGTTGCAGTTGCTCGAGGATCACGTCGTCGGCGCCGAGCTGCTCGGCGGGGAAGACCTGCACGCGGATCTCGCCCCCGGTCTTCTCCTCGATGCGGTCGGCAAAGGCCTGAAAGAGCCGGCCCTCGATGCTCTCGGGCGGCTGCTTGTGGGCCATCCGCCACGTCTGGGCCGCCTCGACGGTGGCCGCCAGCATCGACGAAAGGGTGAGTGCGGCGACGGTGCCGAGCAGGAGCGAACGTCGAAACATGGTCTGGTGTCCTCGTTCCGTGGCGTAGCCTCGGTCTGCCGATAGACCCACGACCGAGGCCTGTCCAGAAGCAACCAGCAAGAATTGGACCGCTGGGCGGGCATCGTCCGGGTGACCGAGCGGGCGGAATCGGCGCCGAGGGAGGCGATGGACTCGTCGGCTAAGGATCAGCCGCGCCAGCGCGCGAGGCTGCGCTGTTCGAAACGTCGAGGCGGCTTCGCGCCCCCGCGTCAACCCTGCGCCACGTCCCGGACCGCATCGGCCACGATCGCCAGCGTGGCGTCGATGACCGGATCGTCGTGGGCCGTGGAGACGAACCACGCTCCCCGCTCCAGCGCGCGTACCCCGCGCTTCAAGAGCGCGTGCGCGAAGCGCACGTAGCCCGCGCGATCGCCACGGGCGACGTCGCGGTAGTGCCTTGGCGGCGCGTCCAGACCGAAGGCGACATGAAACATCAGGGGGAAGCCCACGACCTGCGCCTCGATGCCCGCGCTTGCCAGGGCCTTGCGGATGCCCTCCTGGAGCCGCAGGCCCCGGGCCGACGCGGCGGCATGGGCCTCGACCGTCAGCGCCTGTTGGGTCGCGACCAGGGCTGCCATTGCCACCGGCTGGGCGTTGTAGGTACCGCCGTGCATGACACCGCCCGTCACCACCAGGTCGAGCAGATCGCCCTGGCCGACCACCGCCGCCACCGGCAAGCCGTTGGCCATCGCCTTGGCGAACAGCGCCAGGTCCGGCGTCACACCGAACAGTTCCTGGGCACCGCCGCGGGCCAGCCGGAAGCCGGTGATGACCTCGTCGAAGACCAGGATCGTGCCGTTGCGGGTGCAGGCTTCGCGCGCACCCTCGAGATAGCCTGCGTCCGGCCGGATGGCGCCCTGGTTGCACATGGCGGGCTCCATCAAGACCGCCGCCACGTCGCCCAGCGCGAGCCGCGCCTGGAGGGCCTCGAGGTCGTTCCAGCCCATGACCTCGATGCCGAGGGTCTCGGCCGTGTCCTGCCCGGCGCTGCCCGCCACCGGGACCGGCGCTGCTTCCGGCCCCGCCGCGTTCAGCGCCGGTGCCGCCGACCAGAGAACGTTGTCGAACCAGCCGTGGTAGTGACCCTCGAACTTGACGATCGTGCGGCGTCCGGTGGCCGCACGGGCGATCCTGATCGCCACCTGCGCGGCCTCCGAGCCCGACGAGGCGAAGCGGAGGCGTTTCGCCGCCGGGATGCGCTCGCACAGGAGCCGTGCCGCTTCGAACTCCACCTCGGTCTGACCGGCGAAGAGGATACCCCGCTCGACCTGGGCGCGGACGGCCTCGATCACCGGGGCCGGGCCGTGGCCCAGGATGGTCGCCCCCATGCCGCAATAGTAGTCGATCAGGCGGTTGCCGTCGGCGTCGTGCAGATAGGCCCCCTCGCCGCGCCGGAACACCAGCGGGCCTTCGGCCATGCCGAGGCGGAAATTGCTGCTCACCCCACCCGCGAGGAACCGGGCGTTGCTGCCGATCAGCCCGCGCGAGGCGTCGAACGCCAATGGCGCCCCCTGGCTCAAGGATACGCTGTCGACCATGGCTCGTCCCCCAATCCCAGCCGCTCGCAGGGTCGCCATCGGATCACGGCCCGGCGGCGACGTACAGGTCCGCTCGTTTCGCCTTGCGGAACGCTTGGCAACCGTGCTTCGCTGCCCGCCCGTCGTCGACGCTGATCGGAAGCCGCCATGACCGGAGACGCCGTCAACAGCTACGTCGTGCAGCCGGTCGACAAGGCGTTGCGGGTGCTCGCCTACGTGGCCGAGCGCGGCCAGGTGGTATCGCTGAAGTCGGTGAGCCAAGCGCTCGGCATCCCCAAGACTACGGCGTTCCGCTATCTGCGTACCCTCGCTCGATCCGGCTTCCTCGACCACGACGCCCACGGCGACCGCTACGGCGTCGGGCCCCGTCTGCGCGCCATCGCCCGCCTGGATGCCGCCATCCAACGCGCGCGAGAGTTGGCGCATCCGGTGCTGACGGAGTTGAACCGCGACTATCGGGGCATCGTGAACGTCGCCGCCAAAGGCGACGGCTCGGTGGTCTATCTCGACGTCGTCGAGAGCACGCCCGGCTTTCGTACCGAGGCACGGAGCGGCGATTCCCATCCGTTGCATTCGACGGCGCTGGGCAAGGCGATCCTCGCCCATCTGCCACCGGACGAGGCCGGCACGTATCTGGACCAGCCGCTGCTGGAGCGTACCGGACGCACCCTGATCGATCGCGGCGAGCTCGAGCGGCAGCTCCGGCAGATCGCCCGCTGCGGCTATGCGATCGAAACCGGCGAGAACGAGGACGGTGCCATGTGCATCGGTGCGCCGATCCTCGATGCCCTGGGCTACCCGCGCGTCGCCATCAGCATCACCGTGCCCGTGACGCGCATGTCGCCCGACCGCGCGATGCAGACCGGCAAGCGCCTGGCCGACGCCGCGGCCTCGATCTCGCGGCGGCTACGTCGCGAAGACGGGACGCCGTCGACATAGCCGTTCCGCCGAGCGAAACGCACCTCGATTGACCGACTCGCAGCACCCCGCCACCGTGCGGCGGTCGCGGCCATGCGCGGCGCCGGGTTCTGGGAGTGCTGCCATGCGCCTCTTCGTTGCCACCTTCGGTACCGAGACCAACACCTTCTCGGCCTTCCCGACCGGCATCGACGACTTCCGCGCGGGCTTCTGGAACGAGGGCGACATCATGGCGGAGCCGCCTTCGCCCTGGTCGTCGCCCTGCCAGATCTGGCTCCTGCGGGGCCGCGCTCTCGGCTGGGAGGTGGTCCAGGGCCTGCACGCCTTCGCCACGCCGGCGGGCCTCCTGCTCCAGGCCGACCACGCGGCCATGCGCGACCGCATCCTCGCCGCTCTCGAGGCCGCCGGGCCGGTCGATGCGGTGATGCTCTACCTGCACGGGGCGATGGTCGCCGAGGGCTGCGACGACTGCGAGGGCGATCTCGTCGCCCGTGTCCGCGCGGTGGTGGGCCCTGGCGTGCGGATCGGCGTCGAGTTGGACCTGCACGCCCACGTCGACGCCACGCTGATCGACGCGGCCGACCTCGTCGTCATCTACAAGACCTACCCGCACGTCGACCACGCCGAGCGCGCGGAGGACCTGTTCGACCTCATGGCCCGCACGCTGGCGGGCGAGGTCGACCCGGTCATGGCGCTGTTCGACTGCCGCACCATGGGCCTTTTTCCCACCACTCGCGAGGGGCCGATGATCGCCTTCACCCAGGCGATGCTCGACGCCGAAGGCAAGGACGGCATCCTGTCGCTGTCGCTCAACCACGGCTTTCCCTGGGCCGACGTGCCGCTCGCCGGCGCGAAGATGCTCGCCATCGCCGACGGCGATGCCGAGCTTGCCGCCCGCGTCGCGGCCGAGTTCGGCCGGCGCTTCTACGCCATCCGCGCCGAAGCGACGCTACCCTTCACCCCCTTCGCCGAGGCCATCGAGCGGGCGAAGGTCCGGGGCGAGAAGCCGCTCCTTTTGGCCGACACCTCGGACCAGACCGGCAGCGGTGCTCCCGGCGACACGGTGCACGTGATCCGGGCTTTGCTGGAGGCGGGTGTGCGCGACGTGGCCTTCGCGCCGTTGTGGGATCCGTCGGCGGTGCGCCTCTGCTTTCAGTTCGGGGTCGGCCGCAGGCCCTATCTGCGCATCGGCGGCAAGTTCGAGCCCAATTCCGGCCCGCCCTTGGACGCCGAGGCCGAAATCCTGTTCCTCGAGCGCGATGCCTGGCAGGGCCATGTGGGCGACGAGCGGATCGACGTGGGCGATCTCGCCGTGGTGCGCGTCGAGGGCGTCGAGATCGTGATGACCAGCCGGCGCACGAACCTCTACCACACCAGCCTCTTCACGCGGCACGGCGTCAGCCTGGAGGACAAACAGGTGCTGGTGGTGAAGAACCTCTACAAGCACAAGGACCTGTTCGAACCGATCGTGCGCGAGCAGCTCTTCGTCGCCACGCCGGGCACGAGCAACCCGGACTGGAGGGCGCTGCCGTTCCGGCGCCTGAAGCGGCCGATCTGGCCGCTCGACGCCGACCCGCTCGGCCTCGACGGTGCCTGAGATGCGCACGCCGCCACGATGCGTCCGTACCGCCACGCGAAACGCGCACCGCTGGCGAGGCGGCGGCCCCTCGCCTATCATCAACCGGTCGTAGCGATCTTTTCGGAGGGCCAGGGGGCAGATGCGCGTCTTCACCGCCTCGCTCGCCACCGAGACCAATACCTTCGCGCCGCTCTACGTGGATCGCTCCGCCTTCGAAGACGCCTTCTACTGCCCGCCCGGCACCCATCCCGCCACACCGACGCTCTGCTCCGCCCCCATCGTCGCCGCGCGCCGCCGGGCCGAGGCGGAAGGGCTGACGCTGATCGAGGGCACGGCGGCCTGGGCGGAGCCTGCGGGCCTCGTCGCCAAGAGCGGCTACGAGAGCCTGCGCGACGAGATCCTGGACCAGTTGCGGGCCACGCTGCCCGTCGACGTGGCGCTGTTCGGGCTGCACGGTGCCATGGTCGCCCACGGCTACGACGACTGCGAAGGCGACCTGCTCGCCCGCGCCCGCGCGATCGCCGGCCCCGATGCCGTGATCGGCGCCGAACTCGACCTGCACTGCCATCTGAGCCAAGCGATGGTCGAGGCGGCGGACGTGCTGGTCACCTTCAAGGAGTTTCCGCACACCGACTTCCTCGCCCGCGCCGAGGACTTGGTGGACCTCTGCCTGCGCACCGCGAGGGGCGAGGTGCGGCCGGTCACGCGCGTGTTCGATACCCGCGCGTTCGCCGGCTTCATGACCAGCCGCGAGCCGGGCCGCAGCTTCGTCGACCGCCTGCTGGCGCTGGAGGGGCGGGACGGAATCCTGAGCATTTCCATCGCCCACGGCTTTCAGGCAGCCGACGTCTACGACGTCGGCAGCAAGGTGCTGGTGATCGCGGACGGCGACGGCGACAGGGCGGCCGCGCTCGCCGAGGCGCTCGGTCGCGAGATCGTCGGCTGGACGCGCGACGACCGCAGAGGCCCCCGTCATTACCTGCCGGACGAGGCGATTGCCGCCGCACTTGCCCTTCCGGGCGGCCCGGTCGTGCTCGCCGACCGCTGGGACAATCCGGGCGGCGGCGTGGCTGGCGACAGCTCCGTCATGGTGGAAGCCCTGCTGCGTTACCCGGACGTGCCCTCTGCCATCGGTGCGATGTGGGATCCGGTGGCGGTCGCGTTCTGCCGCGCCGCCGGTGCCGGAGCCACCATCCAACTCCGGTTCGCCGGCAAGGCGGCGCCGACCTCCGGCCGCCCCATCGACGCCGAAGTGACCGTGCGTGCCGTGACCGGCGACCTGGTGGTGCCGTTCGCCGGGAGCCGCGTGTCGCTCGGTCCCGCCGCCGCGATCGCCATCGGCCAGCTCGACGTGGTGCTGGCCTCGGGCCGGGCGCAGACCTTCAGCCCACCGGTCTTCACCGGTCTCGGCATCGACCTCGCGCGCAAGAAGGTCGTGGTGGTGAAGTCCTCCAACCACTTCCACGCCGCCTTTGCGCCCATCGCCGCCGAGGTGCTCTACCTCGACACGGGCGGCCCCTACCCGGCCGACCCGACCAAGGTGACCTACACCAAGGCACGGCGGCCACTCTGGCCACTGGACCCCTTGCCTTGGAGCTGACTGGACGCGGACGGCGTCGGGCCAACAACGGAAGAGCATCATGCGCGTCGGGCTGATCCACATCTGCCAGGAGACCAACGACTTCAATCCGGTGCCGACGACGCTGGACGACTACCGCGCCTTCGGCATCTACCAGGGCGAGGCGGTGGCTCGGGAGAGTCGCGGCGCCGGCGAGATCGGCGGCCACTACGACGCGCTCGACGCCTCGGGCTTCGACGTGGAGACGGTACCGATCATCCGTGCCAATGCGGTCGCCGGTGGCCGGATCAGCCGCGAGGCGTTCGACTTCTTCCACGATCGCATCGCACGCGGGCTCGGCGAAGCCGGCCGGCTCGACGGTCTCGCGCTGCAACTGCACGGCGCCTGTGCCGCCGACGGCGTCGACGACGTGGAAGGCGCGCAGATCGCCCTCTGCCGCGAGGTGCTGGGGCCGGACGTGCCCATCGTGCTCTGCCTCGACCACCACGCCAACGTCACCCGCCAGATGGTCGAGCACGCTACCGCCATCGTCGGCCATCGCACCCAGCCGCACCGCCCTTACGATACCGGGCGATTGGGCGCCGAGCTGCTGGTGCGCATCCTGCGCGACGGAGCGAGGCCGACCATCGCCTGGCGCAAGATCCCGATGGTCTCGCATCAAGAGCAGTTCCTGACCGACCGGCCGCCGATGCGGACTTGGTTCGCCGCCGCCCGCGCCGTCGAGGCCGACCAGCGGGTGCTGCACGCGGCCCCCTTCCCGATGCAGCCCTGGCTGGACGTCGCCGAAGGCGGCTGGGCGGTGACGGTGACGACCGACGGCGACCGGGCACTGGCCGAGCGCATCGCCGACGACCTGGCCGACCTCGCTTGGTCGCTCCGGGCCGAGTTCCAGCACCGCAGCGCCGTGCCGGTGGACGAGGCGGTGCGCCGCGCCGAAGCAGCACCCGAGGGCATGATCGTTTTGTCCGACACGGGCGATACGGTGTTCGGCGGGGCGGCGGGCGACAGCAACGTCATCCTGGAGGCGATGCTGCGCCTGGGCACCGCCTCGCGCGCGGTGATCCCGCTGATCTCGCCCGTGGCCGCGGCGCGCCTCACCGCAGCGGGCGAGGGCGCGGAGGTGACGCTGCCCCTCGGCGGCGATCAGGCGACGGCGTTCTTTCGCCCGCTGACCGTGACCGGGCGCGTGCGCCGCGTCGCCGACGGCCGCATCCGGCTGGAGCGCGACGAACGCGGCAATGTCGACATGGGCAAGGTCGCGGTGTTCGACGTCGGCCCGGCAACGCTCCTGGTGAGCGAGCGGCGCGGGCTCGCGGGCAATCTGCCGGCGATCTACCCGGCCTTCGGCGTCGACCTCGCCGACTACAAGATCGCCGTGCTCAAGACCGCGTCGAACTTCCAGTTCTTCGCGCCGATCACGGCCGAGGTGATCCGCGTCGACACGCCGGGGCCGGGGCAGTCGGATCTCGTCACCCTGCCCTGGCGCCGAGTGCCACGGCCGATCTACCCGCTCGACGCGGATGCGGATCGTGTGGAGCGGCCGATGACGACAACCCAGAAGGAGGCCATGACATGAGAACACGACCGACCGGGTGGCTCCGCACCCTCGTCCTCGGCGCCGTGGCGCTGACGGCGGCCCTGGGGCTCGCCGTGCCCAAGGCGACGGCGCAGGATGGCGGCACGCTGCGCGTGGCCATCCTGAACGACATGACCAACTTCGACCCGATGCAGTTCTCGACGGTCAATTTCTTCCTGATCAAGAACCTCTACGACAGCCTGATCGAGTACACCTCCGAGGGTGAACCCGTGCCGTCGCTGGCAACATCGTGGGAGATCGGCGCTGACAACACCTCGGTCGCCGTGACCTTGCGTGACGACGTCACCTTCGCCAGCGGCGACGCCTTCGACGCCGAGGACGTGGCCGCAACCTGGGCCAAGGCGGCCGATCCGACGCTCGGCAAGAACGTCTACCCGACCATGTCCATCGTCGAGGGCTGGACGGTGAACGACGCGCACTCGATCACGCTGCACTTCAACGGCCCCGTGCCCGACCGGCAAATCCTGGATCTCCTGCAGTTCACCATGCCGATCGAGGCCGCCGGCATCGACACGGTCGAGACCGAGCCCGCCGGCACCGGCGCCTTCCGGCTGAAGGAGCGGCTGGTCGGCCAGCGCGTGGTCCTCGAGGCCAACCCCGACTATTGGCGGGACGGCGAGCCCATCCTCGGCGAGCTGGTGTTCACCATCTTCAGCGACGATGCCTCCGCGGCCGCCGCTCTCGAATCCGGCGCCGTCGACATGATCTACGGCGGCCAGTCGCGCAGCGCCGTGCGGTTGCAGAACGCGGGCTTTCAGGTGGTCGCCGGTCCCGGCAAGCTGGTCCAGGTCTTCCGCATCAACTCGACCCGCGGTCCCTTTCAGAACCCGAGCTTCCGCCAAGCGTTCAACCACCTGATGAACCGCGAGGGCATCCTGCGCGTCGGCTATGCCGGGCTGGGCGAGGTCACGGCGCTGCCCTGGGCGCCGGCAAGCCCGGCGGCCGATCCGGCCTTCAACGACGAGTTCGCCTACGACCACGACAAGGCGCGCGCGTTGCTGGAGGCATCGGGCCTCTCGGACGCCGAGTTGGCCGACTGGGCCTTGCTGGTGAACGGCTCCGACGAGGCGTCGGTGGCGATCAGCCAGGTGGTCCAGGGCTCGCTCGCCGAGGTCGGCATCGCCATCGAACTCGACCTGCGCCAGGGGGCCGAGTTCATCGATGCCCTCTTGGGCGGCGACTTCGCTGCCGTGTTCGGCGGGGTCGGCAACGTGCAGAAGTTCCCCTCGCGGCTCGCCACCAACAGCATCTACCGCACGGCCAACAATCCCATCTTCGGCGAGCCGCACCCGCATCCCGCCTATGTCGAGGCGATCGAGCGGGTGAACACGACCATCGGCACGGAAGAGGAGGTGCAGGCGGCCTACGATCACCTCAACCGGGTGCTGGTCGAAGAGGCCTTCGGCATCCCGACCAACTCCTACGAGACCGGGCTGATCGTGGCGGCGCCCAACGTCGAGGGCTTTACCCTCGACATGGACAACCTGTTGGTCGCCCGCACCCTCAGGCTGAACTGACGTGACCGGGCGCCGCGGACCGGAAGGCTGCCGATGACGTCCCCCGTCCTCTCGGTGCGGGGGCTCGAGGTGGACTTCGCCGGCTCCGGGCGCCCGGTACCGGTCATCCGCGGCGTCGATCTCGACGTCCATGCCGACGAGATCCTCTGCATCGTCGGCGAGAGCGGCTCCGGCAAGAGCGTCACCGCGCTTGCCGCCGCCGGCCTCCTGCCCGAGACGGCGCGGGTGCGCGGCTCGCTGAGGCTCGGTGGAGTGGAGGTCAACGGCGCCGATCCGGCGGTGCTGCGCCGCCTGCGCGGCGACGAGGTCGGCTTCGTCTTCCAGGACCCCACCACCACGCTCAACCCGGTCCTGCCGGTCGGCCGGCAGATCACCGAGGGTCAGGTCGCGCACGGCCGGCTCCGGCCGTCGGAGGCCCCGATCCGCGCCGCCGAACTGCTCACCGAGGTCGACATCGCCGATCCCGAGGGCCGCGCCCGGCAATATCCGCATCAGTTCTCGGGCGGCATGCGCCAGCGGGCGGTGATCGCCATGGCGATGTCGGGCCGGCCCCGCCTCATCATCGCCGACGAGCCCACCACCGCCCTCGACGTCACCGTCCAGGCCCAGGTGCTCGACGTGCTGAAGCGTCGGCAGGCCGAGACCGGGGCGGCGATCATCCTCATCACCCACGACCTCGGCGTGGTGGCCGAGGTGGCCGACCGCGTCGCCGTGATGTACGGCGGCCGCATCGTCGAGACCGGCCCGGTCGACCGCCTCTTCGCCCGGCCGCGCCACCCCTACACGACGGCCCTGTTGGAGAGCATCCCACGGCTCGACACCAAGGGCGGCCAGCTCGATCCGATCCCGGGCCAGCCACCGCTGCCCACCGATTTGCCCAGCGGATGCAGCTTCCACCCGCGCTGCCGGCTCGCCGGCAGCCGCCCGCGCTGCACGACGGAGGACCCCTCGCTCCGCCCGGTCGGCGAAGGTCAGGCCGCGGCCTGCCACTTCGCCGAGGAGACGGCGGTCCCCGAGCCGGCCGCACGGGCGGCGGCTCCAGCGGCGATACCCGGCCCGCCGCTCTTGGAGATCGACGATCTCCAGGTTCACTTTCCCTTGCGGTCGCGCATCCTGCGGCTGACCAAGGGCTGGGTGCGGGCGGTGGACGGCGTCAGCCTCGTGGTGCGCGCGGGCGAGACCGTGAGCCTCGTCGGCGAGAGCGGCTGCGGCAAGACCACCACCGGCCGTGCCGTGATGGGGCTGATCCGCGCCAGCGGCGGCGACATCCGCTTCGAGGGACGCTCGCTCGTGGGGCTCGGTCGCAGGCGCCTGCGCGAGGTGCGCCGGCACATGCAGTACGTCTTCCAGGACCCGTTCTCGTCGCTGAACCCGGTGCTCCCGGTGGAGGAGATCGTCGCCGAGCCCTTGCGCATCCACGGCCTGTTCGGCGAGCTGGGCGGCTGGGACTACGTGGCCCGGCTGTTCGACATGGTGGGCCTGTCGCGGACCATGTTCGGCCGCTACCCGCGCGAGTTCTCGGGCGGGCAGAAGCAGCGCATCGGCATCGCCAGAGCGCTCGCGCTGAAGCCGCGCCTGATCATCCTCGACGAGCCCGTCGCCGCCCTCGACGTCTCGATCCAGGCGCAGATCCTGAACCTGCTCCAGGACCTCCAGCGCGACCTCGGCCTCGGCTACCTCTTCATCGCCCACAATCTGAGCGTCGTGCGCCAGATCTCCGACCGTGTCGCGGTGATGTATCTCGGACGCATCGTCGAGGAGAGCGCCCGCGACGCGCTCTACGACAGCCCGACCCATCCCTACACCCAAAGCCTGCTCTCGGCCGTGCCTGTGCCCGACCCGAGCCTCCGCCGGGTGCGGCAGCGCATCGTCCTCGAAGGCGAGATCCCGAACCCGGCCGATCCGCCGTCCGGCTGCGCGTTCCACCCGCGCTGCTTCCGCGCCTCCGACCGCTGCCGCAGGGAGCGGCCGGCGTTCGGTCCCTATGCCGGGCTGCCGACGACGACGGCCTGCCACCATGCCGGTCCCCTGGAGCGGGCGGCGGCGGACGCCACGCCGCGCCGGCGGGAGGCGGCGCGATGACGTCCACCGCGGCCCGGCGCGCGGTCGTCGCCGCAGGCTCGCTGCTCGGCGACCGGGGCGCTGCCATCAGCGTCGCCTTTCTGGCGGCACTCGTCGCCGTGGCCGCCCTTGCCCCCGTTCTGCCGATCGACCCGATGCGCCAGAACATCGTGAACTCGTTGATGCCGCCCTCGGCGGACCATTGGTTCGGCACCGACGAGTTGGGGCGCGACATCCTCTCGCGGGTGATCTACGGCGCCCGCACCTCGTTGCAGACGGCGGCCGGCGCCGTCGCCATCGCCGCCGCGATAGGCATTCCGATGGGACTGATTGCCGGCTTCTTCGGCGGTTGGCGCGACGCCGTGCTGATGCGCATCGTCGACGTGCTCCTGGCCCTGCCGGGCATCCTGTTCGCGATGGCGATCATCGCCGTGCTCGGCCGTAGCCAGATGGCGGCGCTGGTGGCGGTTGGCGTCACCGGCATCCCCAACTTCGCCCGCATCACCCGCGCCCAGGTGCTGGCGCTGCGCAAGCGCGACTTCGTCACCGCCGTCGAGGCGTTCGGCGCATCCTCTGCCTACACCATGTTCCGCACCGTGCTGCCCAACGCCTGGAGCCCGATCCTGGTGCAGGCGATCGTGCTGGCGTCGTTGGCGATCCTGCTCGAAGCCGCCCTCGCCTTTCTCGGCATCGGCGTGCCGCCGCCGACGCCGAGTTGGGGCGAGATGCTGCGCACCGGCAAGTCCTACCTGCACGAAGCACCGTATTACGCGATCCTGCCGGGGGTGGTGCTGACGCTCACCATCCTCGCCTTCGACACGCTCGGCCGGTCGACGGCCCGCGTGCTGGAGAACCGGACCGATGGCGGTGCCGCCGTGCGGGAGGCCGGGCGATGATCGGCTACGTCACGCGACGGGTGCTGCAGCTCGTCCCGGTCCTGTTCCTCGCCTCCATCGCCATCTGGGCCATGATCTACGCGGTTCCGGGCGGCCCCATCGGCATGATCGTCGGTGAGAACGCGACGCCCGAGCAGGTCGCAGCCGCGCGCCAGCAGCTCGGCCTCGATCGACCCGTCCATGTCCAGTATCTCGACTGGCTCTGGGGTGCGCTGCAGGGCGACTTCGGCACCTCGATCCACAGCCGCCGGCCGGTGATGGAGCTGATCGGCCAGCGCCTGCCCGCCACCCTCCAACTGGCCGCTGCCGCCACGGTGGTGGCGCTCGTCGTGGGCATTCCGGTGGCGGTCGCCAGCGCACTCTATCCCGGCACCTGGATCGACCGCAGCCTGAGCGCCTGGAACGCCCTGGCGCTGGGCGTGCCCACCTTCTGGCTCGGCATCCTCTTGATCCTCCTCTTCGCCGTGCAGCTCCGCTGGCTGCCGTCGGCTTCGGGCTACGTGCCCTTCTGGGAGGATCCGGTCCAGGCCCTCCGCAACGTGGTGCTGCCGGCGGTGACGCTCGGGCTCTACGTCTCCGGCATCTTCGCGCGATTCCTGCGCGCGTCGCTGGTGAGCGAGATGAACGCCGACTACGTGCGCACGGCCCGCGCCAAGGGCCTGACCGAACGCCACATCCTGCTCGGCCACGTGCTGCGCAACGCACTGCTGCCGTTCATCACCATCGTCGGGCTGATGGTGGCCAACTTCATCGGCGGGGCCGTGGTCACCGAGGCGGTGTTCACCTTCCCCGGCCTCGGCCGCTTGCTCATCACCGCGATCAGCACCCGCGACTATCCCCTGATCCAGGGCTGCATCGTGGTGATCCTGGTGATGTACGTCCTGGTCAACCTGATCGTCGACATCCTCTACGCCTACGTCGATCCGCGTATCGACTACGGCTGATGCCGCCGGGCGGGATCGCTGAAGTCCTGGCGGGGCTGGACGTGTCGCTGCGGCCGACCGTGGTTTGCGTCGCCGACGAGGAGGGCAGGATGCCGGCGAAGGGCGCGGCGGCGCACGAGGTCAACGGGTCAGGTAGTCGAACGCGCTCAGCACGTGCACCTTGACCACGTGGAGGTACTCCTCGACCGTAACGTACTCGTCCGTCTGCGCCATGCCGGTGGGCGACGGGCCGTAGACGTAGGCCGGGATGCCGCGCTGGCGCCACAGCCGCGCGTCGGTGCCCCCGAGCGACAGGATCGGCAAGGGCTCGACGCCCGACACCGCGCGGGCGTTGTCCTGGAGGTGACGGATCATCTCGTGTTCGGGATCGCATGCCGCCGGCTGGGTGAAGTTGATCTCCTCCATCGTCACCGTCGGATAGCGCTGGAGCAGGGCCGCGATGCGCTCCAGCAGGACCTCCTTCCGGCCGCCGACCGGGAGCCGGAAGTCGGCCTCGAACGAGCAATGCCCCGGGATCATGTTGACCTTCAGGCCGCCCTGGATGGTGCCGATGTTGAGGGTGTAGCGCTGGGTGATGGCGGCGGCACCCTCGCCCATGGCACGATCGGTGGCTGCGGCGCCGTGCTCCAGCGCCCGGGCGATCGGTGCGGTGGGCTCGACCTCGTCACCGACCAGCGCATCGAGGTCGCAGATCAGCCGAGCGGCGGTCTTCGTCGCGCTCTCCGTCAGGTGGGTGTAGGCGCCATGCGCTCCGGGCGTCCGCACGGTGAAACGGAGCCAGAGCGGCGCCTTCTCGCCGAAGCGGATGGTCCAAGGCGAAGACGGCTCGCCATTGAGCAGGCAGTCGCCGAGCACCTCCGGCTCGTGCTCGACCAGCCAGCGAGAGCCGTAGGGCCCGAAGGTCTCCTCGTCGGAAACGCAGGTCAGCGTCAACGTGCCGGCGAGTTCGGCCCGCAGCGCGTGCAGATAGCGAAAGGTCAGCACCGAGGCGGCGGTTCCGGCCTTCATGTCGATCACGCCGCGGCCCCAGATTTTGCCGTCGGCCAAGTCGCCCGACCAGGGGCCATGCGCCCAGGTTTCGGTCTCGTCGACCGGGAAGACGTCGATGTGGCCGTTGAGGACGAGGTGCCGGCCGGGCCGCTCGCCGTGGAACGTCCCGACGATGTTCGGCCACT
Organism: Geminicoccaceae bacterium; assembly: GCA_050485385.1. Classification (GTDB taxonomy): domain Bacteria; phylum Pseudomonadota; class Alphaproteobacteria; order Geminicoccales; family Geminicoccaceae; genus RECO01. The sequence continues at coordinate 10,132 of JBJHBG010000036.1, read as the reverse complement.
CCGCCACCGGCGCCACCGTGCGGTAGGGGGCGCCGTGGGCGTCGAGAAAGCCGGTGAGCACGGCTGCCGCAGCGCGCGTGTCGCCCGGCGGATTGGGCGACGGCGCACGGACGAACGCCTGCAGCAGCCGGATGACCTCGTCGCGGTCCCGGTCGATCCACGCTTCGAGTTCAGCCTTGCTCGTCATGTCCCGGTTTCCGCACAGGTGGCTCGGACACCAGCGGTGTTCGGCTGGTACACCGTTGTCAATTCGACCATTGGCGCCGATCGGCGATCGGCCGGGCTGAGAAACCATGCACATGGCGAGAAACCTCGCGGCGAGCGGACACGATGGCGCGCGACGAGGCCCTTCTGACGAACCCGGCCAACCCTGCGTTCCGTGCACGGCGGCGGCAGGTGCTGCGCTTCCTCGCCAGCCTCGGTGCGACGGCGCCCGGACAGCCCGTCCCGCGCCTCGGCGCGTACCTTCCGAACTGGCCGGACGAGCGCGGATCGTGGCGGCGACCGACGCGCGACTGGCAGCATCGCGGCATCGAGATGGCTCCGCAGCAAGGCACGCTGGATAGGTTCGTTGCGCAGATCGCCGCCGAGCAGCAACTGCCGCACATGGGCAGCTCGCTGCGCGAGCGCGGCTTCGTCGAGGCGGCACGGATCGCGGGGGCACTCCTGTTCGACCCGCCGCTGCTGGTTGCGGACCAGCCGACCACCGGGCTCGACGTCACCGTGCAGCGTCAGGTGGTCGACCTGCTGCACGATCTGCGTGACGAACGCGGTCTGGCGCTGCTCTTCATCAGCCACCTAGAGATTGGTGACGACCTCGATCCTTTGCTCGCGCACGGCCTTGACGAAGGCACGGTAGTCGCTGCGGTTCTGGTCGGCGTATTCGACGGCGAACTCGCAGATCACGTCGTCGAACACGCTGCCGGAGCCCATGTAGCCGGCGATCCGCGCCGCGTCGCCCGAGCGGGCATGGGCACGGGCCAGCGCCCAGGCGCAGAGACGGCCGTAGGTCGTGAGCCGTTTGGCCGACATGCCCTCGATGATGGCGGAGAACTTCGCGTCGCGCAGTTGGCGGATGTAGTAGTGATTGCCGTCCTCGCCCCGCGTCCAGCCAAGAAAGATGTCGGCGGCCGCCTGCATCAGCCGCTGGCCGACCACCACCCGCTCGCCGTGGTTGGCGTGAAGGCTCTTGCCGGCATAGGGCTCCAGGACCGAGGCCCGCGCTTCCTTGATCTGGAGGAACAAGGCGTCGTCCTCGGCCGCCGTGAAGAGGGCGATGGCACAGCGCGTGCCGACGCTGCCGACGCCGACCACCTTGATCGCCATGTCGCGCAGGCGGAAGCGGTCGAGGTCGATGCTGTCGTACCAGACCCGCAACGCCCGCATGGCCGCGTAGTCGGCCATCCGCTTGCGGTACTCCCGCGCGGTCTCGGCCGCGGCGGTGGCACAGTCGCTGTCCGGCAGGCGCAGGTGCTGCCCGGCGATGACCACGCTGGCCGCAAGCCGCTTCACGTCCCACTCCCAAAACGCCGGCAGCGTCTCGTCCAGGTCGTTGATGTCGAAGACCACGTTGCGCTCCGGCGTCGCGAAGCCGCCGAAATTCATGAGATGCGCGTCGCCGCACGCCTGCACCCGCAGGCCCGACACCGGGGTCGAGGCGAGGTCCGCCACCATGATCGCCGCCCCGCCGCGGAAGAAGGCGAAGGGCGAGGCGAGCATCCGGCCGAAGCGAATCGGCACCAGCGCCGGCAGGCGCCACCGGTTGGCTTCGGTCAGGATCGCGACGGGGTCGGCCCGGTCGGCCGGAGGCTTCCAGCCGCCGTGCGACGACCTCGGCACGGCGTCGCGCAGCCCCTTGCCCTCGGCGCGACGCCGATCGACGGGGAGATCCTGGTCGGCCACGTCGGTCGGAGTCGGTCGCTTTCTCTTTGCCACCTTTCCTTTTCTCCCAACGTTGCGCGCCAGCCGACATCGGCACGCCTACCGATGCCGGGCATCATAGGGGGGCGGCAGGTATCCTGGAATCCCTGCCCGGTCGGCCAGTCCTTGGACCTTGCGCCGATGGGCGCGCGCAGCGCCGCGAGGATGGCGTCAGGGCCCCGCCGGCAGGGCCAGGAGCGGCGTCGACGCGGCGCGCTCGGGAGCCGGCAGCCGAACCGGATCGATCGACGTGTTGAAGGACCGTTGGGTCGCGAGGTCGGTCGGGTCGATGGCGTATCCGTGGCCGTTGTAGCGCGTCGTCACGAAGGCATCGGTCGGCCGCTCGGTGGTGCTGGTGGCACGGAACGGCACGCGCGCGCGGGTGGCCGCATGCAACCCCTGGTCGCCCTCCGGCGGCAGACCGGCCTGCGCCCGCTGCGCGGTCGGCACCGCGACGCCGCCCGAGAGAAACGCCATGGTCTGCAGGAGCGAGCGCGTGCGGATGGTGATCTCGTCGCGGTCACGCCCCATCCTACGATCGGTGATCCGGAAGGCATCGAGGCCGGATCGAGCCCGAGCGTGGTGCGCAACTCCCCCACCAGCGCCGCGGCTTCGGGCGTGCGCGCCTGCACGACGACCAGATAGCGCTGCGGGCCATCCTCGTCGGCCGCGAGCCGGGCCTGCAAGTCACGGTCGACGTCGCCGACCAGACCGGGGCCGACCATGTTCTCGACGTCGTTCATCCGGGCGATCCCGGCGCGAAAGAGAATACCGACCGGATAACCCGCCTCGCCGATGGCGAAGATGACGTTCAGCGGGATGGGGGTCATCAGCCGGCGCGCGAAGTCGTCGCCCTCGATCGGGCCGAAGGTGATGGTCGGCCGCTCGACGTACTGCGCCGCCGCCGACGTCGACGCCCTGCTGCGCGGCGACGCCGATCGAGCCTTGCCATGCATGTTGGGTAAGCACCGAGCCGACACCGAGGAGCACCGCAGGCGCACGACGTTCAAGCGCATCGGCGGCTGCATCGAGCGCGCGAGGGCATTGTTGTCGTCGAACCGATCCAGCGGCACCTGCCGTGCGCCCAAGGCCGAGCAACCGGCGAGCCCGAGCGCAAGCAGCAGGAGGGCGACGCGGCAACGGAAAACAGGGCCTTGGTCGCCCCTCACCGCGCTCACCGCGCAGGACGGCCCGCAGGCACGAAGAAGGCGCCTCGCGGCGCCTCGTTCAAATGATTGATCGCTATGGCCTTTATGGTGGGCGCGACTGGGATCGAACCAGTGACCCCTACGATGTCAACGTAGTGCTCTCCCGCTGAGCTACGCGCCCGTGGACGCTTCTGCTAGGAGATCGTCCGGGGGGATGCAAGCCTTTTGCGCAGGCTGCTGGCTCGGGACGCGCGGGTGCGCTACCTCCCGTCGTGCAGCTCCAGCCGGGAAACCGCGTGTCCGCCATCGCCCTCCGCCCCCCCGCAGGCCCAGCCGTTCCCCTGGTCGTCACCGTGCCGCATGCGGGCACGCTCGTGCCGGCCGACGTCGCGGCGACGCTGATCGCCGGACCGGCCGTGCTCCGAACCCTTCAGGATCCCTGGGTCGACCGCCTCGCCGAAGGCGCCGCCGGCGCCGGCGCTTGGACCCTGCACACCGCTTGGGCGCGCGCCGTCGCCGACGTCAACCGCGCCCCCAACGAACTCGATCCGGCGGGCCTGGCGGACGGCCCGACGCTCGGCTGGCAGGCCTCGACCAAGGCGCGCGCCGGGCTCGGCGTGGTGCCGACCCAGGTGGCGGGCCGCCCGCTCTACCGCGGCCCTCTCGCGGTCGCCGAGGTCGAACGCCGCCTCGCCCTCGCCCACCGCCCCTATCACGAGCGGCTCGCCGAGTTGCTCGACACCCTGACCGCGCGCTTCGGCGAGGTGCTGGTGCTCGACCTGCACTCCATGCCCGAGACCGCTCAGCTCGGCGGCGCCGCGGTCGACGTGGCGCTCGGCGACCGCTACGGCCGCACCGCCGACGCGTGTTGGGTCAGCCTCCTCGCCGACGCCTTGGCCGCCGCCGGGCTGGAGGTCGGCCGCAACCGGCCCTATGCCGGCGGGTATCTGGCGGAACTGCATGGCCGTCCGAAGGCCGGCGTGCACGTCATCCAGATCGAGTTCCGGCGCGGCCTGTACATGGACGAGACCGCCTTCGCCACGCACGAAGGCCTCGGGCGGCTGGCGAGCGTCTGCACCGACACCTTCCGCAGGCTCGCCCGCGCCCTGGAGGATGGCGCCGCCGGCCGCGTGGCGGTTGCGGGCGAGTAGTGCCCTGGGTTACCCCTCGAGGCATGAGGATCGCAGCCATCGTCCGGACCGTCGGCCTGCTCGCGCCCAGCGTGGCGCTGATGCTCGCCGTCGCGGCGCCGTCGCTCGCGGCCGAGCGCTCGATGCAGCTCTGCCTCGACGCCATCGCCCAGGAAGAACGCCGGCATACGTGGCTGCCCGGCGGCCTGCTCACCTCCATAGCGATGGTCGAGAGTGCCCATCGACCCAATGGTCAAACCCGCACGGTGCCCTGGCCCTGGACCATCAACTCGCCAAAGGGGGCCTTCTACCTCGCCTCGCGCAACGCCGCCGTCGCCAAGGTCGAGGACCTGCGCCGCCAGGGCGTGCGCAACATCGACGTCGGCTGCATGCAGGTGAACCTGATGCACCACCCGCACGCCTTCAGGAACCTGCGCGACGCCTTCGATCCGACCACCAACGTCCGTTACGCCACCCGTTTCCTCGCCGAGCTGAACCGCGACGCGCGCTCCATGTTCCAGGCGGTCGGCCGCTACCACAGCGGCACGCCCCGCCTCGCCCAGGCCTACGCCGAGCGCGTCTACGCCCGCTGGGGTCAAGCACCCGAGATCGCGGCGACGCCCCGCAGCCGACATGGCCTCGGCGCGCCGGACAGCGCCCGCATCCTGGACGGCCTCACCAGCTCCGGCACGGCCCCACCGCGCGCAGCCGCGACCTCCGCCCTCCGCCAGCCGAGCACCAGCCTCGCGACGCGCAACGGCGCCGTCGAACGCACGGTCCCGCGCGCCACCGACCGCCACGATCTCGGCCGCACCGCCGACGGCTGGAGCGCCCTGCCGCGCTGAGCAACGCGGACGGACGCGCGGCGTTCGCCCGCTACCGCCGACCGGCGCCTACGCCCCGAGCGGTTCCGCGACCAAGGGCCACTGCGTCCGGTCGACCTTGGTATAGGGCAGGGCGGTGAAGTCGGGCACCAGGGCGCCGGGTGCGGCCACGTAGACCACCTCCGCCGCGAGCGGGGCGAAGGCGGCGTGGAAGTGCTGCATCGACTTCACCACCACCACCCGCTTCGCCGCCGGGTCGATGCCGACATGGGTGAAGCAGTCGGTGCTGGCGCATTGCGTGCGCAGCGTGTTGACCACCACGTCGACGCCGCCGACCCGCAAGGCCGCCATGTCGCCCGCCTTCTGGCTGCCCTTCTTGGCACCGGCGAAGCCGATGCGGGCGTCGCGCGCGAGGGCCAGCACCTCCACCTCGACGTCGAGCGGCGTGCCGGAGAAGGGGCCGAGCTTGCCGCCGAGGCGCATCGCCGTGCGGCCGCCCGCGCCCAACTCGAAGGCGATGCGCACCGCCATCGGGTCCCACAGCATGCCGACCGCGCAGTTCGACTGGCCCCGCTCCAAGAGCCCGGCGAGGATGTAGGTGCTGTCGCTCGAGGCCCCGCCGCCGGCATTGTCGGAGACGTCGGCGAGGACGAGCGGCGGGGCGCTCTCGTGGGCGGCGGCGCGCGCGAGGCCTTGATCGAGGGAGAGATAGGCGGGCTGCGTGGCGTGGCGCATGGCGTAGAACTCGCGGCCGAGCCGTTCCGCCAATTCGGCCGCCTTGGCGCGGTCGCCGTCGGCGATCACCAGCATCTTGCTGCCCATGGCGGGGACGTCGGCCCAAGGAAAGCCGTGGATCGCCGAGACGGAAAGGATGCCGTCCTTGCCTTCCAACGCCTGCATGCGGTCGACGAAACCGCGCATCGGCTCGCGCGTGGTGTGGAAGACGCCGATGGTGCGGCAGTCGAAGGTGGCCATCACCGGCCGGATGCGGCCCTCCAGGCAGCCCTCGATCAGCGTGAACACCTCCTCCGCGCGGTCGGGGATGTCGACGTGGGGATATTCCTTGAAGAGCACCACCACGGTCGCGTGGTCGAACATCCGTTGGCCGATGTTGGCATGCAGGTCGAGTTCGACGCCGATCGGCACGTCCGGCCCGACCAGCCGGCGCACGGCCTCGACCAGTTCCGCCTCGGCCTCGTCGTGGCCGTCGGCGACCATCGCGCCGTGCAGCGATAGCAGCACCGCATCGACCGGGAGGTTGGCCTGGAGGTCGGCCAGGAGTTCGTCGCGGTACTGCCGGTAGACGCGGCCGACCGTGGGGCCGGCGGGCATGGCGAAGGCGCACAGGCCCTCGACCACCGTCCAGCCCCGCTCCGCCGCCCGCCGGCGCCAGACCACGAGCGGTGCGGCGAATACCGGCGGCGCATCCCCGTAGCTCCCGCGACGATAGAGACAGGTCTCCTCGAACAGTCGCTCGCCCGTTGGCAGGGCCGCGAAGCTGTTGGTCTCCGTACCCAACGTCGCCGTGAACAGCTTGCGCGTCATCCGTCCCTCCGCCTCGGTCGCCCTGTCGTGGTTAACGAATACCAAGGTGCGTGTCGCCCCACCTCGGTACTGGCGCGGGCCTCGGAACGTGGCACCATCGGCGCGACCCAAGGAGGAGCGAGCGTGGGCGAGCGAGCGGACGGCATCCATGAGAGCGACACGGCGGCGACCATCGAGCCGGCGCTGTTGGACCGCCTGCTCGACGAGGCGGCAACCCTCGGCGAAGCGGCGCGCGACGCCTTGCTCGCGCCCAAGGTGTCAGGCGGCGACGCGCTCGAAGCCCTGCGCACCCAGCACGAGATCGGCGTCATCGCCACCTGCCTCGGCTACTGCGTCGCCTGGCTCTTGGAGCAGAAGGCGGTCGCCGCCGGCGAAATCGTGCGGGCGAGCCCGCCGCCCCTGCGCGCGGAGCTGGAACGGCCGCGGCCAGACCCGCTCGCGGTCGACCCGTTCGTGGCCGACATCGGCGAGCGGACCCGCGCCTTCGGCGCCCGGATCGAGCGCCTCGCCGCCGCCTGAAGGCAGCGCCCATCCAGTTGCACGGCGCCCGGACGCGGCCTAAACACGGGTGTTCCCAAGGGAGACCCGTCCATGATCGCCACGGCTGCCCGGCTCGCCCGGATCAAGCCTTCGCCCACCATCGCCGTGACCAACCTTGCCCGCGAGCTGAAGGCCGCCGGCAAGGACGTCATCGGCCTCGGCGCCGGCGAGCCCGACTTCGACACGCCCGACCACATCAAGCAGGCGGCGATCGAGGCAATCCGCCAGGGCGACACGAAGTACACGGCGGTCGACGGCACGCCCGCGCTGAAGGAGGCGATCTGCCGCAAGTTCGCGCGCGAGAACGGGCTCACCTACATCCCCGATCAGATCACCGTCGGCACCGGCGGCAAGCAGGTCATCTACAACGCCCTGATGGCGACGCTCGACCCGGGCGACGAGGTGATCGTGCCGGCCCCCTTTTGGGTGTCCTATCCGGACATGGTGCTGCTGGCCGGCGGCGAGCCCGTGTTCGTCACCTGCCCCGAGCAGACCGGCTTCAAGCTGCGCCCCGAGGACCTGGAGGCGGCGATCACGCCCCGGACCAAGTGGATCATCTTCAACTCGCCGAGCAACCCGACCGGTGCCGCCTACACCGAGCGCGAGCTGACGGCGCTGACCGACGTGCTCGTCCGCCATCCGCACGTGGCGATCCTCACCGACGACATGTACGAGCACCTCGTCTACGACGGCTTCCGCTTCACCACGCCGGCCCAGGTCGCGCCCGAACTCTACGACCGCACGCTGACCATGAACGGCGTCTCCAAGGCCTACTGCATGACCGGCTGGCGCATCGGCTACGGCGCCGGGCCGAAGGCGCTGATCAAGGCGATGGGCGTCATCCAGTCGCAGAGCACGTCCAACCCCTCGTCGGTCAGCCAAGCCGCGGCCGTCGCCGCGCTCGACGGACCGACCGACTTCATGGCCAGGAACAACGAGGCCTTCCTCGCCCGCCGCAACCTCGTCGCCGACTGGCTGGATGCGACGCCCGGGCTGCGCTGCCCGCGGCCCGAGGGTGCATTCTACGTCTATCCGAGTTGCGCCGGCGTCATCGGCAAGCGCACGCCGGACGGCCGGACGATCGAGACCAGCGAGGACTTCGCGCGCTACCTCCTCGAAGGCGAAGGCGTGGCCGTGGTCCACGGCAGCGCCTTCGGCCTCGATCCCTTCTTCCGCATCTCCTACGCCACCTCGACTGCCGTCCTGGAGGACGCCTGCGCGCGCATCGAGCGGGCCTGCGCCTTGCTGAGTTAGGTCACGATCCGCGCGTCGTCGTCACGGGTGGTGGCGTCGAGCAGCAGCCCCTCGCGGACGACGATGCCGACGGGCGCGCCTTCGGCGAAGACCGCGTCCTTGCCGGTCTGCACGCGCAGCGTGGCCGCACCCAGGGCCACGCGGTAGTCGAAGCCCGTGCCGATGAAACTCTGGAGCAGGACCCGGCCGGCGGGCCGACCGTCGCCCGCCGGGTGCAACTCCACGTCCTCGGGCCGCACCGCCAGCTCCAACGAGTCGCCGGCAGGCCGATGCGGCGGCATCGGCAGGTCCAGGGTTTCGCCGTCGGCGAGGGCAAGGGCGAGCCGGCCGTTCGCCTCGCCGGTGACGCGGCACGGCAGGTAGTTCACGGCACCGACGAAATCGAGCACGAAGCGCGTGGCCGGGCGCCGATAGATCGCGTCGGGCGGGGCGAGTTGGTGGATCACCCCATGCGCCATCACCGCGATCCGGTCCGACATGGCGAGCGCTTCGACCTGATCGTGGGTGACGTAGAGGATCGGCAGCCCTGTCTCCTTCTGGATCTGCTTCAGCTCCGCCCGCATCGATTCGCGCAGCTTGGCGTCGAGGTTGGACAAGGGCTCGTCGAGCAAGAGCACCTTGGGGTTCATCGCCAAAGCCCGGCCGAGGGCCACGCGCTGCTGCTGGCCGCCCGAAAGCTGACTGGGCATCCGCCGGCCGAGCGTCGCCATGTCGAGGATCGCCAAGACCTCGTCCACGCGGCGGCGGATCGCCTCGCGCGGCTGGCGGCGGATGCGCAAGGGGTAGGCGATGTTGTCGAAGACGCTCATGTGCGGCCAAACGGCGTAGGACTGGAACACCATGCCGATGGCCCGCCGCTCGCTGCCGACATCGAGGCCGGCGCCCGCATCGAACACCGTCTCGCCGCCGATGGCGATCCGCCCCCCGTCCGCCGTCTCCAGCCCGGCGACGCAGCGCAGCGTCGTCGTCTTGCCGCAGCCGGACGAGCCCAGGAGCGTGAAGAACTCGCGCTCGGCGACGGCGAAGGACACGGCGTCGACCGCGACCAGATCGCCGAAGCGCTTGGTCAGCCGCTCGACCTCGACGACACCGTTCACGGCACCCTCCCCGCCGCGCGCCGCTCCTCCAGGCGCGCGAGCCATTGCGTTGCCAGATAGAGAACCAGGATCACCGGCAGGGTCAGCACGGCAAGCGCGCTGGCGCGGCCGGTGAAGCCGCTGTCCTGGAGGAGAAATATCCAGACACCGATGGTCTCCGAGCCCGAGGTCCAGATCAGGACCGACACGGTCAGCTCGTTGAACGCCGAGATGAAGATCAGCATCCAGCCGGCGATCATGCCGGGCCGGAGCAGCGGCAGGGTGATGTCCTTGAGCGCCCGCAGCTTGGAGGCGCCGGCGGTGTGCGCCGCCTCCTCCAGGCTGTCGTGGATCTGGGCGAGCGTGGCGCGGGTCGTCTGCAACCCGAAGGCCATGTAGCGCATGATGTAGGCGACCAGCAGGATCCAGACGGTGCCGTAGAGCGTCGGCCCGAAGACCGGGTTGCTCCAGGCGAGGATCATGGCGACGCCGATCACCGAGCCCGGCAGCGCGAAGGGGATGATGCCGATGGTATCGAGCACGCTGGCGCCCCGCACCTTGGCCTTCAGGTTCAGGTACGAGATCAAGACGGTCGCGGCCATCAAGATGGTGGCGGCGGCGGCGGCAAGGAACAGGCTGTTGCGGATGCCGCGCTGCGCCCCCGCCGCTCCGAGGACCGCCTCGTAGTGCCGGAG
>JBJHBG010000035.1:0-39942 GCA_050485385.1 Geminicoccaceae bacterium | reverse complement strand
GTGCACGAGGCGGCGGAGCAGCGTCGCCTGCGGACCGCCATGTTCGTAGCCGCGCGCCCACAGCCATGCCTGGTCGGAGAGCAACTGGGCTACGCGGCCGTCGCCCACGCGGTCGAGCACCAAGAGCGGCTGCTGCATCGCCCCTTCCATGACGATCTGACCGTCGGCGCCCTCGACGCCGATGGAGCGGAACCACGAGCCCCAGGGTTCGCCCCAACCTTCCTCCAGTCCCTCGGTCACCGGATGGCGGCGACCGAGATCGGTTACCGCCGGGCGAAAGGCTTCTTGATGCACGGTGCCGGTCGGCATGGCCGGCATCACCCGCTCCAGCGGCGTGCGCGCCAGGCTCAAGGGCGTGGCGAAGCCCGGCCCGGCGCCGATCAGGAGAGCACCGCCGTCCTCGACGTAGCGGGCCACGTTGTCGAAGTAGGCGAGCGGCAAGAGGCCACGGCGGGCGTAGCGGTCGAAGATGATGAGGTCGAACTCACCGAGCTTCAGCTCGAACAGCTCGCGCACCGGAAAGGCGATCAGCGCCAACTCGCGGACGGGCGTGCCATCCTGCTTCTCCGGCGGCCTGAGGATGGTGAAGTGGACGAGGTCCACCGCCGGGTCGGCCTTCAGCAGGTTGCGCCACACGCGCAGCCCCGGATAGGGCTCGCCCGAGACGAGCAGCACCCTGAGGCGGTCGCGCACGCCGGTGACGAAGGCGACGACCGTGTTGTTGACGTCGCTGATCTCGCCCGCGCGCGCCTCGACCTCGACCTCGAACACGGTCTCGCCGGCGCGATCCAGCGTAAACGGTATGCGCACGGATTGGCCAGGGTTGGCGGTCAGGCCCGCCAGCGTCTCGCCGTTCTGGCGAACGGTGAGGCGCGCCGGCGCGTCCACCTCGTCCTCCAGCCGGACGACGAAGGATTGACGCTCGCCGACCATGGCGTAGGTCGGCATCTCCTCCAGCGCCAGACGGCGGTCGGTCTCGTCCGGTGCCCCCGGCAGGACCAGATGGACCGGGCGTTCGCGCGCCCAGGCCGGCACTTCATCCGGCACGTCGTGGACTTGGCCGTCGGAGACGACCACCACGCCCGCGAGCCGGCGGCGGTCGAGGTCGACCAGCGCGCGTTCGACGGCGTCGACCAGTTCGGTCCCGCCAGCACCGCCGCTCACGGTGACGGGCACCACCTCCAGACGCCGGTCGCTCGCGAGGTCGCGGCCGAGCCGTTCGAGTGCGGCGGCCGTGGTCTCGGGCCGGTCGGCCACCGTCATGCTGGGGCTCGCATCCTCGACCAGGAGCACGATGTCGGGCACGGCGTCGCGCTCTTCGCGCAACAGCGTCGGGTTGGCGAGGACGAGGAGCAGCAGCAACAGCGGCGGCAGGCGCCAGGCTGCGGCCGGCAGCCGGCCGACCAGGGCGGCGAGCACGGCCAACAGCGCCACCGCAACGAGGGCAACGAGCGCCCATTCGGGAAGCAGCGGCCGGAAGACGACGTCGGCAACGGTCATTGGCCGAGACGCTCCAGGAGGGTGGGGACGTGGACCTGATCCGTCTTGTAGTTGCCGGTCAGCGCGTACATCACGATGTTGACGCCGACCCGGTGCGCCCATTCGCGCTGGCGCTCGCCGCCCGGGACCACGGGCAGGAGTGGACGGTCGAACTCGTCGACCGCCCAGGCGCCGATCCAGTCGTTGGCGCCGATGATCACCGACGAGACGCCGTCGTTGACGCCCGGCTGCGCCCGGTCGACCCAGATCGGCTGCCCGGCGAAGCGCCCTGGAAACTCTTGCAGCAGGTAGAAACTCCGGGTCAGCGCGTGTTCGCCCTCGACGCGCTCGAGCGGCGGCAACTCGACCTCCGCCAGGAGCGTCCTGAGGCGCGCCATGCCGGGTGTCTGGCCGCCCGAGCCAAGCGGTGCGAGGTTGGCGTCGCGCGTGTCGAACACGACCATCCCGCCGCTTTCGAGATAGGCGACGAAGCGCTCCGCCACGACGGGATCGAGCGGTGCGGTGGCATCGGGCACCGCCCAGAAGAGCAGCGGGAACAGCTCCAGCGGATCGCGTTCGATGTCCACGCCGACCGGATCGCTGGGCTCGATGGAGGTGCGCCGAAAGAGCGTCCGGGCCAGTCCCTCCAGACCCGCCGCCGCCAGCCGATCCAATTCGGGGTCGCCGGTCATCACGTAGGCGAGCGGCGTCGCTTCGGCGAGTTGCACCGGGTCGAAGGCGCGCGCGGGCGAGGCGAGGACGAGCGTCGCGAGCAAGGCCGCGGCCGCCGCCGGACGCAGACGAGGCCGGCGGCCGCGCATCGCCCCGACGACGGCAAGGTCGACCAGCAGCAGCAACATGGCGAGCAAGAGCAACCAGGGCCTCAGGTCGAGCTCTTGGGCGACGGCGAGCGGCAGCAGCGAGCCGCGCACGTCGGCCGGGCGGAGCGCCATGGGGGCATCGTCGAGACCACCGAGGTTGAACGCGCGCCGCGCGCCGGTCGACGGATCGGTGTAGAGCCCGGGCGGGCGCGTCGGCCCCACGCTGCCGGCCACCAGCTCGATGGCCGGTACCGGCCGGGTCGAGGCATCCGGATCGACCAGCCGGCCGAAACCGTCGAGCACCGAGGTCGGTTGCAGCAGGCCCTCGCTCGGCGCCCGCCGGCCACGGCCCATGTCGGCCACCCGTTCCAGCAGTGCGACGAAGCTGCCGGACAGGGCGAAGTCGGACCACTGGGTGTTGGCGGTCGTGTGGACGAGCATCAGCCAGCCGTCGCCGAGCCGGCGGCCGGTGACGAGCGGCGTGCCGTCGGCGAGGACGCCGAGCGTAGCGTCGATGGTCTCGGGCGAGGGCTCGGCCAGCACCTGCTGGCGCACGCGCACGTCCGGCGCCACCGGCAGCCCGGCCAGCGGCCCACTGGTTTCGAAGCGGCCGAGCGGCAGGGGCTCGGACCACGACAGCGAGCCATCGAGCAGCCGGCCGCCGATCCGCAGGCGCACCGGCACCAGCGGGTCCTGGCTGCGCTCGGCCAGGTTGGGGCCGGCGAAGCGGAGCAGCACGCCGCCGCCTTCGATCCAGTCGCGCACACGTTCCTGTTGGGGGCCGCTCAACTCCTCGTTGTCGAGCAGGACGAGGCTCGGCACGTCCTGTTCGACCAACTCGTCGAGGCTCGCCACCGTCAGGCGAGCGCGGCCGGCGAGCGCCCGCTCGATGAAGAAGCGCTCGGCCAGGAGCGGCTGCACCTCGCGCGGCCCGCCGGCCGTGATCACGCCGATGGCGCGCGCGCCGAGGCCCTGATCGGTCAGGACGACGTCGCCGGCACTGGCTACCGGCTCGCGTTCGAAACGGCGGACGCGCTCGGCGACGCTCGGCGGCAGCTCGAACCGGGCCATGCCGTCGGTGCCGGCTTCGTCGAACGTCACGGGGGTGCGGGCGAGGACGTCGTCGATGCCGGCCAGGGCGCGAACCGACGGTGCCATCCCCTCGCTCGGCGCGGCGCGACGGATGGCGAGCGACAGGCCGCCGTCGGGATCGCCCACCGCCACCAGCAAGGGCGCAAGGCCGCCCGCGTCGGGGGCGACGACGCGCAGCGGGCCTAGCCGCTCGAGCGCGTCGACGAGCGCCGTCGCGTCGCTGCGCGCCTCGGCGTCGCGCACCATGCCGTCGCTCAGCCACAGCGTCGACGCCTGCGGCACGTTCGCCGATTCGACGGTGGTCGCGGCCGCCCGGCGGTCGGGCCACCAAGCGGCCGGCTCGTGCGCGCTCAGGCGGTCGGCGGCGGCGGACGCGGCAAGGCGGATGGCATCGACGCCGTCGACGGTCGGCGCGGTCGCCACGAACACGACCTCGCGCCCCTCGCGTTCGGCGCGGTCGATCTCGGCGAGGGCGCGGCTGCGCATGGTCTCCCAGTGCGGCGCCGACGCCCAGCCGTCGTCGATCACGATCAGCAGCGGGCCGTCGCCCGCAAGGCGCTCCGCCGGGAACAGCAGGGGCCGGGAGGCGGCTACGACGAGACAGGCGATGGCGGCAAGGCGGAGCAGGAGCAGCCACCACGGCGTGCGCTGCGCCGTGGTCTCGCGGCGGGTGAGTTGCAGGAGGAAGCGGACCGGCGGGAAGGCGATCTCGCGCGGCGGCGGCGGCACCAGCCGCAGCAGCCACCACAGCGCCGGCAGGCCGATCAGCGCCGCCAGCAGCCAGGGCTGGGCGAAGGCGACCGCACCCAGGCCCAGCATCAGCCGCGCCCTCCGCCGCCCAGCGCCATGTAGGCCGGCAACAACGCCTGTTCCGGAGGATGGTCCGTACGGTGCACGGTCAGGCTCCAACCCAACCGGCGGGCGACGTCCGCCAGCGCGGCCCGATGCTCCGCCAGCAGCTTGGCATAGTCCCCGCGAACCCGGTCCACGTTGCCGATCAGCGCGATCCCCTCCTCCTCCATCCCCTTGAAGCGGACGCGGCCCGAGAACGGCAGCTCGATCTCCGCCGGATCCGCGACGACCAGGACGAAGCCGGTAACCCCCATGGTCTGAACGTCACGCAACCAGCGCTCGGTGAGGTCGATCGGCGTCAACCAGTCCGACACCAGAACGACCCGCGCATGGCGGGGCAGCGGCTGTCGCGGCAAGCGGTCGCTCGCGTCCGCATCGAGCTGGTCGACCAGCCTCGACAGCGCCGCCCGCCCGGCCATCGGCGGTCCGTTGCCGCCGAGTACAGCGACCCGCTCGCCCGCTCTGAGCAACAACGACGCCAAGGCCAGCGCCAGGACCTGGGCGCGCTCGTGCTTGGTCGGCCCCTTGTGCGAGCCGTAGCGCATCGACGCCGAGCCATCGACCCAGAGCCAGACACTCTGCGCCGCTTCCCATTCGAGTTCCCGCAGGACGAAGCGGTCGCCCTTGGCCGACTGCCGCCAGTCGATGGACGTCGTGCTGTCGCCCGGCTGGTAGGGCCGGAACTGCCAGAAGCTCTCGCCCATGCCGACCCGGCGGCGGCCGTGGACGCCCTGCGCCACGGTCGCGGCGACACGATCGGCTGCCACCTGGAGCGGGGGCAGGCGGGCGCCGATTTTTTCGGCTTCGTGGCGACGGTGGGTCCGCGCCGCGGTCGTCATGTGGCGAGATTGCGCTCGACGAGGCGGCGGACGACGTCGGCCAGGGTGACGCCGTCGGCGCGGGCGGCGAAGGTCAGCGCCATGCGGTGCTTGAGCACCGGATAGGCGAGGGCCTCGACGTCGTCGATCGAGGGGGCGAGGCGACCGTCCAGCAGGGCGCGGGCACGGGCGGTCAGCATCAGCGCCTGGCTGGCGCGCGGGCCGGGGCCGTAGGCGACCTGCTCGACCAGGGCCGGATCGTCGCTGGTCTGCGGCCGGCCGGCCCGCACCAGCCGCAGGATCGCGTCGACCACCTGCTCGCCGACGGGAATCGATCGCACCAGCTTCTGGAGTGCCTGGAGCGTTGCCGGATCGAGCACGGTGCCGGCGCGCGCGTCGCCGGTGCCGGTGGTCGCCACCATGAGCCGGCGCTCCGCGTCGACGTCGGGATAGTCGATGTCGATCTCGAGCAGGAACCGGTCGAGCTGCGCCTCGGGCAGCGGATAGGTGCCCTCCTGCTCGATCGGGTTCTGCGTGGCGAGCACGTGAAAGGGGGCTGGCAGCGGACGGTCGGCGCCGGCGATGGTGACCCGGTGCTCCTGCATCGCCTGCAACAGTGCCGCCTGGGTGCGCGGGCTGGCGCGGTTGATCTCGTCGGCCATCAGCAGCTGGCAGAAGATCGGCCCTTCGATGAAGCGGAAGTGGCGCCGTCCGTCCGGACCCTCGTCGAGCACCTCCGAGCCGAGGATGTCGGCCGGCATCAGGTCCGGCGTGAACTGCACCCGCTTCTGCGCCATGCCGAGGACCACGGCGAGCGTTTCCACCAGTCGGGTCTTGGCGAGGCCGGGCATGCCGACGAGCAGGCCGTGGCCGCCGGCGAGCAGCGTGACGAGGCTGAGCTCGACCACGTGCTCCTGGCCGAAGATCACCTTCGCCACCTCGCGCTTGACCGCGGCGAGGCGGTCGATGGCGCGGTCGACGTCGTCGAGGAGGTCGGGTTCGGTTGCCGTCAAGCCTGTCTCCTTAGGCTCGGGCCGCGTCGGCCGAGCACCGGACGTGCTTGCCGAACGAAGCGTCTCGTCACAGATGTAGCGCATGGTCAGGGACAGGGCGAACCCCCGATTGGAAAAAGCTTTCGAGGAGCTGGAGCGCGCGGTCGCCGCGGGCGATCCCGACTGCGGCGATCTCGGCATCGCCATCGATCGCGACGGTACCTGGAGCTATCGCGGCTCGCCCATCCGGCGGCCCGGCCTCGTCAAGTTGTTCGCCTCGGTGCTGCGCCGCACCGCCGACGGCCGCTACTGGCTGGTGACGCCGGGCGAGCGTGGCATCGTGGACGTCGCCGACGTGCCGTTCCTTGCGGTCGCGGCCGAGTTCGCCGGCGCGGGCGCCCTGCAGACGGTGCGGCTGCGCACCAATCTCGACGCGTGGGTTACCGTTGGGCCCGACCATCCGCTCCGCATGGGGTCCCAGCCGGACGGCAGCCAGGCGCCCTATGTCGCGGTCGATGGCGGCCTGGAAGCGCGGCTCGCCCGCGGCGTGTTCTACGACTTGGTGGAGCACGGCGAGGAGCGGGCCGAAGGCTATGGCGTGTGGAGCGGCGGGAGGTTCTTCTTGCTGGGGTCGTCTTGAAGCCGCTCACCCACTTTACGCCCGGTGCCATCCGAGAGCGCATCCGGCGGCGTCCACCGCTGGAACTGATCATGGGCGATGCCGGCCACGGCGCGATCGACGCCGAACGCACCCCCGCCGCCGTGCTGATCGGGATCGTCGGCCATGGCGAACCAACCGTCATCCTTACGCAACGCACGGCGCATCTGCGCGATCATGCGGGCCAGATCAGCTTTCCCGGCGGTCGGATGGAGCCGGACGACCCGGACCCGGCGGCGACGGCGCTGCGCGAGACCGGCGAGGAAATCGGGCTGAGCCCCGCGCATTGCCGCATCCTCGGCGAACTCAATACCTACGACACGGTAACCGGCTACCGCGTGCATCCGGTCGTCGCCTGGGTCGAGCCGCCGATCGCCTTCCGCCCGGATCCCTTCGAGGTGGCCGACGTCTTCGAGGTGCCGCTGAGCTTCGTCGTCGATCCGGCCAACCACCGTCGCGACAGCAAGATGCGTGGCGACCAGCGGCGCCACTTCTGGGTACTGCCCTACGAGGACCGCTATATCTGGGGCGCCACCGCGGCAATGCTCGTCAACTTCTCGCGCCTCCTCAACGGTGCCGAGGGCGCCCTCGATCCGCCGGCGTGACCGCCGGTCTCAGGGGACGAGCGGCGGTCCCGTGAAGGCGAGGTCGTAGCGGGCGGCGAGATCGACGATGGCCTGCATGTCGGTGTGGGGCGTGAGCCCTTGCGCCTCGACCTCGCGGAAGAAACCCTCGAACCCGCCCGGCGTCATCGTGACCATGATCTCCGCCGTCTCCCTGCCGACGTTCAAGAAGGCGTGCGCCACTCCGGGCGGGACGAGGATGACCGTTCCGGGACCGACCTCCATGCGCTCACCGTCGCATTGGAACAGCATGCGGCCGCCGAACACCTGGAAGAGTTCGCGCTGCCGGTCGTGGCGATGCAGGGGAGGACCGCTTCCGGGCGGCACCGTTTCCAGCCACATGGACAGGGCGCCGTCCGTGTCCTCGGCATTGACCAGCAGCCTGCGCGGCAGCGCGAAGGCGCCATTGGCTTCGCCGTCGCCGGGGTGGCGGATCAACGCACGCCGTCCGGTCGTCGACAGTCCCGTCATCGATCGGTCTCCAGCGAGGCCAGCACGCGCGCGAGGTGCGGCGGAGGCGGGGCTTCGGCGCGGATCGGGGCCGCCGAATCGAGCGGCAAGGTAAGGCTTCGGGCGTGGAGGAGCAACGGACCTTCCCGTGCGGCCCCCTCGGCATAGAACCCGTCGCCGACGATCGGCCAGCCCATCGTCGCCGCATGCACGCGCAGTTGATGTGTACGGCCGGTACGGGGACGGAAGGCGATCCAACTCCGACCGCCGGCACTCGCCAGCACCTCGTAGTCGGTCACGGCGGCACGACCCGCGGGATCGACCACCATGCGCCAGCCGCGCCGGTCGCTCAGCTTCAGGATCGGCCGGTCGATGGTGCCGGACGGGGCTGCCGGCACGCCCTCCACCACGGCCCAATAGGTCTTCTCGACGCGGCCCGCCTCGAACAGGGCGCCCAGCCGCTTGAGGGCGCGGCGGTGGCGCCCGAGCGCAAGGCAGCCGGAGGTGTCGCGGTCGAGCCTGTGCGCGAGCTGCGGCGGCCCGGCATAGCCGAAGGCCAGCGCGCCCAGGTAGCGCTCCAGATGGTCGGGGCTGGTCGGCCCCGCATGGACGGGCAGCCCCGCCGGCTTGTCGACGACGATCACCCAAGGATCGAGGTGGAGCACGCGCGCCCGGAGACCGTCCGCAGTCAGCGTCGCGGTCGGGCGGTCGTCGGCGGGGAGCCGGTCGAGCGCGACGGCGAGTTGCGCGCGCTCGCGCCGGCCGCGCGGGCGGTCGATGCGGGACATGGCCCTGCATCTAGCACGGACGCGCGACCTCGCCTAAGAGGCTGCGATGCAGGAACCCGATGCCCGTCTCGAGGCGGCTCCTTGGCGTACGGCCGAGCCGACCGTCCGCCTGCTGTATGCGTTGGAGGCGGGCGGCCGACCGGCGCGCTTCGTCGGCGGCTGCGTGCGCGACACGCTCGCCGGGCGCGCGCGGCCGGGCCTCGACCTCGACCTCGCCACACCGGAGCCGCCGGAGCGCGTTCTCGCGCTGCTGGAACGGTCCGGCATCAAGGCCGTACCGACCGGGCTCCAGCACGGCACCGTCACCGCCGTGGTCGACCATCGGCCGTTCGAGATCACGACGTTGCGGCGCGACGTCGAGACCTTCGGCCGCCATGCGACGGTCGCCTTTACCGACGACTTCACCGTCGATGCGGCGCGGCGCGACTTCACCTTCAACGCCATGAGCGCCGACCGTGAAGGCCGCCTGTTCGACCCCTTCGGCGGCGAGGCGGACCTCGCTGCCGGCCGCGTCCGTTTCGTCGGCGACGCGGCGACGCGCATCGCCGAGGACTATCTCCGCGTGCTGCGCTTCTTCCGCTTCTACGCCGGCTTCGGCCGCGAAGCGCCGGACGCGGCGACGCTTGCCGCACTGCGAGCCGGTATCGCCGGCATGGGGCTACTCTCGGGCGAGCGCCTACAGCACGAGACGTGGAAGCTGCTGGCCGAGCCGGACCCGCGTCCCGCCGTCGGGCACATGGCCGCGATCGCCCTGTTGCCGTGGCTTCTCGGCACCGAGGTCGACCCCTCGCTCCTGGCCCGGCTGGTCGCCGTGGAGCCGGCGCCGGACGCGGTGCGCCGGCTGGCGGCACTCCTCCGCACGGCGGCCGACGCCGAAGCGGCGGTCTCGACACTCGTCCGCCGGCTCAAGCCCTCGCGCGCCGACGCCGCCCGGCTCGCGCGGCTGGTCGCCGTCACGCCGGTCGATCTCGCCGGCGCCGACGACGCGGATCTGCGCCGGCGCCTCTACCGCGACGGCGCCGATGCCGTGCTCGCCGCGCATCTGTTCGCGACCGAGGCCCCGGCCGATGCGTTCGCTGCACGGCTGGCGGCACTCGGCACGCCCAAGCTGCCGGTCCGGGGCCGCGACCTCGTTGCCCGCGGCCTCCAGCCGGGGCCGGACGTGGGCGCCCAACTCGCCCTGATCGAGCGCTGGTGGCTCGACGGCGGCTGCGTCGCGGACCGCCGCGCCTGCCTCGCCGAGCTCGACCGGCGGCTCGTCGATGCCGCGCGGAGAGAGCGCGGCGGTTAGTGGGGCCGGGGGCCGACAGCCCCTCCGGTCTTCAATGCGCCGCGTTCCAATTTCGCCCGTGACCGACCTCGACGACGAGAGGGACGGAGAGGGTGGCGGCGGCGGCCATTTCCTCGCCCAGTAGGGCGGAGGTCGCCTCGACCTCGGCTTCGGGCACCTCGAAGACCAATTCGTCATGCACCTGGAGGAGCATGCGGGCGCCAGCCTGCTCCCGGCGCAGGCGCCGGTCGACCCGGATCATGGCGCGTTTCATGATGTCGGCGGCGGAGCCCTGGATCGGCGCGTTGATCGCTTGGCGCTCGGCGTAGGACCGGCGCGCCACCACCTTGGTGTTGATCTCGGGGATGACGCAGCGCCGGCCGAACAGGGTGCGCACCGCGCCGTGCGTGCGCGCCTCCTCCTTCACGCGGTCCATGTAGGCCTTGATGCCGGGATAGCGCTCGAAATAGCGCTCGATGAAGGCGCGCGCGTCGCTCTGCTCGATGCCGAGGCGGGTGGCGAGGCCCCAGGCACCGATGCCGTAGATGATGCCGTAGTTGATGGTCTTGGCCCGCCGCCGCAGTTCGCCCGAGACCTCCTTCACCGGCACGTCGAACATCTCGGCCGCCGTCACCGCGTGGATGTCGACGTCGTCGGCGAAGGCCTCCTTCAAGGGGCCGATGTCGGCGATGTGCGCGAGGATGCGCAACTCCACCTGCGAGTAGTCGGCCGAGACCAGGGCGTAGCCGTCGGATGCTATGAACGCCGTCCTGATCTTGCGCCCTTCCTCGGTCCGGATGGGGATGTTCTGGAGGTTCGGGTCGGTCGAGCTGAGCCGGCCGGTGGAGGTGGCGGCGAGCATGTAGGAGGTGTGGATGCGCCCGGTCGTCGGCTGCACCTCCTCGACCAGGGCTTCGGTGTAGGTGCGGGTCAGCTTCTGCAATTGCCGCCAGTCGAGCACCACGCGCGGCAGCTCGTGGCCCTTGGCGGCCAGCTCCTCCAGGATGTCCGCGCCGGTCGCGTGGCTGCCGGTCTTGGTCTTCTTGCCCGACCCGCCGATCCCCAACTCGTCGAACAGCACCTCGCCGAGCTGCTTGGGCGAGCCGAGGTTGAAGGGCCTGCCCGCCAGCTTGGTCGCCTCGTCCTCGAGCTGCGCCATGCGCTGGGTGAAGTCGGCCGTCAGCCGCTTCAGGATGTCGGTGTCGATCAGGACGCCCGTCGTCTCGATGCCGACGACGATCGGCACGAGCGGACGGTCCAGCGTCTCGTAGACGGCGACCTGATGCTCGGCGACGAGGCGCGGCTTCAACAGCCGCCAGAGCCGGAGCGTGACCTCGGCATCCTCGGCGGCGTAGGTGGCGGCCTTGTCGATCGGGGCCTTGTCGAAGGTGATCTGCGCCTTGCCCTTGCCGCAGACGTCCTCGAACGGGATCGTGGCGTGCTGGAGATGGCGCCGCGCCAGCTCGTCCATGCCGTGACCGTGGGCCGCGCCGTCGAGCACGTAGGAGAGCAGCATGGTGTCGTCGATCGGCTGCACCTGCACGCCGTAGCGCGAGAGCACGCCCAGGTCGTACTTGGCATTGTGCAGGACCTTCAGGATCGAGCCCTCGGCCAACGGGCCGCGCAGCCGGTCGAGGGCGTCCTCCAGGTCGATCTGGTCGGCGGCGAGCTGGTCGAAGTCGTCCTTGTGCCGGAGCGGCAGATAGGCACCCCGGCCCGGCTCGACGGCGAGCGAGACGCCCACCAGCTCGGCGGCGGCCACGTTCAACGAGGTGGTCTCGATGTCGAGGGCGAGCACGCCCGCGCGGTCGGCGGCCTCGAGCCAGGCCTCGAGCGTGGCGAGGTCGCGGATGACGACCGTCTCGATCTCGCCCGGTGCGGTCTCGACCACGGCCGGCGCCTCGCCGACCGCCAGGTCGATACGGTTCTTCAGCGACTTGAAGTCGTTGGCGTCCAGGAACGCCTTGGCCTTGGCGGCGTCGAAGGCGGGGCGGCGCAGCGCTTCGAGTGGCAGCGCCACCGGCACGTCGTCCTTCAGCGTCACCAGCCGCTGCGACAGCCGCGCCTGGTCGGCGAAGTCGATCAGCGTCTGGCGGCGCTTCGGCTGCTTGATGCTCGCGGCGTTCGCCAAGAGCGTCTCCAGGTCGCCGAACTCCTCCAGCAGGGCTGCCGCCGTCTTGGCGCCGATGCCGGGTACGCCCGGCACGTTGTCCGAGCTGTCGCCGGCCAGCGCCAGCACGTCGCGCACCAGCGCCGGCGGCGCGTGGAACCGCTCGCGCACCACCGCCTCGTCGACGTCGCGGTTCTTCATCGGATCCCACATCGAGACGCCGTCGCCGACGAGCTGCATCAGGTCTTTGTCGGAGGAGACCACCTGCACCGGCTCGCCCGCTTCCTTCGCCAGCCGCGCATAGGTGGCGATCAGGTCGTCCGCCTCGAAGCCCGCCTGCTCGATCCGGGGCAGGCCGAAGGCGTCGACGGCCTCCCGCACGATCGCCATCTGCGGCTTCAAGTCCTCCGGAGTCTCGTCCCGGTTCGCCTTGTAGGCGTCGTAGATCTCGTTCCGGAAGCTCTCGCCCGAGGCGTCGAACACGACCAGGATGTCGTCGTTCGGCCGGTCCTGCAACAGCCGCCAGAGCATGTTGCAGAAGCCGTAGACGGCATTGACGGGCGTGCCGTCCGGCCGGGTCATCGGCGGCAGCGCGAAGAAGGCCCGGAAGATGTAGCCGGAGCCGTCGACGAGGAGGAGGCGGCAGGGTGCGTCGGTCATGGAAGGCATTTAGCGCCGTCCGGCCGGCGGGCCAAATGCGAAGCGCGGCTGGCGAGGGGCGACAGCGGCGGGATGGTCGTGTAGGTTGCCGCTTCGTTCGACCAGGGAGCGAAGCCATGAGTTGGGTTGGCCGATACTTGGTCGCGTGCGTCGTCGCCCTCGGTGCCTCCGGCGCGGCGTTCGGCGACGAGGCGCGGCTGGTGCTGCGGGGCTACGACCCCGTCGCCTATTTCACCGAGGGCATGGCCAGGCCGGGCGACGCGGCGTACGAGGTCCTCTTCGACCACGGCCGCTACCGCTTCGCCTCGGCGGCGCACATGACGCTGTTCGAAGGTGACCCCGACGCCTACCTGCCGCAGTTCGCGGGCGCCTGTGCTGCCGGGGTATCCGACGGCATGAAGGTCGAGGCCGACCCCGAGAAGTGGCACATCGTCGACGGCAAGCTCTTCGTCTTCTCCGAGTTGCCCGAGGACGATCTGCAGACCTACATCGCCCGGGCCGAGGCGAACTGGCACGACGTCGCCGATCTGCCGTTCGAGCCGCAATAGCCCTTCACGGCCGCCGCCATCGGAGCGCCGGCCCGCTCAGCTTTCGGCGGCGGCCTCTCGGAGACCTTCACGCAGATTGGCGCGGTGTTCCGGGTCGCGGAACTTGCTGCCGAAACGGTTCGGATCGAAGAACGGGTTGGCGCGGCGCACCTCGGCCAACGCCGCCTGTGCCTCCGGCAGCCGCTCGGCGCGGGCCAAGGCCGCGGCGAGCACGGCGTTGAAGAAGGCGTTGTCGGGAAAGCGGGCCAGACCCTGGCGCAGCACCCGCGTGGCCTCCGCATAGCGGCCCGCGGTATAGTAGGCGAGGCCGAGGTTGAAGATCGGTTCCTGGCGCGGTTCCGGGTCGTAGCGGAGGGCGCGCTCACCGGCGACGATCGCCTCGTCGATCCGCCCGAGCCACAGCAGCAGTCCGGCGCGTGCGTGCAGCCCGTCCGCGTCGCTCGGGTTGATCTCCAGGATCTGATCCGTCGCGGCCAGGGCGTCCTCGTAGTGGCCGCGGAACGCCTGGACCTGGGCCGCCACGCTCAGCGCCTTCACGCCGTTGGGCTCGCGCGCCAGGGCCCGCTGCGCGGCGTCGGTGGCGCGGCGGATCGCCCAATCCGGATCCTCCGTCCAGCCCAGTTCCGCCATCTCGACATAGGCTTGGCCGCTCCACGCATGCGCGGCGGCGTAGTCCGGGTCGAGCGTTGTTGCCCGCTCCAAGAGCGCGCGGGCCTCGCGGTTGTCGGCGCGGGTGCCGCGGAGCATGAGGTGCCGGGCACGCAGGACCAAATCGTAGGCGTCGAGGCTTTCGGTCGGCGCTTCCAAGGCGCGGTCCTGCTCGACCTGCGTCACGGTGACCGCGAGCCGGCCGGCGACGTTGCGGGCGATCGCCTCCTGCACCGCGAACACGTTGTCACCGGCGTCGTCGTAGCGGTCGGACCACAACACCCGACCCGTTTCCGCTTCCAGCAGCCTTGCGGTCACCAGGACGCGGTCCTCGCTCCGGCGCACGCTGCCCTCGACCAGATAGGCGATGCCGAGCGTGCGACCGTTCTCGCCGACGGCACCGTCGTCGCCGAGGTAGCGGAAGGCGGTGTTGCGCCCGACGACGGTCAGCTCCCGGAATCGCCCGAGGGCCGCCATCAGGTCCTCGGTCAGCCCGGCGGCGAAGTAGTCCTCGTCGGGGGTGTCGCTCAAGTTCAGCAGCGGCAGCACGGCGACGCTGGCGCGCGCCGGGGTCGCCGGCACGTCCGCCATCTCCACAGGTGCTTGCTCGCGCCAACCGAAGTCCGTCGGGACCAGCGCGACGCCGCCGGCGAGGCCGAGCACCGCCGCGGCGACCAACACGCCACGCCAGGACATCGCTCGCCGCCGGGTGCGGGCGGGCGATCGTGCGTCGGGCGTCCAGGCGTAAACCCTGACCGCGTGGCGGATGTTCTTGAGCGGTACCGTGCCCAGGTCGGTGAAGTCGAGGTCGATCCGACCCGCGATGCTGGCGTGCACCGCCTCCGACAGGGCGATCCCCCCGGCCGGGGCCACGCCCTCGAGCCGGGCGGCGACGTTGATCCCGTCGCCCATCAGGTCGTCGCCGTCCACCACCACGTCGCCCAGGTGGATGCCGATGCGAAAGGCCATGGCCGGCGCGGCCTCGCCCTGGCGGTCGGCCAGCGCGCGCTGCACGTCGGCCGCCGCCGCCACTGCCGCCTGCACGCTCGCGAACTCCACCAGGAGACCGTCGCCGGTGGTCTTGACGATGCGCCCGCCGCCCTGGGCGAGACGCGGGTCGATCAACGCGCGTCGGAGGGACTTGAGGCGGCGGAGCGTGCCGGCCTCGTCCTCGCCCACCAGCCGCGCGTAGCCGACCATGTCGATGGCGACGATGGCAGCGAGGCGACGGGGCGGCAGCGCACCCGAGGCGTCCGCGGGTTCCAGCACGGTCCCCTTCCCGGCGGGGTGGTTGCGGTGCCGACCAGACTCACCCGCCTGCCCCGCCTTGTCCACCCCTCGACCGGCGGCGGGTCGGGTTCACCCCATCGCCGCGCCTACCAGGTCCGCCGCCTTCCAGCCGATCATGATGGAGGGCGCGTTGGTGTTGCTGGTGGTGATCGACGGCATCACCGAGGCGTCGGCGACACGCAGACCCTCGGTGCCGTAGACCCGCAGGCTCGGGTCGACCACGGCCATCTCGCCGACCCCCATCGCGCAAGTCGAGGTGGGGTGGAAGTAGGTGTGGGCCGACTTGCGCACGAAGTCGTCCCAGGCGGGCGTGCCCACCTCGATCTCCGGTCCCGGCAAGACCTCGCGGGCGCGCTGGTCGGCATAGGCCGAGTGCAGCGCCAGCTCGCGGGCGAGTTCCGTGGCGTAGCCGAAGGCCCGGCGGTCCTGCTCGGTGGCGAGGTAGTTGGGGTCGATGATCGGCGGATCGTCGAACGCGGCCGAGGCGAGCCGCAGCGTGCCGCGGCTGGAGGGCCGGGCGAGGCCCGAGAGCATGCACCAGCCGTGCTCGACGCCGTCGAGCGAGAAGGCGTCGGTGGCGAAGGGCACGCTGACGTAGAGGACGATCACGTCCGGCGCCACCAGCCGCGCGTCCGAGCGCCACCACATGTAGACCTCTGAGTGGTTGTACTCGGAGACGGGCATCGATCCCGGCGCCGCGTAGTTGGGGCCGGCACCGAGCACGTGGTCCTGGAGGTTGCGGCCGACGCCCGGCAGGTCCACGACCGGCGCGATGTCGAGCCCCCGCAGCTCGTCGGCCGGGCCGACGCCGGAGAGCAGCAGAAGGCGCGGGCTGTCGATGGCACCGGCCGCGAGGACCACCTCCCGCTCGGCCCGTACGGTGCGCGGCTCGCCCGCGTGCAGGTAGGTGACGCCGGTGCAGCGGGTGCCGTCGAAGGTGAGGCCGGTTACCGGAGCGTCGGTCAGCACCGTGAGGTTCGCTCGCTCCATCGCCGGCTTGAGGAAGGCGGTGGCGGTCGACTGGCGGCGCTGGTCCTTGATGGTCAGGTCGACCCAGGCCGGGCCCTCCATCGTCGGGCCGTTGATCGACGCCGTCTCGGGAAAGCCCAGGTCCACGGCAGCGGCCATGAAGGCCTCCGCTCCCGGATGGCGCTTGCCCGGCTGCGGCTTGGAGACGTGCAACGGCCCGCCAGCGCCGCGCAAGTCACTGGCGCCGCCCTCGTAGTCCTCGAACGCCTTGAAGTGCTCCAGCACGCTCGCGTGGTCCCAGCCCGGATTGCCGGCGTAGGCCCACGTGTCGAAGTCGCTCGCGTGGCCGCGCGCAAAAACCATGGCGTTGAGGGCACTGGTGCCGCCCAGCACGTTGCCCCGTGGCCAGTTGTGGACGCGGTCCAGGGTGTGCGGCTGCGGCGTGGTCGCGAACCATTTGGTGGCAGGCGTGGCCAACACGGCACCCCAGGCGCGCGGATCGTGGATCTCCGGCAGGTCGTCCGGCGCGCCTGCCTCCAACACCAGGACCCGCGCGTCGGTCGTCGTGGCGAGCCGGTAGGCGAGGGCAGCCCCAGCCGAGCCGGCGCCGACGACGATCACGTCGTAGGCGTCGTCGACCGCGTCGACCTCGCGCGACGAGGTGGCGAACGCCGTGCCGCCGTGGATCGCAGCGAGGCTGGTGGCGACGCCGAGCGTCACACCGGCGGCGGTGGCCCGTTCCAGAAAGCTCCGGCGGTCGAGGCGGCCATGGCGATAGGCGTGGACGAGCGCATCCAGGCGCACGTTGAACATGTTCGAACCTCCCCGTTCGTTCTACCGGGGAGTATCGAGGCCTCGGTAACGGGTCAACGCGCGCCGGCGCCTCACCTGTGGCCGAGGCGGTTGGCCAGGGAGCGGGGCAGGCCGGTGGAGGGCTTGGCCGCCGGGCGGCGGAAGCTGCCGGCGACGGCCTTGCGGGGGGCGAGGGCCACCAGGAGTTCCGCCTGCTTCACCGCCGCCGCCATGCAGTCGACCGCCGGCACCGACAGGTAATCGCGCACCTGATCGGCGAGGCCCGCGAGCGGGGCGCCGGCCAGCACGACGACATCGGCGCCGTTCTCCACCACCGCCCGCTCGGCGAGGTCGATCAAGAGGTCGCGGTGTTCCTCCTGCACGTCGTCGATGGAGGTGAAGCCGGTTTCCAGGCAGCGGATGGCGCAGCAGCGCTCACCGAGGCCGTGCCAGGCAACGCACTCGGCGTACCACGGCTCCAACGACCGGGCGAAGCTGACGATGGCGAAGCGCCCGCCCAGCATGCAGGCCGTCAGCATGCCGGCTTCGGCGAGGCCCACCACGGGCTGGTCGAACAGCTCGCGCGCCCCGCCGAGCCCCGGATCGCCGAACGCGGCGATGACGGCGGCGTCGAACCGCTCGACGTGCTCGGCCAGCATCTCCAGCGCCACGGCGGCACCGATGGCAGCCTCCGCACGAGTGGCGATGTAGGGGACGCCGCGCGGCGCCGTCAGCCCCTCCAACGCGGTGTCGGGTGCGGCGGCCGCCTCGGCGGCCCCCATGAGCCGGGCGGTGATGCCGGGCGAGGTATTCGGATTGAGGACCATGAGGCGCACGGGACCGGGCTCCAGCGAGGGCGAGCGACGTTTCCGATCAAGCAGGCTCGTGCCATGGTGGCAATCGTCCAGCGGAGGAGCGGTGCGTGACGATTGCGGTGACCGGAGCGAGCGGGTTCGTGGGTGCGGCTCTGGTGGAGCATTTGGTGGGACGGGGCGAGCACGTCCTCGGCATCGACCGCGCGCCGCCGACGGCGGAGCTATTGGCCGCGCTCGCCGCCGCGCCCGGCCGTTTCGCGCCCGTGCAGGCCGACGTGACGGATCGGGCCGCCCTCGCGGCCGCCTTCGGGCGCGGGCGCGTCCGGTCCGTCATTCACACCGCCACGGTCACCGCAGGCGCCGAGCGTGACGCCGTGGATCCGGAAGGCGTGGTCACGGTGAACGTGGTCGGCACGGCCGGCCTGCTCAGGGCCTGTCGCGACCACGGCGTCGGCCGTGTCGTCGTCGCCAGTTCGAACGCCGCCTACGGCCGGACGATGTTCCGCGGCGAGCCGCTGACGGAGGACCTGCCGAGCGATCCCGTGTCGCTCTACGAGATCACCAAGTTCGCGGCCGAGCGGGTGGCACTCAGGCTCGGCGGCCTCTACGGCGTCGACGTGCGGATCGCCCGGCTGGGCAGCGTCTTCGGGCCGTGGGAGCGCGCCACGGGCGTGCGCGACACCCTGAGCCCGCTCTTCCAGCTCTGCCGGTTGGCGGCTCGGGGCGAGCCGGCGCTCTTGCCCCGCCCGCATCACCGCGACTGGATCTACGTCCGTGACGTTGCCGCCGGTCTCGACGCGCTATTGGCCCTGCCCGACGCGGCGCCGCGGCTGCTCAACCTCGGCTCCAACGCCGGCTTCACGGCGCTGGCGTGGGGCGAAGCGCTCGCCGCGCATTGGCCGGGCTTCGTCTGCCGCGTGGCCGAGCCGGGCGAGACGCCCAATGTCGACGTCTACCTACCGCGGGATCGGGCATCCCTCGACGTTACGGCGCTCGCCCGTTGGACCGGCTTCGCCGCCGCCTACGACATGGCACGGGCGCTTGCCGACTACACGGCTTGGCTCGCCGCGCATCCGGCGGCATTGGCCGACTAAATCGGCCGCATGCGCACCAGCGAGCGCGGGTTCATCTCCGCCAGATAGATCGTGCCGTCCCCGGCGATGGCCAAGCCGTGCGGCAGGTTCCGCGCCGGTCGGGCGCGGCTGCGGCTCGTGCCGTCGAGCGCGATGCGGTGCAGGCTCGGCACCTGGTCGGTGACGTAGACCCAGCCGTCAGGGCCGATCGCGACGGCCATCGGCCGGGCGAAGCCACCCCAGATCGCCAGAACCTCGCCCGTGGCCGTGAACACCTGCACCCGGTCGTTGTCGCGGTCGGCGACGACGACGCGCCCGTCGGCCGCGACGGCTACGGCATGCGGACAGCGGAACTGGCCGGGACCTTCGCCCAACTCGCCGAAGGAGAGGGCGAGGCTGCCGTCGGCGGCGAAGCGGTGGACCCGCGCATTGCCGTAGCCGTCGGCGACCCAGAGGCTGCCGTCCGGGGCGAAAGCGGCGCTGGTCGGATGGTTGAAGGGCTCCGCCCAGCGGGGCCGGTGCCGCGTGCCCCACTGCGCCGCGAGTGCTCCGTCTGCCGCAAGGCGCAGCACCTGGTGGGCGTCGCGGTCGACGGCGAGCACGCCGCCCGCACCGTCCGGGGCCAGTCCGTGGCCGTCCTGGATGGCACCCGTGGCGTGCGCCGCCATTTGGCGGCCGTCGCGGTCGAACACCAAGAGCGGCGGATCGGCACGTTGCAGCACCCAAAGGTGCTCGCCCGACCACGCAATCTCGCTGATCGGGCCTGCCACGCCGGCCTGATCCAGCCCCGCCCAATCGTGGTCCACCGCGTAATCGCGCTTGCCCAGCCGCACGGTGCTGGTCTCGTTCGCCTGCCAAGAAGTCATGCGTCCTCGCTTGCAGATGGGCATGGGCGCCTGCCCGTTCCCCGATGGGTCTTTTGGCACGGGCCGTGCTACACCCCAAACGCCCAAGCCCCAGGAGGATCGGTTTACCCATGATTCGTATCGGCATCGACATCGGCGGCACCTTCACCGACCTGGTGCTGGACGATGCCGGCAGGCGGAGCGCGGCCAAGGTGCTGACGACGCCCGAAGCCCCCGAGCGCGCGGTGCTGGACGGCTTGGCCGAGCTTTTGGCGGCGACTGGCAAGCGGGCCGGCGACGTGGGCTTGATCGTCCACGGCACCACGCTCGCCACCAACGCCATCATCGAGCGCAAGGGTGCCAAGACGGCGCTGATCGCCACCGAGGGCTTCCGCGACACCTTGGAGATCGCCGACGAGGGCCGCTTCGACCAGTACGACGTGTTCCTGGTCAAGCCCGCCCCCCTGGTGCCGCGCCCCTTGCGCTTCACCGTGCCCGAGCGCGTCGACGCCCGGGGCCGGGTCCGCCTCGCCCTCGACGAGGACGCGGTGCGGCGGGTTGCCGGTCCGTTGAAGGCGGCCGAGGTCGAGAGCGTCGCCGTCTCGTTCATGCACGCCTATGCGGCACCGGCGCACGAGGAGCGGACCCGCGCCATCCTGGCGGACGAACTGCCCGGCGTGCCGGTCAGCCTCTCGGCCGAGGTCTGCCCCGAAATTCGCGAGTACGAGCGCGTCTCGACCACGGTCGCCAATGCCTACGTCCAGCCCCTGATGGCCGGCTATCTCGGCCGATTGGAGACCGCACTCGCCGAGCGCGGCTTCGCCTGCCCGGTCTACCTGATGACCTCCGGCGGCGGCCTCACCACCATCGAGACCGCACGCCGCTTTCCCATCCGCCTGGTCGAAAGCGGCCCCGCCGGCGGCGCCATCCTCGCCGCCCACTTGGCGCGCGAGATCGACCGCCCGCACGTGCTCAGCTTCGACATGGGCGGCACCACCGCCAAGATCTGCCTGATCGACCGCTTCCAGCCGCACGCCGCCCGCACCTTCGAGGTCGACCGCTCCGCCCGTTTCATGAAGGGCTCGGGCTTCCCGGTCCGCATCCCCGTCATCGAGATGGTCGAGATCGGCGCCGGCGGCGGCTCCATCGCCCGCGTCGACGACCTCATGCGCGTCACGGTCGGCCCGGACAGCGCCGGCGCCGAGCCCGGCCCCGTTGCCTACGGCCGGGGCGGCACCGAGCCGACCGTCACCGACGCCGACCTCGCGCTTGGCCGCTTCGATCCGACCACCTTCGCGGGCGGCCGCATGCAGCTCGATGTGGCCGCCACCGAACGCGCGCTCGTCCAGGGCGTCGGCACCAAGCTCGGCCTCGACGCGCTGGGCTCCGCCCGTGCCGTCTGCGAGATCGTCGACGAGAACATGGCCAATGCCAGCCGCGTCCACGCCGTCGAAAGCGGCGTCGACGTCGGTGGCTACACCATGATCGCCTTCGGCGGTGCCGCCCCCGTCCACGCCGTCCGCGTCGCCGACAAGCTCACCATCCGCCGCGTCGTGGTCCCGGCCGATGCGGGCGTCGGCTCGGCCATCGGCTTCCTCCTCGCCCCCATCGGCTACGAGGTGCTGCGCTCGCACTACATGCGCCTCGACCCGTTCGACGCCGCCACCGCCAACGACCTCGTCACCCGCATGAGCGAGGAGGCGGAAGACGTCGTCCGCAAGGGTGCCGGCGATGCGCGGCTCACCACCACGCGCCTCGCCTACATGCGCTATGTGGGCCAGGGCCACGAGGTCGCCGTACCCCTGCCCGACCGCCCCTTCACCCCCGAGGACGCGGCCCTCCTCCGCCAAAACTTCGAGGCGGCCTACGCCAAGCTCTTCGCCCGCACCATCCCCGACGGCGCCATCGAAGTCCTCACCTGGTCGGTCACCAAGGCCACCGCCGTCCCGCCGCCCGAGCCCACCGCCACAACCGACGACGCCGCCCCACCAAACCCCATCGGCGAGCGCCGCCTCGCGCTTGCGGACGCGGTCGCCACCGTCCCCGTCTACCGGCGCTCGGACTTCACCCCAGGTGCCGCGGTCGAAGGCCCCTGCCTCGTCGAGGAAGCCACCACCACCACCGTCGTCGGCGCCGGCTGGCGGGTCAGCCTCGACGGTGCGCGCCACCTGGTCCTCGACAAGCAAGGCTGAGGGAGCGAAGCCATGACCGAACTCGGCGTCGTCGAACGGCAGATCATCTGGGACCGCCTCGTCTCCGTGGTCGAAGAACAGGCGCAGGTCCTCTTGCGGACGGCCTTCTCCACGATCGTCCGCGAGGCGGGCGACCTCTCCGCCGGCGTGTTCGACGTCCAAGGCCGCATGCTCGCGCAGGCCGTTACCGGCACCCCCGGCCACGTCAACTCCATGGCCGAGAGCGTCAAGCACTTCCTCGAAGCCTTCCCGCCCGAAACCATGGCCGAGGGCGACGCCTACATCACCAACGATCCCTGGAAGGGCACGGGCCACCTGAACGACTTCGTCGTCACCACGCCCGCCTTTCTCGACGGCAAGCTCGTCGGCTACTTCTCCTGCACCTCGCACCTCACCGACATCGGCGGCATCGGCTTCGGCCCCGACGCCACCGACGTCTACATGGAGGGCATCTCGCTGCCCTTCCTCAAGGTCGTCGACGCCGGCACCGTCAACCGCACCCTGATCGACATCTGCAAGGCGAACTCGCGCCTGCCGGTCGAGATGGAAGGCGACATCTACTCGCTCGTCGCCTGCAACGACATCGGCGTCACCCGCCTCCAGGAGACCATGCGCGAATTCGGCCTCACCGATCTCGAGGCGATCGGCCGCCACATCGTCGAGACCTCGCGCGCGGCGGTGCTGAAGGAACTGGCCAAGGTCCCCGCCGGCACCTACCGCTACGCCATGACCATCGACGGCTACGACAGCCCCATCGATCTCGTCGGCGCCGTCACCGTCGCGCCGGAAGGCGTCACGGTCGACTTCGACGGCACCTCGCCCCAGGCCGCCCGCGGCATCAACGTGCCCTTGGCCTACACCACCGCCTACACCTGCTTCGGCCTCATGTGCGGCCTCAGCCCGCGCGTCCCCAACAACGCCGGCTCCCTCGGCTGCTTCGAGGTCACCGCCCCACCCGGCACGATCCTCAACGCCCTCTACCCAGCACCCGTCTCCTCCCGCCACATCGTCGGCCAGATGCTCCCCGACGTCGTCTTCGGCTGCCTCCGCCAAGCCGTGCCCGAGCGCTGCCCCGCCGAGGGCACCAGTTGCCTCTGGAACATGACCTTCCGCGGCCCCCGCGCCGGTACCGGCGACAACCGCTACGGCTTCGCCATCACCGTCACCAGCAACGGCGGCACCGGCGCCAGGCCCATCCGCGACGGCCTCAACGCCACGGCCTACCCCTCCGGCGTCAAGGGCACCCCCGTCGAGATCGTCGAAGCCATGACCCCCTTGCTCTTCTGGCGTAAGGAACTCCGCCCCAATTCCGGTGGCAACGGCACCCACCGCGGCGGCCACGGCCAGATCATCGAGGTCGAGAACACCGAAGGCCTCCCCTTCGAACTCCTCGCCGCCTTCGACCGCATCCACTTCCCGCCCCGCGGCGCCCAAGGCGGCACCAACGGCGCTGCCGGCTCCCTCACCACCTCCAAAGGCCGCACCCTCAAAGGTAAAGGCTTCCAAAAACTCGACGGCGACGAACGCCTGATCGTGCAAACCCCCGGCGGCGGCGGCTGGGGCAACCCCACCGACCGCCCCCCGGCCCTGACCGAACGCGACCGCAAGACGGGCCTCGCAGACTGAGGTAGGGGGAAGAAAGGGAAGGGGCAGGGGGCCTTTCGCCCCCCGCACCCCCCAGCCGACGGCGCTGCCGTCGGCACTTGGCCGCCTGCGAGCAGCGCGGCGCCGGCACCGCCGACCTCGGCCCGGCTACCGATCCTGTCACGCCCGACGGCGCCTTTGCGCCAGCTTGGTCCCCATATCGCGGGCTCGAGCCCGCTTCGCGCCGGCCGTTCCAGTCATCGTGCTCCCCCTTTGCACGCAGCCTGGGCCAAACCCGACCGCACGACAAGGCGGTCAAGAAGACGCCTGATAAAGGTTGAAGGCGAAGGCGTGCACCGTGACGCGCCGCCCTGCATCTTCTGCGCTGCGCATCTGCACCCGCCACTCGCCGGCTTCCGCACAAGGGAGATCGCGAAGGAACAGCGAATGGTCGCGCAACGTCTCGGGTATCGCTTCGAGCATCTTGCTGAAATCCTTGTTCTTGGCGTTGAACATGATCAGCGCGGCCTTGCTGTCGCGCCATGTCAGGTAACCAAGGAGTTGGTCCAAGGCAGCGGTGAGGCCCGCTGGTCCAGTCCACAGCTTGCATTCCCCGACGAAGGCGGCACGGTTGTCCTGCTCGATGCAGACGTCCGTCTTGCCCTTGCCGCGGAACGCCTCACCGACAGCAGCGCCCTGAAAGTGCCCGTTCAACTGGGCGAGAACGATGTTGCGCAGATCTTCCTCGTCGTGAACGGCATAAGTGCTGGGCGTCCGCTCGAAGGTGCGCCCCTGGTGCCTGATGAAGCGCAGGATCTGCTCGAAGGTCTCGGCCGTGATGCCTGGCTCCGGCACAAGCCCCGTCTTCGGGGGCATCGGTAGAGCCGGGGGGCGACGGATCTCCACCTTCACGGGGGTAATGGACGGCGCGCCGGGCCGGGTCGCCAGAGGAATATCGAGGAGTGCCGCGATGTTGCCGTGCCGACCGAGACGATCCCGACGACGGTCAACCGCTTGCTGCACCAAATTGGGCAGACTCTCGTTGTAGCCAACCACCTGATTGTGAGCCCAGTCCACATACTCGCGGATCAGCTTGATCTGCCGCTCGTAGATGGATTTGAAGGAGGCGGGGTCAGCATCGTGAGGCTGCGAGATAGACAGATGTAGGTATCCACGCTGAACCTCGGCATGGGGAAACACCGATGAGTACGGATTGGTCCGGTAACGGAAAATCCAGTCCTCGCCGGTGAACGGGATGTCTATGTCCACCCGCGTTCCAGGAATGTAGAAAGGCCCACTCCGACCGGGGCTAAAGTAGCGCATCTGGTCCCCGGAGACATCGACCTGCGTTTCCTGCTGGTTCATCGTCGTTGCCTCTTCGCGCAGAGCAATCGGATCCACGGTAAATTGGGCAACCACATGGTCGATCAGCTCCTGATCGCTTGAAACAAGAAATTGGTCTTTTGGAATGCCGTCCACAACGCCGGAAATCTGTTGCTGACGGGCGCGCAATTGCGCATCCAAATCTTCTTCAAAGAATAGCAGGTTCCGAGCTCTCATCTCTCACCGGCCTGCACATCTATTCCGAATCTTGCAATGTGCTCCGCATGCAAAATCGAACTTCCTGAAGGCACTTGGTGGCATATCGTGAGCCTTTGCTGCGAGCGAGAACATTCAATCATCCAGCCAGCGGTAGCGTATCTTAAGGCCATTCAGGTGCGTCCAGGGGAGATGCCCTCCATGCTGGAGCATCCCGACAACGATGCCGGGGGCAATTCCTTGCTCATCGGCAAACGCGCGGATTGCCCGCTCGCTACGCGAACAGCTTGCAACAAATCGCTCCCACTGGCTCCGCTGCACGAGCATGTTCGATGCCCAATCGTTCGCTTCGACTTCGAACTCTGAATTTACATCACGCATGTCATCGAGGAAGACGTTCTTCTTGCTATGGAGCAGAATGTGCGCCGCCTCGTGGAAAAAGCTGAACCACAGGTGGTCGTCTGACTTATGCCGAGCACTCAGCTGAATTACCGCCTTCCTTGGTGTAGACCACCATGCCGCACCACTGAGCGCGGTCTTCGGCAGCGGCTTGATCAAGGCCAGGGCAACGCCCGACTGATTGCAGAACTGCCGCGAGCGCGATAGAGCCTCTTCGATTGGCGCGCGGGTCAATCCACGGATTTCTCTCAGCGCCTGCTTGAATCCAGTCTCATTATAGTCGACGCACTCCTGCCCGTCCGCCTCGATCTCTCCGAGGCGACGCCAAGTCGCCAAAGCGGCCTCATCACTCTTGAAGCTCGGCGAATGCCGATAGGCCACGTTCGCCAAGCCATATTTGAGACGCCACGCCTCAACCGAGCCGACACGAAAGAACGATAGGAGCTTGGAGACGGCATCCGCGTCGGACTCCGGTCGACGGATGACCCCGCGGTTGACGAGTTCCCGAATCGGAAATGCCTTCAACCATGCGCCGGAGCCGGCGGCGTCTGCCGCTTCCGTCTCCCTCGCGCGGTGAAGCTGGTAATCCGCCTCGATGCCGAGCCAGATGCTCGCATCCACGCCTAGCACCTTCTCGAACTGCAGCGCCGTCTCCGGCTCAAGAGGCGCCTTTCCGGCGATGATCTCACTGATCAGCTTTGGAGACCGGCCGCATCGCCGAGCGAACTCGGCATGCGAGATGCCTTGCACCTCCAGGCGCTCCTCAAGGACCCATCCCGGCGGAACCGCGTAGTCCGGCCGAAACTGATTGGTCGCTGTCGCCATGTCTCTCTCCTCCGTCAGTGATAGTCGACCACGTCGATGAGCGTGATCGCGGTCACCTGTTCCACATCGATCCCTCCATCGTCCTTGCGGGGGAGTGGGTCGTGATTGGCTTCGAAAACGAGTCGGTGCGGGTGGACGAGATCGACGGCAAACTGCTCGTCCCGATCGCCTCGCAGCTGATGCCGCCGATCCGGCGGCGTCGTGGGCACCAGGGCCAAGGTGCGGGCCGCTTTCAGGACGGCAAGGCGAATCATGATCGCCTTGGCCATCCGAGCCCCATATGCCTTCCGGAGCTCGCCGGCTGAGTTGAAGGTCTTCTCGAGCTTGCGGGTCCGGAAGGCGATGTCCAACAGGCCGTCTCGTTTTCGTTACGCAATAGGTAATTCTTTACATCGGGACATCAAGGGGCACAAGCGCAATCTGAGCGGGCCCGCCTCCGACCTTCAGGGGTATGACCCGAAGGTTGCCGTGGAAGCAGCCGCGCAGTTCCCGTACCTGTTTCACCCCCTCCGAATTGCTGGAGGCAAGAGGGTTCAGAACGGACCGAAAAGCAGCGCAGCTACAAAAATTATGCGGGAAACACCGTCTCGCTTACTGCTTCGCAGGGTTCGCTCCGATCTCCCAGACCTACGCCGGATTTCACACTGATTCGTCCAGATTATAAGTAAAAAGGATGTGATCACGAATATACTCGCAAATATACGGCCGCACTCGATCTTTAGATGGGTCGACATAGGCGTCTTTGGAATTGATCATGGCGACCCACTCTAGGAACACAGGCCTGCATGGTGTAGCTTCTGCTGGTCGGTGGCTGTGGGGTGGCGGTGCGAAAAGGCGAGAATCGAAACGAACCGGGAGGCCGAATTTCCTTTGTGGGTTCAAAGGGTTGGCGGAATTCGGCAGGGGCCGGCCCGCCGCGTCGGCCGCGCCCGCCCGGCGGTCGCGGGGCCGCCGTGGGCGAGGGGGGGCGTCATCGGGCGTCCGCGCCGGGTGCTGCCGTGGACGGCACGCCCCGGGACGTTCGGCCGCGTCGGGCTCTCCCCGGTGCCGCTCCTCCGCCTGCGCCGAACCCTTGCCCCAGCGCCCCGCCCGCTACCGGTGTTGCCGAGCGAACCCAAAACCGCCATCTGTCACGCCGAATCGAGCGCTTGGACGACGATGGGCCGCGACCGTCCCGGGCAGCCGGGGAGGGCAACTGGCCGGCGCCCGGCGGCGGCGTTGCCGCCGCTCCTGAAGCGGCGCGGGCATGGCCGGCGCCGGGGGGGGGGGGGGGCCTTGCGCGGCGCCGCTTCCGTCAGCCGCCTTGGTAGGGGTGGTGGGTGTGCCAGTGCTGGGCGATGTCCAGGCGGCGGGTGATCCACACGCCCTCGTGCTTGGCCACGTAGTCGAGGAAGCGCTCGAGGCCGGCGGCGCGGGCCGGGTGCCCGATCAGCCGCATGTGGAGGCCGACCGACATCATCTTCGGCTGCGTCCTGCCCTCGCGCCACAGCATGTCGAAGCCGTCCTTCAGGAACTCGAAGAACTGGCCGCCGGTGGCGATGCCGCCGCGGGCGAACTTGCCGTCGTTGTGGACGAGGCTGTAGGGCACGACGAGGTGCGGCTGGCCGTCCACCTCGGTCCAGTAGGGCAACTCGTCGTCGTAGGCGTCGCTGTCGTAGAGGAAGCCGCCCTCCTCGACCACGAGCTTGCGCGTGTTCACGCTCGGGCCGTAGCGGCAGTACCAGCCGAGCGGGCGCGTGCCGACCGTCGCCTCGAGCGAGGCGATGGCCTTGCGGATGTGCGCGCGCTCCTCGGCCTCGCTCAGATGGTAGTGCGGCACCCAGCGCCAGCCGTGGCAGCAGACGTCGAAACCGGAGGTGCGAATGGCAGCGGCGGCCCGGGGGTTGCGTTCGATGGCGAGCGCGCAGCCGAACACGGTCAGCGGCAGGCCGCGTTCCTGGAAGAGCCGCATCAGCCGCCAGAAGCCCACCCGCGAGCCGTAGGCGAACATGCCCTCGCCGGCGAGATCGCGCCCCTTCACACCCGGATCGACCGGCGCCTCGGTCAGCGCGATCTCGGTGTAGCCTTCGCCGTCCTGCACCGAGGGCTCGGAGCCTTCCTCGTAGTTCATGACGAAATTCAGGGCGATGCGGGCACCGTTCGGCCATCGCGGGTCGGGCGGCGTGTCGGCGTAGCCGACGAGATCGCGATCGTAGGCGGCCATGGTCAGGCCCCTTCGGGCAGGATGGTGAAGGGCTCCACGTCGACGAACTCCTCGTCCTCCGGGCCGCCGTCGCGCCACATGAAGACGGCGAAGCCGGCAGGGACGTCCAGCACGGTGAGCGGATGATGCCAGACGTCGGCGCCATAGGTCACGCCCTGACCGCCTTCGGCGAGGAAGGCGCGGACGTTGGCCACGTCCGGCTTGCCGTCGGGGCCGTGCGGCGCCACCACGACGAGGAAGCGGACGGGGCCGAGGGGCACGAAGGACTGCGAACTCATCGGGTGACGCTCCATCTGCACCGCTTCCAGGGGCAGGCTGCGGGCCGCGTCGACGCGCGACAGCGACAGGCTGGCACCGACCGTGGGCCGGTGGTTGGCGAGCGCCTGGTCGAAATAGATGCGGCCGGCTTCGACCGGCGGCGCCAGAACGTCGCCGAAGGGTCGAAAGCGCTCCTGGGTGAGCGGCTCGATGTGGACGATGCGGGCCATGCGGGATGTTCCTTCGTTGCTTCGTCATGGTCTTCTTGTGGTATCCCAGGATGCGTCGCAACGGACGTGCCATCGCGCCACGCCTGCTCCGCGTCGCCGTCCGGGCCGGTGCGGCCGTAGGGTGACGCCACAAAGCGGTCGCTCCCGGACGTCTGCGCGGCTATGATGACGGTCGTTTTTTTGGATTGCGAGTTGAGCATGGATTCATCTGCCACGGCGGTTGCGCTCATCGCCGACACCGATCGCCAGAGCTTGTCCGAGCGCACCTACCAGGAGCTCCGCGCGCACATCGTCGAAGGCTTGCTGGCCCAGGGCAGCGTGCTGACCGAACGCCGCATCGCCGGCCTGGTCGGCGTGTCGCGAACGCCCTTGCGGACGGCGCTCAGCCGATTGGAAGGGGAGGGCCTCGTCGAGCGCCTCGCCAACGGCGCCGTCGTCATCCGGCGGTTCTCGGTGGACGACCTGTTCCAGATCCTCACCGTGCGCCGGGCACTGGAGGCCGAGGCGGCGGCCTTCGCCACCGGGCGCATGGACGCCGCCGTTGCTGCCTCGCTCCGCGCCGAAGCCGCACTCTTCGCCGACGGCCGGTCCGCCGACTTCGAGCGGTTCTGGCGGCACGACGACGTCCTGCACGACCGCGTCGCGGAAGCGGCGGGTCAGCCCCTGCTCAGGACGATGATCACGGACCTCAAAGACAAGGCGCGGATGTGCCACGTACCGCGCATGCCGGCGAGCTTCGCCGAGCAGGGGCGTGAGCACCTGACGCTGCTCGATGCACTCGACGGCGACGATCCGGAAAGCTCGCGCCGGGCCTTGCAGGCGCATCTGGATGCCGTCCGCCATCGGCTGATGCGCTGGCTGACCCGCACCGGTTCGAGCTGAGCCCCAAAGGTCAACGGCCGCGCGGGGTCCCGGCCCGTTCCTCGCCGGCGGCAGGTGAGAGTCCGCCGTTCATCGTCTCCGTTTCCGGCCCCCACCACGCGCGGGAAAGCCCGAACGCCAGCGGCGTGATCGGTACGATGATGAAGAGCCGGACGAGGTGGAAGGCCGTCACCAAGGCGACGCTCAGATCGAGCGACTTCGCGGTCAGGCACATCTCGGTGAGGCTGCCGGGTGCCGTGGCAAGGATCATCGCCGCGATCGGCAAGCCGGTCGTCCAGCCGACGGCGACCGCGAGCAGCGCGCAGGTCGCCATCAAGAACACGGTGCAGATGGCGATGCCGCGCAGATGCTGGTGGATGCGGCGGACGAAGGCGCGGTCGAAGTGGCTGCCGAGCGACGCGCCGAGGAACAGTTGCCCGGCGGCGATGATGGCGAACGGCATGGTGGTCACGGCGGTCTCGGTCGCCGCCAGCGTGGCGCCCGCCGCCACCGGGCCGAGGAACCACGGGTTGGGAATGCGCAGGGCGCCGAGGACCGCCGCCGCCGCGACCGCGGCGACCACCAGCATGGCGAGTTCCGTCGGCACCACCGGTCCCGAGAATCGGCCGAGATCGGGCACGCCGCCGATGCCGGACCAGGTCACCGCCGGCGGGATGATCAGCACGAGCGCGGCGATCCGCAACGTCTGCGACAAGGCCACCGGCGCCGGCTGGGCGCCGGCCCGCTCCGCCATGTTCGCCATCTCGGCGGGGCCGCCCGGGATGCATGCGAAGTAGGCAGTGCGCCCGTCGAGCGTGCTCCACCGCTGCATCAAGAGGGCCGACAGGCCGCCGAGGACGATGGTGACGATCGCCACCAGCACCATCGCCGAGAAGTGCTGCATGACCTCGCCGAGTGCCGCCGGGGTGAAGTAGAGCCCGACCGCCATGCCGACGATCACCTGGCCGGTCATGCGCATCCGCACCGGCACCGCCCCGCCGATGCCGCTGAGCTTGGCGACGGTGGTAAAGACCAGCGCGCCGATCATCCAGGGAAGCGGTACGTTCAGCCAAGCGAAGATCGCGCCGCCGACGAGCGCGAGGGCGTACAGCAGCCACCCCGTCCTGAGATGGTCGACCGCAGCCTTCGCGTTGTCTCGGAGCAGGCTCGCCGCACGGTTTTGCATGCACGCAGGATAGGGGCCGGCGCGGGCGTTCGGGAACCGCCGTCGACGGCGTGCCTGCATTGCGCGCGGGCGGCGAGGCCGAACCGTTCCTGACAAAACCTGACGTGCAATTCGAACGTCGAAGGTTCAACTTCCGGGGTGTCGTTCCCGTCCCCTCCCGGGTGCGACACCGCCGGAGAGCGGTACCTTCGTGGTCTCCCTCCCTGCCTGCTCTCCGGCGCGCCTTCCCCCTCGACGCAGACTCCGGGGCCTCAACCGAAGCCCATCAGCCGGGGCATGCCGGTCACGAGGTCGGGGAACACCACCAGCAGACCGAGCACGACCACCTGCGCCAACAGGAACGGCCAGATGTCGCGCATGATGTCCTCGAGCTTCACGCCCGACACCGACTGCGCGGTGAAGAGCACGGCACCCACCGGTGGCGTGCAGAGGCCGATGTTGAGCGTCATGACGATGACGATGCCGACGACCATCGGGTCGAAGCCGATGGTGTGCAGTACCGGTGCGAGGATCGGCGCCAGGAGGATCACCGCGGCGCCGGGCTCCAGGATGGTGCCGATGACGAGCAGGATGCCGATCACGATGAACATGATCAGGATCGGATCGCCGACGATGGAGAGCAGGAAGCCGCTGATCGCTCGCGGCACGCCCATCGTCGAGAAGAGCCAACCGAGCACGGCGGCGGCAGCGATGATCATCAAGACCACGGCCGAGCGCAGCCCGGCGATGAAGAAGATCGGGCCGAGATCGGCGATGGAGATCTTCCGGTACCAGACGAAGGCCACCAGGAACGAGTAGAGCACGGCGACGCACGCCGCCTCGGTGGCGGTGAACACGCCCGAGAAGATGCCGCCCAAGAGAATGATCGGCATCAGCAGAGCCGGCAGCGCGGCGGCCAGGATACGCAGGTACTCGCCGATCGTGATGCGCTCCTCCCGGCGCGGGTAGCCGCGGCGAATGGATTGGATGTAGACGATCACGAAGCAGGCGACCGCCAACAGCAGTCCGGGCACGATGCCGGCGGCGAACAGGCCGCCGATCGAGACGCCGACGATCGAGCCGTAGATGACGAGGATGATCGAGGGCGGGATGATCGGCCCGATCAGCGACGAGGCGGCGGTGACGGCGGCGGCGAAGCGGCGGTCGTAGCCCTCCTTCTCCATTGCCGGTACGAAGATCGAGCCGAGGGCGGCGACGTCGCCCACCGCCGTGCCGGACTTGCCGGCGAACAGGATCGAGGCGAGCACGTTGGAGTGGCCGAGGGCGCCGCGCGTCCGGCCGATGGAGGCTGTCGAGAGGCGCACGAGCTGTTCGGTCATGCCGGAGCGGTTCATCAACTCGCCGGCCATCATGAAGAAGGGGATGGCGAGCAGCACGAAGCTGTCCGGCCCCGAGGCCATCCGGTTGACGAGCACTCCAAGCGGCGTGCCGGCCTGGTCGAGCGCCCACAGCCCGGCCAACGCCATGGCGAAGGCGACCGGCGTGCCGATGACGAGGAAGACGACGAGAATCGAGAGGAGCGGCAGCAAGGGGCGTCACCTTTGCGGCCGGAGCCGCGTCTGCGGGTTGGCGGGGCGGTTCAGCGTTCTTCGGCGGCGACGGCCGGGGCCGCGTCCTCGGCGTGATGCACGGGATCGAACAGGGCCTGGAGTGCTCGCAGCCCGAGTTCGATGGTCTGGATCAACATGAAGTACCCGCCGATGACGACGCCGGTATGGAACCAGCCCTGGCTGATACCCATGCCGGGGGTGGTCCGACGTGCCGCCCGCTGCGCGAGGTCGGTGCCGAAATGGATGACGATGACGATGAGCAGGAGCAGGCTGGCCACGACGACGAGCTTCAAGATGGCCTTGAGGCGGACCCAGGGCAGTTTCTCGACGAAGTAGTCGATGCCGACGTGATAGCCGCGCCTGAGCGCGCAGGAGCCGGCAATGAAGGTCAGCCAGACCAGGGCGAAGCGGGCGAACTCCTCCGGCCACGGCAGGCCCTGGTTCATGACGTAGCGCATGAACACCTGGGTCGACACCGCGACCGTGAAGGCGACGACGATAGCGACCGTCGCCGTCGCCGCCGCCATGTCGGCCCAGCGGCTGAAGGCGTAGTACCAGCCGAATATCCGATCCACTGCCATCCCCCTCGCAGGCCAACCCGCCGCCGGACCGTCATGGCCCGGCGGCGGCGCGGCGATCAGAAGCCGCGGTTGCCCTTGAAGTGGGCCT
This sequence comes from Geminicoccaceae bacterium, assembly GCA_050485385.1. Lineage (GTDB taxonomy): Bacteria > Pseudomonadota > Alphaproteobacteria > Geminicoccales > Geminicoccaceae > RECO01. The sequence goes on along the minus strand of JBJHBG010000035.1, from coordinate 6,853 downwards.
CGGCGTCGGCGATGGCCTCACGCAGCTTGGTCGACCACACCTCGTCCTGGTCGACCGCCGAATGGTACCACTCGAGGAAGGGGCCCTGCGTCAGTTCGGCGAACTCGGCCTTCTGCTCGGCCGTGGGCACGACGATCTCGACGAACGAGCCGTCCCGCTCGAAGCGCGACAACGCCTCCCACTCCAGCACGCGGTTGATGCCGCGCGCCACCACCGCCGACTGGTAACCGGCGGCGAGCACCAGCTCTTGGTAGTCCTCGGGTAGCGACTGGAAGAAGTCCTCGGGCATGAACATGAAATCGAGCGAATAGACGTGGCCATCGAGGATCAGGTAGTCCTGTACCTCGTACAGCCGGCCGAAGTTGATCACCGGTACCGGGTTTTCCTGGCCGTCGATGACGCCGGTCTCGAGCGAGGTGTAGACCTCCGGCCACGGGATCGGCGTAGCGCTGCCGCCGAGCGCGTTGACGATGGCCATGTGCCCCGGATGGTTCATCGTGCGGAACGACTGACCCTGGAGGTCGTCGATCGTGGCGATGGGCCGGTTGGAGGTGAAGTTGCGGAAACCGCCGTTCTCCGCCAGCGCCAGCACGCGGAAGCCGCTGGCTTCGAGGATGCCCTGCTTCATCTCCTGGCCGAAGGGACCGTCCAGCACGTGATAGGCATGGGCATGGTCGCGGAAGGCATAGGGCAGGGCCAGCACCTGCACCTCGGGGAAGAACGAGGGTACGGCACCTTCGGCGACGATGAAGGCCTGGATGGCGCCGATCTCGGCCTGCTCGATCATCGCCACCTCGTTGCCGAGGGCGCCCGAGGGAAAGCACTCGACGAACACGTCGCCCTGCGTGCCGCGCTCGATCACGTTCTTGAACACGATGCACTGCGCGTGCTCGTTGGCGATGAACGGGTTCGGCGGGTCGAGGTAGGCGACGCGCAGCCGGTAGCTCGGGTTGACGTCCGGGAACAACGGCTCGTCGTAGAGGGCATGAGTGGGGAACTCCGACGCCTCCGTAGGCGCCGGAGCCGCCAGCGTGCCGGCGGCGAGCCCTACGACGAGGGCCGAACTGAGCATGCGCATCATGTGCGCTCCTCCCTTGCTGTTCTTCGAGTCGCTCGACGAACGGACGCCACGATCACCCGAGTTCAACGAACTACTCCGACATAAGTAGCAGCCGTGAGCAACGGACGTTGCGTGACCTCCTTATCGTCTTTTGCGGTCGGGCATGGGTTCGCACAGCCGCCATCGCCCGTCAATCGCTGGCGGCACCGCTCAGAAGATGGCCGGCTCGGCGACGGCCGCTCCGGCCTGCGTCTCCAGAAGATCGAAGTCGCAGCCGTCGTTCGCCTGACGGATGTGCCGGGCGAACAGGGCACCGAAGCCACGCTCGTAATGCGGCGCGGGCGGCGTCCAGGCCGCGCGCCGGCGCGCCAGCTCGTCCTCGGCCACGTCCAGCGTGAGGCTGCGTGCCCGCGCATCGACGCTGATCCGATCGCCGGTGCGCACCAGCCCGAAGGGGCCGCCGACGAACGCTTCCGGGGCCACGTGCAGGATGCAGGCACCATAGCTCGTGCCGCTCATGCGCGCGTCGGAGATGCGCAGGAGATCGCGCACGCCGGCTTTCACCAGCTTGCCGGGAATCGGCAGCATGCCCCACTCGGGCATGCCGGGTCCGCCCTGCGGACCCGCGTTCTTGAGCACCAGCACGGTGTCGGGCGTGACGTCGAGGTCGTCACGGTCGATGTTGGCCTTGAGTTCGGCGTAGCTGTCGAAAGCCAGCGCCGTGCCGGTGTGCTGGCGCAGATGCGGGGCAGCCGCCGACACCTTCATCACGGCACCGTCCGGTGCCAGATTGCCGCGCAGCACGACCAGCCCGCCCTCGGCATAGACGGGGTTGTCCAGCGGCCGGATGACGTCGTCGTCGTAGACGCCGGCGCCCGCCAACGTCTCGCCAAGCGTGCGCCCGGCGACGGTGCGTGCGTTCAGATGCAGGAGGTGGGTGAGCCGGCTCATCAGCCCGCGCAGCCCGCCCGCGTAGTAGAAGTCCTCCATCAGGTAACGGTCGCCCGAGGGGCGGATGTTGGCGAGCACCGGCACGGCGGCACCGGCACGGTCGATGTCGTCGAGGCCGAAGCCCCCGTGGCCGGCGCGCCTGGCCATGGCGATGAGGTGGACCAGTGCGTTGGTCGAGCCACCCATGGCCATGGTGACGGTCACGGCGTTGGCGAACGCCGCCGCCGTCAGGATGCGCTCCGGCCGCAGATCCTCCCAGACCATGTCGACGATGCGCCGTCCGGAGACCGTCGCCATGCGCTGATGGCTGCTGTCGGGTGCTGGGATCGACGAGGCGCCGGGCAGGGTCAGGCCGAGCGTCTCGGCGATGGCCGTCATCGTGGCGGCGGTGCCCATGGTCATGCAGTGGCCCGGCGAGCGCGCGATGCCGGCCTCGATCTCGGTCCACTCGGCCTCGGTGATCTTGCCGGCGCGCTTCTCGTCCCAGTACTTCCAGGTATCGGAGCCGGAGCCGAGGGTCCGGCCCTGCCAATGGCCGCGCAGCATCGGCCCCGCCGGGACGAACAGGAAGGGCAGACCCATCGACGTCGCCCCCATGATCAGGGCCGGCGTGGTCTTGTCGCAGCCGCCCATGAGCACCGCGCCGTCGATGGGATACGAGCGGAGGAGTTCCTCGGTCTCCATCGCCAGGAAGTTGCGATAGAGCATCGTCGTCGGCTTCTGGAACGGCTCCGACAACGACATCGCCGGCAGCTCCAGCGGGAAGCCGCCAGCCTGCAACACGCCGCGCTTCACCTCCTCCACCCGCTGCTTGAAGTGGGTGTGGCAGGGGTTGATGTCGGACCACGTGTTGACGATGGCGATGACCGGTTTGCCGGTCCAGTCGGCCTGATCGTAGCCCATCTGCATCGCCCGGCTGCGGTGGCCGAACGAGCGCAGGTCGGTCGCGCCGAACCAACGGAACGAGCGGAGTTTCTTCGGGTCGCGGTCCATCGTCCTATGCCTTCCCTGATCGTCGTGCCGCTGTCCTAGAGCGATTCCAGCTAGGCGGGAACTCCCCCGGACGGGAGGCAGCAAGGTGAAGGCGACCCGATGGCCCCCCGGGCCCCCCGAAAACGGGCGCACGTCGAGCGGCTGGCGACGGCTTTGGACAAGGGGGCGGGCGTTGCCCCGTTTGGCGCCGATGGCCGCTCGCGGCCGACGACGCGGGTAGCGTGCTCAGTGTGCCGTCCAGCCGCCGTCGATCATCAAGGCGCTCCCGGTCATCAGCTGCGACGCTTCCGAGGCAAGGAAGAGGATGGCGCCGGTCAGGTCCTCGACCTGTCCGGTGCGTCCGGCGAGGATCATCCGCTCGACGTGCGCGACGAAGGCCGCGTCGCCCAGGGCTGGCGCGGTGAGCGGCGTCTCGATGACGGTCGGGCAGAGCGAGTTGACGCGGATACCGTGGCTGGCCAAGTCGATCGCCATCGCCTTGGTCATGCCTTCCACGGCGAATTTCGAGGCGCAGTAGACGCTGCGGGCGGGGCCGCCGACGTGGCCGAGTTGCGACGACAAATTGATGATCGAGCCCTTGATGCCGGCAGCGATCATCCGGCGGGCCACGCCCTGGGCCGCGAAGAAGGCGCCCTTGAGGTTGACGGCCATCACCGCGTCGAAGTCCTCGACGGTGACCTCGGTGAAGTCGGCGTGCCGAGTGATGCCGGCATTGTTGACGAAGACCTCGACGGCGGGTTCGCGCTCCAGCACCCGGCGGGTGGCGTCGACGTCGGCGACGTCGAGTTCCAGGACGTCGGCCCGCGCGCCGCTCTCGCGGATCGCCAGGGCGAGGTCGTCGAGATCGTCGGCATTGCGGCTCGCCAGCACGACGTGGGCGCCGGCATCGGCCAGGGCCGCCGCAGCGGCACGGCCGATACCGCGACTAGCGCCGGTCACGAGCGCGCGTTTACCGTCCAGGCGGAACGACGGCGCTCTGGGCAGTGCCCGCATGGTCGCGTGTCTCCCTCGCTCGGCTGCCCTGACCCTAGCCGTCGATGCGCCGGCTGGCGAGCCCCTGCGCGGAGCCTCGACCGGACGAGCGCGCGGCCTGCGGCCGCGGTCAGCTCTCCGCATCAGTCGCGACGGAGTGGCGCCTCCAGCAGCAGCACGTCGCCGCGAGGGTGGTGCCGCGGGTCGGTCAGGGCCGGGCGACGGCCGCATTCGGCGAAGCCGAACCGACGGTAGAGTGCGGCGGCTGCGACGTTCCCCTCGAACATCGTCAGGCTCACCGTCGGACAGCCCGCGACGGCCGCCCGCGCGAACGCTTCGGACAGGAGCCGACGCCCGAGACCCCGCCGCCGGGCTTCGGGGAAGGTGGCAAGGCCGTTCAAGTAGAAGCTGCCCGGGGCGTATGCCTCCAACTCGACGAAGGGGCGCACGTTCGCCGGTAGGCGAGCGAGGTCCGACGCGGCGGCGGCGTCGTCGCGGAGCGGATAGCCGAAGGCCATGCCGAGGACGGCACCGTCGCATTCGGCGACCCAAGCGTTGGCATGGGAAAAGCTACCCTCCGGCCGTCGTGCCCGCGCGCGGCCGACCGCGATCGCCGACGCGCCCGGCCCGGCGAGTGCGCCCCACACTTCCAGTGGGATGCCGTCGCCGGCGATGGCCATGAGGTCGGCCAACGGATCGCCGTCGGCGGCGGTGGCGGTGCGGATGCGGACCTCACCGGTCATGGCCGGGCCACCACGTAGACGTTGGCGAGGTCGTGCGGCAGGCGGTGGCGGACGACGTCCGTGAAGCCTGCCGTCGCCAACATCCGCAGCATCAGTTCCTCCCCCCACATGGTGCCGAGGCCCGGACCGCCTTGGGCGAGCGAGACGGGCGTGCAGTGCACCGTCGAGACGGCGTAGAACAACGGCGCCAACTTCGTGGCATGGTTGTGCTCGAGGCACGAGGAGCCGGCGATGTCCTGCATCAGATAGACCCCGCCCGGCGCGAGCGCCTTGCGGATCGAGGCAAGCAGCCCTGCCGGGTCGGCCTGGTCGTGCACGGCATCGAAGGTGGTGATCCAGTCGAACGGGCCGGGGATGGGGGCGGCGCCGAGATCGCGGACCTCGAAGCGGGCGTTGGCGAGACCTCGGGCGGCGGCCAGCGCGTTCGCCTCGGCGATCGGCTCGGCGCAGAGGTCGTAGCCGACGAAGCGGCTGCGGGGAAAGCGCTGCGCCAGCGTCAGCACCGCATGGCCGGCACCGCAGCCGAGGTCGGCGACCCGAATGCCTGCCTCCAGCCGCCCCGTCAGGCCGGGGATCAGCGGCAGGATGTGGTCGTCCAAGGCGGCGACGACGGTCTGGCCGCTGTCCTCGGCCATCACCTCGTGGAAGCGTTCGTAGGCCGCATAGGGGATGCCGGCGCCGGTACGGAAGGCTTCGCACAGCCGCGTTTCCATCAGCCCCATGAGGCCGACATACTGCGCCGCGACGGCCAGGTTGTCGGGCGAGGCCGCGCGGGTGAGCCAAGCCGCGTGCGCCGGCGGTAGCCGGAAGCGGCGGCTCGCCGGCTCGTAGTCGAGCACGCGCGCGGCGGCCAGCGCGCACAGCCATTCGCGCACGTAGCGCTCGGCACAGCCGCTCGTTGCCGCCAACTCCGCGCTGGTGCGCGCAGCACCGTCGCCCATGGCGTCGAGCAGGCGAAGGCGGTGGCCGAGCGCCAGCATCGCCACCATGGCGCCTTCGTTGAGGGCGTGGATCAGGCGTTCGGCGAACGCCTCGTCGTGCACGGTCGTCTCGGTCGGCAACTGGTCGGCCATCGGATGATCCCCTCTGATACGTTCGATGGCGCCGGCTCTACCGCCGGACGCAGCCCTGGGCTAAAGCGAGAGCGGTCAACAACCCGACGATTCCGCCATGCCGCCCTCGCCTTGGTCCGTCGCCCTCTTGGGCGTGCCGCACGTGACGGGTTCCACGCTCTACGGCATGTCCGACCTCTTCTTCTCCGCCGGCCGCGACTGGAGCCTGGTGGTCGACGGTGTCCCCGGCGTGCCGCTGTTCGCGCCGTTCGTCGTCGGCGCGACGACCGTACCGTTCGCCGGCGGCAACGGCGCGCCGATCCGTCCCGAGCGTACCTTCGCCGCCACGCCCGCGCCCGCGATCGTCTGCGTACCCGAAGTGCTGGTCGCACCCGGCGCCTTCGATGCGGCTCTCTACGCCGAGGCGACCGCATGGCTCGCCGCCTGCCATCGCGCCGGCAGCGTCGTTGCCGGAGTGTGCTCCGGCACGTTGTTGATGGCGGCGGCCGGCCTGCTCGATGGCGAGGAGGCGACCAGCCATTGGGGCTATTGCGAGGCCGTGGCGCTGCGTTATCCGCAGGTGCGAATGAGTCCGGCGCGCGTGCTGGTGGCCGCCGGCGAGGGCCAACGGCTGGTGACGGCCGGCGGCGGTTCGTCGTGGAACGATCTCGCGCTCTACCTCGTCGCGCGCTTCGCGGGCATCGAGGAGGCGGTGCGGCTGGCGAAGCTCTACCTCATCGACTGGCATCGTGACGGTCAGTTGCCCTTCGCGTCGCTCGCCCGTGGGCGGCAGGTCGACGATCCGGCGGTCGGCCGCGCCCAGGCGTGGGTCGCGGAGCACTACCGCTCGCGCGCGCCCGTGGCCGGGATGCAGGCCGTGTCGGGCCTCGCCGAGCGGTCCTTCGCCCGCCGCTTCCACAAGGCGACCGGCATGGGACCGCTCGACTACGTCCACACCTTGCGGTTGGAGGAGGCGAAGCAGGTGCTGGAGACGACGGCGCTGCCGGTCGAGGCGGTGGCGGAAGCGGTGGGTTACGAGGATGCTGGCTTCTTCGCGCGGCTGTTCCGCCGCAAGGTCGGCT
>JBJHBG010000034.1:0-40480 GCA_050485385.1 Geminicoccaceae bacterium | reverse complement strand
TTGTAGTTGGGGATCGAGGCGTTGAAGGTGGCGTCGCGGACCAGCCGGCTCGTGATTTCGTGATCGGCCATGTAGTCGACGGGAGGGGCGGTTAGAACAACGTCCGCCCGCACCCGGCGAAGGAATTCCGTGACACGCTGCCGAGACGGGTTGTCATGAACGATGGATAGGTCGCGAAATTCGAGGCATTCGTAATCGGCGCCGATCAGTTGGGCCGCCGCCGCTGCTTCGTTTTTGCGGATCCGGGAAATCTCCTCGGCCGTGTGCTCGGCGCTGCCGCAATCCCCAGGCGACATCGTCGCGATGAAAATCGAATGTCCCTTGCGGCCGAGCAACGCTAACGTGCCGGCGCATTGAAACTCGACGTCGTCCGGGTGCGCGTGGATGCCCGCAGCGTTGGCCTGCCAGACTTCGATCAGCACGTCCTTCACGAGCGCACCGGTACCGTCCCGCACCGTGCCCTCGACGCGGATGCGCTCGCCTCGGGCATGGGGTCCGGCGATGTCCCAGCCGAGCTCGCGCTCGAAGATCGTGAAGCCGGCGGCGCCGGGGGCGAGGCCGATGTGGACATAGGGTCCGGCGGTCTGCGAGGCCGTCTCCTGGAGGTAGGACAAGGGCTGCACCATGGCTCAGTTCCCCTCCGGCCGGTTCTCGAACAAAGTCGAGCGGCGGCCGCGCAGGACGATGTCGAACCGGTAGGCGAGGCAGTCGAGCGGAATGGCGGCGTTCATGTCGAGCGGCGCGACGAGACGGTCGACGGCACGCGGGTCCGGCACCGCCTGAAGGATCGGGCAATGCGCGATCAAGGGGTCGCCCTCGAAGTACATCTGCGTGATCAGCCGTTGGGCGAAACCGGTGCCGAACACCGAAAAGTGGATGTGCGCGGGTCGCCAGCTGTTGGCCCAGTTGCGCCACGGATAGGCGCCGGGCTTGACGGTGCGGAAGGCGTAGAACCCGTCGTCGTCGGTGAGAGCGCGACCACAGCCGCCGAAATTGGGGTCCACCGGCGCGAAGTAGGTGTCGTTGCGGTGACGATAGCGCCCGCCCGCATTGGCCTGCCAGACCTCGACCAGCGTGCCCCGCACGGGCCGGCCGTTCTCGTCCAGCACCCGGCCGTGCACGACGATCCGCTCGCCCACGGGATCGCCGGTCTGCGCGTAGTTGCGGAGCAGGTCGTTGTCCAACGGGCCGAGGTCGCCATGGCGGAACACCGGCCCCGTCGTCTCGCTCGCCGTGTTCTGCAACGACAGGAGCGGGTAGCGCGGCGACCGCGCCACACTCGACTTGTAGGCGGGTGCGAGCTGTGGCGGCTGCCGGCGCCAGTCGCGCTCGTGGAACTGGAAGGGTCCGCTCATGTCGACGCACTCCGGGGGCTGGAGGAGGCCCGCTCGTCCATCTCGCCCAGAACCTCCTTGGCGATCTTGATGGCGTGGTTGGCACGCGGCACGCCCGCATAGATCGCGACGTGCAGCAGCGCCTCGGTGACGTCGGCGCGACTGGCGCCGGTGCGGGCGGTGGCGCGGAGGTGCAGCGCCAGTTCCTCGTCGTTGCCGAGGCCGGCGAGGAGCGCGATGGTCAGCATCGAGCGCTCGCGCAGCGAGATCGTGTCACGCGCCCAGACATGACCCCAGGCGGCATCGGTGATGAGCGCCTGAAAGGCCTCGTCGTCCCCGCCCTTGGCGGCTTCCGCGCGGTCGACATGGGCATCGCCCAGGACTTGGCGACGGACCCGCAAGCCGTCGGCACTACGGTCAACCATGGGCGAGATCTCGCAGAAAGGCGGTCAGGACGGCGGCGTAGGCGTCCGTCGCCTCGACGCACGGCAGGTGGCCGGCGCCACGCACGACCTCGAACCGTGCGCCGGGGATCGACCGCGCGGTGGCCTCGACGACGTCCGGCGGCGTCGAGCCATCGGCGTCGCCCGCGATCGCCAGGACCGGCAGCTTCACGCCGGCCGTGCGGGCCGTGAAATCGGCACGGGCGATGGCGGCACAGGCGGCGGCGTAGCCGTCGGCCGGCGTGCGCAGGAGCATGTTGCGCCAAAGGGCGAAGTCCGGCGTGGCCCGGAACGAGGGGGTGAACCAGCGCTCCAGGACGGCATCGGCGATGGCCGCGATCCCGCCCTCACGCACCGCCTCGATCCGCGCCCGCCACATCTCGGTCGTGCCGATGCGGGCGGCGGTGTTGGAGAGGACGAGGCCGCGCAAAAGGTCCGGGCGCTTGGCCGCGACCGCCTGGCCGATCAACCCGCCGATGGACAGGCCGACGAACACCACGGGTCCGGTCGCGGCACGCTCGATCAGCGCGATGGCGTCATCGGCGAGATCGTCGATGTCGAAGGCGGCACATGCGTCGGACAGGCCGTGCCCGCGTTTGTCGTAGCGCAACGTCCGCAGCCCGGCCGGCAAGCACGGCAAGAGCGGATCCCAAAGCCGCAGGTCGGTGCCCAGCGAATTCGCGAAGACCAGCGCAGGACCGTCGGCAACGCCCCGGTCGCTCACGTGCATGGCGCCGAACGGCCGCAACAGACCTTGCATGCGTTCCTCCCCCCCATCCATAAGTTTCCATCGAACGACCTCACCGAATAATGCAAAATGTACCCTTCGCCATACCAAAACGGGTATGCACAAGGGCATCAAGCTCCGGCACGTCCGGGCCTTTCTCGACATCGCCGACGACGGCAGCCTCTCCGCCGTCGCACGCCGGCACGGCATCACGCAGCCGGCCTTGTCGCGGACGCTCGCCGAACTGGAGGCGCTGCTCGGCCAGCGCCTGTTCCTCCGCCAAGGACGCCGACTGACGCTGACCGAGGCCGGCCGGCTGTTTCGCCGCCACGCCGCCATCGGGCTCCGGGCGCTGGAGGCCGGGGCCGCAGCCCTCAGCCCGAGTCATGAAGGCGGCACGCTGCGCGTCGGCGTTCTGCCGACCGCGGCGGCACGGCTGTTCCCCCTGGTGGCGCTGCGCTTCGCCGAACTCCAGCCGCAGACCATCCTCTCGGTCGAGACGGGCTCCAACACCTATCTGCTCCGCATGCTGCGGGACCACACCATCGATCTCATGGTGGGCCGTATGCCGCCGGCGGAGGATATGGGCGATCTGACCTTCGATCACCTGTACGAAGACGACATCGTTCCGTGCATCCGCCAGGGGCACCCGCTCGCCGGCCGTCCCGTGGCGGACCTGCTGCGCGCGGCACCCTTGGTTCTGCCGCCGCGCGGAGCGATCATCCGCCGCGCCGTCGACGACTATCTGGCCTCGTTGGGCCTCGTGGGACTGCGCCCCGCCTTCGAGACCGTCTCGTTGGCGGTCGGGCGTGGCCTGGTTGCCGGGTCCGATGCGGTCTGGTTCATCTCCCGCGGCGTCATCGCCGAGGAACTGTCCAATGGCCGGCTGGTCGCCGTCAGCACCGGGGCGCGCTTTTTGTCCGGCGCCGTCGGCCTGACACGCCGCCAGGGCGCGACGCAGCGGGCGGGGCTCGACCTCATCTTCGAGCTGATGCACGAGATTGCGCGCGAGCGCGCCTGACGGACGCGTCGCGCAGTTGCGCGCTGCCGCCGGCGCAGCCATCGTTCGGCCGTGCCTTCACCCGCCGGGAGATCGCCGTGCCCGCAGCCCTGGCCGACAGCGCCCTTTATGGCGGCCTCTTCGGCGACGAGGCGACCGCCGCCCACTTCACCGAGGCGGCGGAGATCGCAGCGATGCTCAGGGTGGAAGGTGCCCTCGCCCGGGTCCAAGGCGACATGGGGCTCATCCCGGCCGAGGCCGCCACGGCCATCGAGCGCGCGAGCCGCTCCCTCACGCTGGAGCCGGCCGCCCTCGCCGCTGCCGTCGCCGTCGATGGCGTAGCGGTGCCGGGCCTCGTCGCCGCCTTCCGCCAAGCCATGGCCGAGCCGGAGCACGCCGCCTACGTCCACTGGGGCGCGACCAGCCAGGATATCGTCGACACCGCGCTGGCCCTGCGTCTCCGTCCGACGTTGCAGCTGTGGCACACGCGCATCGACCGTCTCCTGGCGGCCCTTGCCGACCTCGCCGAGCGTCATGCGGACCTGCCCATGGCGGCGCGGACCTATGGCCAGGTCGCGACGCCGACCAGTTTCGGCGCCGTCGTCGCCGGCTGGGGCCGTCCGCTGCTGCGCCACCGCGCCCGGCTCCAGGAGATCGAGGGCCGGCTGATGCAGGTCTCGCTCGGCGGTGCGGCCGGCACCCTGTCGGCGATGGGTGCCGGCGGCCCGAGCGTACGCGGGCGGCTCGCCGAAGTGCTCGACCTGCACGATCCCGGCGCCTCCTGGCACGCCGAGCGCGACGGCGTCGCCGCGTTCGGCGCCTGGATGGCCGGCATCGCTGGCAGCCTCGGCAAGCTCGGCGAGGACCTCATCCTTCTTGCCCAGTCGGGCATCGGCGAGGTCCGGATCCGGGGCGCCGGCGGCTCGTCCACCATGCCGCAGAAGCGGAACCCCATCGGCCCCTCGGTGCTGGTGGCCCTCGCCCGGCAGGCCGCGGCCGCCGCGGCGCTCCTCCAGGGGGCATTGGTGCATCGCCAGGCGCGCGACGGTGCGGCGTGGTTCACCGAATGGCTCGCCTTGCCCCCGCTCTGCATCACGACCGGCCGCACCCTGGCCCTGGCGCTGGACCTCGCCGGCCGCGTGGAGCCGGATGCAGCCCGCATGGCTGCGGCTCTCGAGGCCGACGGCGGGACGATCCACGCCGAGGCGGCGAGCTTCACCCTGGCCGAACGCCTGTCGCGGCCGGCGGCGCAGGCGGCCGTCAAGGCGTTATGCGGCGAGGCGGCCGCGAGCGGAGCCGACCTCCGCACGCTGCTCGCGCGCGACTACCCGGACCTCGACTGGCCTGCCCTCCTGGCCTTCGACCGCCAACTCGGCGAAGCCCCCAGCCAAGCCCGCGCCTTCGCCACTCAGGCCCGTGCATTCCAGCCGCCGATGCGGGCGTAGAGGGCGTCGCGAAGCTGCCTGACGTCCCGGTTCAACCGGCTCAGGTCCTCCGGCATGCGTTCGGACGCCACCAGGAGCGACTGGCCGAGGCAGCCCGCCTGGGACCTGAGCGCCCGGCCTCGATCGGTGAGGGCCACGACCACCTGCCGTTCGTTGTCCGGGTTGCGCGTCCGGCGCAGCAAGCCCGCAGCCTCGAGCCGTTTCAGCAAGGGGGTCAGCGTGCTCGAGTCCAGGGCCAGCTTCGCCGCGATACCGCCGACGGTCTGCCCGTCCTCGTGCCACAGGACGTTCAGCACGAGATATTGCGGATAGGTCAGCCCCAACCCGTCGAGCAGGGGCTTGTAGACCCGCTGGATGGCGATGCCCGCCGAGTAGATGGCGTAGCAGAGCTGCTCCTCCAGCGGCGCGGGCGGAATGGCTTTCTCAAGGCTCATGACAGTTCCTTGCCGCCGCATGGCGATTCTATCGCGCAAACAGATATCGCGATATCGTTCTGCTTGACAAGCGTGCCGATCGCGTTCAACAACAGATAGCTCGATAATCTTTATCGCACATAAAGAGGGAATGGGAATGGACGTCCTCTACCGTACCGAAGCCACCGCCACTGGCGGCCGCACCGGCCGGGCTGCCACCACCGATGGCGCCTTCAGCGTCGCCCTGGTGACGCCGAAGGAACTCGGCGGCCCCGGCGGCAACGGCAACAATCCCGAGCAGCTCTTCGCCTCGGGCTATGCCGCCTGTTTCCTCGGCGCCCTGAAGTTCGTCGCCGGCCAGCACAAGGTAAAGATCGCGGACGACAGCACCGTCACGGCCGCGGTCGGCATCGGCAAGCGCGACGACGGTCAGGGTTTCGGTCTCGACGTGGCGCTCACCGTCGCCCTGCCGGGCGTCGATCCCGACACGGCCCGCCAACTCGTCGACCAAGCGCACGTCGTCTGCCCCTACTCGCATGCCACCCGCAACGGGCTGGACGTGCGGCTGTCGCTCGCGGCCTGACCCGCGCCCCCGACCGCCGGTGCCGTGGCGTCTGCGCGACGATCGGGGGGCCTCGCCCCCCGCCCTGCCCGGCGCGTCCGTTCGCCACGGACGCTTTCGCCGCCGGTAGCGCTCGGCTAGACTTTCGTCCATTCGAGGCGGGAGGCGATGCCATGACCGACGAGCGAGTGACCCCCCAGGACGGGCCGAGGTTGTCGGCGGCCGACCTGCGTCGGGAGATGGCCGAAATCCAGATGGCCAGGGCCGACGCGGCGGCGGCGAAGCGCGCCAAGCTCGAAGCAGCGCAGATGGCGCAGATCAACGCGTTCATGACCGGGCACATCACGCCCGACGACTTGGACCGTCTGCGCCTCAAGGTGCAGAGTGCCGTGGCCGACGGGCACACCGAGGTCGAGGTGATGCGCTTTCCCTCGTCGCTCCTGAGCGACAAGGGCCGCGCCGTGAACGCCGGCCGCAGCGATTGGCCGCAGACCCTCACCGGCAAGGCGGCCGAGGCCTACGCCATCTACCGCCAGCGGGTGGCGCCGGCCGGCTACGCGCTCTATGCCCGCATCCTCGACTATCCAGGCGGCCTGCTCGGCGACGTCGGCCTGTTCCTGTCGTGGGCCGGCGACGACAAGTGACGCTACCTTCTGCCGCGGAGACCCCGATGAACGCCCAGCCCGCCCCCAAGAGCGAAGCCCGAGCGAAGCCGGCCGCGTTCGATTGGGCCGACCCCTTCCACTTCGAGGAGCAGCTTTCGGACGAGGAGCGGATGATCGCCCAGGCGGCCCGCGACTATGCCCAGGAGAAGCTGCTGCCGCGGGTCACCGAGGCCTATCGCCACGAAAAGTTCGACCCGTCGATCATGCAGGAACTCGGCGCGCTCGGCTTCCTCGGCTCGACCATCCCGGAGGAGTACGGCGGCGCCGGCGCCTCCTACGTCGCCTACGGCCTGATCGCCCGCGAGGTGGAGCGAGTCGATTCGGGCTACCGCTCGGCGCTGTCGGTGCAGTCGTCGCTCGTCATGTACCCGATCCACGCCTATGGCGACGAGGCGCAGAAGGCGAAGTGGCTGCCCAAGCTCGCCACCGCCGAGCTGATCGGCTGCTTCGGCCTGACCGAGCCCGATTTCGGCTCCGATCCCGGTGGCATGATCACCCGGGCGAAGAAGGTCGACGGCGGCTATCGCCTGTCGGGGGCCAAGAACTGGATCACCAACAGCCCGATCGCCGACATTTGTATCGTCTGGGCCAAGTCCGACGCGCACGGCGGCAAGATCAAGGGCTTCGTCGTCGAGCGCGGCGACAAGGGCCTGGCGACGCCCAAGATCGAGGGCAAGATGTCGATGCGCGCGTCGATCACCGGCATGATCCAAATGGACGAGGTGTTCGTGCCGGAGGAGAACCTCCTGCCCAACGTCGAGGGCCTCAAAGGGCCGTTCGGCTGCCTCAACCGGGCGCGGTTCGGCATCGCCTGGGGTGTGTGGGGGGCGGCCGAGGCCTGCTGGCATGCGGCCCGGCAATACACCCTCGACAGGAAGCAGTTCGGCCGGCCCCTGGCCGCCAACCAGCTGATCCAGAAGAAGCTCGCCGACATGCAGACCGAAATCGCCCTCGGCCTGCAATCGGCACTGCGCTGCGGCCGGCTGATGGACGAGGGCCGGCTCGCGCCCGAGGCCATCTCGCTGATCAAGCGCAACGGCACCGGCAAGGCGCTCGACATCGCGCGCATGGCCCGCGACATGCACGGCGGCAACGGCATCGTCGACGAGTACCACGTCATCCGCCACGCCATGAACCTCGAGACCGTGAACACCTACGAAGGCACCCACGACATCCACGCCCTCATCCTCGGCCGCGCGCAGACGGGCTTGCAGGCGTTCAGCGCGGGGTGACGGGAGCGGCGTAGGGGACTCTCGATCCCCTAGGCCCCCCTGGGCGCAAGCTTCGCCTACGCCCCTCCCGAATCTCGGCATCGGGCCCGCGGCGGAGCGCTCCACCGTTCGCGCGCGCGGCCGCGGCGTGGGCGGCTTGGCTGGCCCTCCTACAAGTTGCGGCGTGCGCGCCGACGCGCCAACAGCAGCCCGCCTAGGGCGGTGGCGAACAGGAACATCGCTGGCGGAACGGGTACTATGGTCCCGATATAATTGACCGTGCGCCCATCGCCCAGCCCGCGCATGGCGAGTGTGTACATCTCGAAAGGCACGACGTCGGCGAAGGTGACCGAAAACGTGTCGCTCAAGTTCGGGATACTTCGACCCAGCACCGCCTCGGCCACGACCACGCCTGTCGAGTCCAGCAATGTGGCGGAAAAATCTGTCGTGAAAAGTGGCACATCGCGGCGCACACCCTGCTGTACGCCAATGCTCAAGATCAAAGGAACCGCCTCGGGCCAAGCGAACGTAATTTGGTGCTCGAATGTGCCATCTAGGTTGGGCTGGTCAAATACGAAGTAAATTTTTGGCGTAGTTACAGTACCGATATCAGCTTGGTCGACGATCTCCTGGAAGTGAACGTTCGTCTGAAATTCGGTTGTTTCAACAATGGCCGCTTGCGACATCGAGGCGATCAGGCCGATCGCGAGTGTGAGTGCCAAAACTCGGCGATTCATGTCGTGCCCCCTTCTCGATCGAACCGGCCAGTTGCCGACCGTTCGATCATGGGTCTCGAGTGAACGCGGCCGGGAGAATGCCATGGTTGGCCGCCGCGGAGAAGCAGCGAGGCTCGACCGCGGGTTCGCCGCGGCGGCGATAGCTCTCGAGGGGCGAGGCGACGTTCGTGTCGCATGGGGCGGCGTCAGCCGCCTGGGATGCCGGGGACCATGAGCCCCCCCTTGCCGCTTGGCCGTCAGTTCCGCGACGCGGCAAGCCGGGCGCGATCGCCCTGCCCCGACCGCCCGTCGCGCGGACCGTAGAGCGCAATGGCCCGCGCTTCGAAGGCCGCCACCATCCGCCGAACGGCTTCGTTGAACAACAGGCCGATCAATTTCTGCAACATCTTCGACTTGAACTCGAAGTCCACGTAGAAATCGACAGCGCAACCGCCATCCTCGGCTTCCTTGAACGACCAATGGTTGTTGAGGTAGCGGAATGGACCTTCGATATATTCGACATCGATTTCCTTCGTCTCCGGGTGCAGGGTCACCTTCGAGGTGAACCGCTCGCGGTAGACTTTGAAGGAAATGATGAGATCGGCGTAGAAAACCTTGCCCTCGCGGCGGGTGATCCGCGCGGCTTTGCACCAGGGCAGGAACTCCGGATACTTGTCGACGCCGGCCACCAGCTCGTAGAGCTGAGCCGGCGTGTAGGGCATGTAGCGCTTTTCGGCGTGCGTCGGCATGGTTCAGTTCGCCGCGGCGTCGAGTTGGGCGGCGCGGGCGGCCCGCAGCCGCTGGAAGTCCTCGCCGGCATGGTAGGAGGAACGGGTCAGCGGCGACGACGCCACCATGAGGAACCCCTTGGCGCGCGCCGCCTTGGCGTAGCTCTCGAACTCGGCGGGCTCGACGAAGCGCTCGACCGGATGGTGGCGCGGCGTCGGCTGGAGGTACTGGCCGATGGTGAGGAAGTCGACGTCGGCGGCGCGCATGTCGTCCATCACCTGCAGCACCTCGCGCCGCTCCTCGCCGAGGCCGACCATCACGCCCGACTTGGTGAACAGCTGCGAATCGCGCTGCTTGATGCGGTCGAGCAGGCGCAACGAGTGGTAGTAGCGGGCACCCGGCCGCACCGTGCGGTAGAGCCGCGGTACGGTCTCCAGGTTGTGGTTGTAGACGTCGGGCTTGGCCGCGACGATGGCGTCCACCACGTGCAGGGGCTTTTTCAGGAAGTCCGGCGTCAGGATCTCGATGGTGGTCGCCGGCCGGCGCCGGCGGATCGCCTCGATGCAACGCACGAACTGAAAGGCGCCGCCGTCCTCCAGGTCGTCGCGGTCGACCGAGGTGATGACGACGTGCTCGAGCTGCATGGTCTCGACCACGTCGGCCAAATGCTCGGGCTCGCTCGCGTCGACCGGCTGCGGGGCACCGGTCTTGACGTTGCAGAAGGCACAGGCACGCGTGCAGGTGTCGCCCAGAATCATCACCGTCGCATGCCGCTTCGACCAGCACTCGCCGATGTTCGGGCAGGCGGCCTCCTCGCACACCGTGTGCAGCCGCTTCTCGCGCATGAGCTGCCGCGTCTCGAAATAGACCGGGTGCGTCGGCGCTTTCACGCGGATCCAAGCCGGCTTGCGGGCGATGCCCGTCGGCCGATGCATAGGTCCGGCTTTGACCGTTACGGTCGCCATGCTCACCTCGTGGCAGTCCAAACCTTAGAAGTGGATCACCCGACCGTAGGCGTCCAGCACCGACTCGTGCATCATTTCGGACAAGGTGGGATGCGGGAAGACGGTGTGCATGAGATCCAGCTCGGTCGCCTCGAGCTGCCGCGCCACCACGTAGCCCTGGATCAACTCGGTGACCTCCGCGCCCACCATGTGCGCACCGAGCAGCTCACCGGTCTTGGCGTCGAACACCGTCTTCACCATGCCGTCCGGCTCGCCCAGCGCGATCGCCTTGCCGTTGCCGACGAAGGGGAAGCGGCCGACCTTCACCTCGTAGCCCGCTTCCTTGGCCTTGGCCTCGGTGTAGCCGACGCTCGCCACCTGCGGCGTGCAGTAGGTGCAGCCGGGGATCTTGGTGACGTCCAACGGATGCACGCCGTCCCGGCCCGCGATCTTCTCGATGCAGACCACGCCCTCGTGGCTCGCCTTGTGGGCCAGCCAGGGCGCGCCCGTGACGTCGCCGATGGCGTAGACGCCGGGCTCGCCCGTGCGGCCGTAGCCGTCGGTGACGATCTGGCCCCGCTCCACCTTCACGCCCGTACCCTCGAGGCCCAGATTCTCGACGTTGCCGACGATGCCGACCGCCATGATCACCCGCTCGACCTTGAGCTGCTCGGACTTGCCGCCCTTGGCCTCGATGGTGGCCGTGACGTCGTCCTTGCCGCGGTCGAGCTTCGTGACCGTGGCGCCGGTACGGAACTTGATTCCCCGCTTCTCGAGCTGCTTGTGGGCGATGGCCGAGATTTCGGCGTCCTCCACCGGCAGGATGCGGTCGACCACCTCCACGACGGTCACCTCGGCGCCCATCGCCCGGTAGAAGCTCGCGAACTCGATGCCGATGGCACCTGAGCCGACCACCAGGAGCGACTTCGGCATGGCCTTGGGGACCATCGCCTCCTTGTAGGTCCAGACGAGCTTGCCGTCGGCCTCCAGGCCCGGCAGCTCGCGGGCACGGGCACCGGTGGCGATGACGATGTGCTTGGCCTCCAGCGTCTCCTTGCCGCCCTTGGCGAGCTCCACCTCGACCTTGCCCTTGCCGGCCAGCTTCCCCTTGCCGTCGACGACCTGCACCTTGTTCTTCTTGAGGAGGTGCGCCACGCCCTTGGTGAGCTGGCCCGCGACGTTGCGCGAGCGCTTGATCACCGCGCCGAAGTCGTAGCTAATCTTTTCAGCGGAAAAGCCGAAATTCTTCAAGTGATGCATGAGGTCGTAGACCTCGCCCGAGCGGAGCAGGGCCTTGGTCGGGATGCAGCCCCAATTGAGGCAGATGCCGCCCAGGTGCTCGCGCTCGACCACCGCCGCCTTCATGCCCAGTTGCGCCGCCCGGATCGCCGCGACGTAGCCGCCCGGCCCGCCGCCGATGATCACCACGTCGAAGCTCGACGCCATGGCGTGTCCTTTCCAAAGCTCGTTTCAGGTCAGAGCAGAAGCGACATCGGGTCCTCGAGACCGGCCTTGATCGCGTTCAAGACCTCCGCCCCGAGGGCGCCGTCGACGACGCGGTGGTCGACCGAGAGCGTCGTCGTCATCACCGTGGCGATGGCGAGCGCACCGTCCTTGACCACCGGCCGCTGCTCGCCGGCACCGACCGCGAGGATGCAGGACTGCGGCGGGTTGATCACCGCGAGGAAGTCCTTGATGCCGTACATACCGAGATTGGAGATCGAGAAGCCGCCGCCCTGGTACTCCTCGGGCTTGAGCTTGCCGTCCCGCGCCCGCTTGGCCAAGTCCTTCATCTCGTTGGAGATCGTCGCCAGCCCCTTTTTGTCGGCGCCGCGCACGATCGGCGTGATGAGGCCGCCGTCGATGGCCACGGCCACCGAGATGTCGATGTTGGTGTACTTGTAGACCTTGTCGCCGCCGAAGCTCGCATTGGCGTCCGGCACCTTCTTCAGGGCGGCGGCGCAGGCCTTGATGACGAAGTCGTTGACCGAGAGCTTGTAGTCGGCGTTGGGTCGGCCGTTCAGCTCGGCGCGGAGCTTCATCAGCGCGTCCAGCTCGACGTCCACCGTGAGGTAGAAGTGGGGCACCTCGCGCTTCGATTCGGCGAGCCGTCGGGCGATGGTCCGGCGCATGTTGTTGAGGGCAATGACCTCGTGCGGGTCGCTCGGCGCACCGGGTGCCGCGGCCGGGGCCTCCTTCGCCGCCTCGGGCTTCGCCGCGGGCGCCGCCTCGGCCTTGCCCGCGCCCTTCTCCAAGGCCGCCTCGACGTCGGCCTTGACGATGCGGCCGTGTGGTCCGGAGCCCTTCAGCTGGGCGAGGTCGAGCCCCGCCTGGGCCGCCATCCGCTTGGCGAGCGGGCTCGCGACCACGCGTTCGCCGCCGCTGTCCGCAGCCTTGGCCGGCGCCTCCTTGGAAGCGCTCGCAGGCGTCTCGGCCTTGGCTTCCTGCTTCGGCGCCTCGGCCTTCGCCTCCGGCTTCTCGGGCCTGGCGGCGTCCAACTCGGACGCGTCCTCGCCCTCTTCCAACAACAGCGCGATGGGCGTGTTGACGGCGACGTTCTCGGAGCCGGCGGGCACCAGGATCCGGCCGAGGACGCCTTCGTCCACGGCTTCCACCTCCATGGTCGCCTTGTCGGTCTCGATCTCGGCGATCACGTCGCCGGCGGCCACCTTGTCGCCTTCCTTCTTCTGCCAGGTGGCGAGCGTGCCTTCGGTCATGGTCGGCGACAGCGCCGGCATCAGGATTTCGATGGGCATCGGTGTTCGTCCCGTTCAGGCGCGATAGCAGACGGCCTTGGCCGCCTCGACGACGTCCGCGACCTGCGGCAACGCCATGTACTCGAGATTGGCCGCGTAGGGCATCGGCACGTCCTTGCCGGTCACCCGGGCGACGGGCGCGTCCAGATAGTCGAACGCGTCCTCCATCATCACCATGGCAAGCTCGGCCCCCATGCCGAAGCGCGGCCAGCCCTCCTCGACCGAAACGAGTCGGTTGGTCTTCTTGACCGACTTCACCACCGTCGCCGTATCGAGCGGGCGAATGGTGCGCAGGTCGATCACCTCGGCGTCGATCCCCTCCTCGGCGAGAGCCACCGCCGCCTCCATGGCGCGGGCCACCATCAACGAGAAGGCGGTGATGGTGACGTCCTTGCCCGGCCGCACGACCTTCGCCTTGCCGATCGGCAGCACCCAGTCGTCCAGCTTCGGCACCTCGAAGCTCTGGCCGTAGAGGATCTCGTTCTCCAGAAACACGATCGGGTTGGGGTCGCGGATCGCCGCCTTCAACAGCCCCTTGGCGTCGGCCGCCGAATAGGGGCTGATCACCTTCAGGCCGGGACAATGACCGTACCAGGTCGAGTATTCCTGACTGTGCTGCGCTGCCACCCGCGCGGCCGCACCGTTCGGTCCGCGGAAGACGATGGGCGAGCCCAGTTCGCCGCCGGCCATGTAGAGGGTCTTGGCGGCGGAGTTGATGATGTGGTCGATCGCCTGCATGGCGAAGTTCCAGGTCATGAACTCGACGATGGGCCGGAGCCCGGCCATCGCCGCACCGACACCCACGCCGGCAAACCCGTACTCGGTGATCGGCGTATCGATCACACGCTTGGGTCCGAACTCGTCGAGCAGGCCCTGGGTGACCTTGTAGGCGCCCTCGTACTCGGCCACCTCCTCGCCCATGACGAAGACGCGGTCGTCCTTGCGCAGCTCCTCGGCCATGGCGTCGCGCAGCGCCTCGCGGACCGTCATCTTGACCATCTCGGTGCCCTTCGGCACCTCCGGCTCGTCCGGAATAGCCTCGCCCTTCGGCTCGGCCGGCAGGCTCTGCTTCGGCGCCTCGCCCTTGGCGTCGGCCTTCGCCTCCTTCTCGGGTGGCGCGCCACCGTTGGTCTTGGGCGCCTCGGCCGTCTTCTGGCTCGCTGGCTCGTCGAGCGCGCTCGCATCCTCGCCTTCGGCCAAAAGCAGGGCGATGGGGGTGTTGACGGCGACGTTCTCGGCCCCGCCCTCCACCAGGATCTTGCCGAGGACGCCCTCGTCCACGGCTTCCACCTCCATCGTCGCCTTGTCGGTCTCGATCTCGGCGATCACGTCGCCTGGGGCGACCTTGTCGCCCTCGTTCTTCAACCAGCGGGCAAGGTTGCCCTCGGTCATCGTCGGCGACAGCGCCGGCATCAGGATCTCGGTCGGCATGTGTCCCTCCAGCGGCCGCTCAAGCGTCGATCAGGATGTCGGTCCAGAGCTCCGACGGATCGGGCTCGGGGCTGTCCTGAGCGAAGCGGGCGGCGTCGTTCACGATGCCGCGGATCTCCTTGTCGATCGCCTTGAGGGCGTCGTCGTCGGCGACCTCGGCGGCGATCATCTTGGCCTTGAGGTTCTCGATCGGATCGCGGCGCTCGCGCATCTCCTGGACCTCCTCGCGCGTCCGGTACTTGGCCGGGTCCGACATGGAGTGGCCGCGATAGCGATAGGTGAGCGCCTCGAGGATGACGGGGCCGTCCTTGCGGGCATGGGCCACGGCCGCATCGGCCGCCTCGCGCACGGCAACCACGTCCATGCCGTCGACCTCCGAGCCCGGAATGCCGTAGGCGATGCCGCGCTCGTAGAGGTGCTGGCCCGCCGCCGAACGCTTCTGCGAGGTGCCCATGGCGTAGCGGTTGTTCTCGATGACGAAGACCGCCGGCAGCTTCCACAACGCCGCCATGTTGAAGCTCTCGTAGACTTGGCCTTGGTTGGCCGCACCGTCGCCGAAATAGATCACGGCGACGCCGCCGTCCTCGCGGTACTTGTGGGCGAAGGCGAGGCCCGTGCCCAACGGCACCTGGCCGCCGACGATGCCGTGGCCGCCGTAGAAGCCCTTGTCGCGGGCGAACATGTGCATCGAGCCGCCCTTGCCCTTCGAGTAGCCGTCGATGCGCCCGGTGAGCTCGGCCATGACCTTGCCCGGGTCCATGTTGGTCGCGAGCATGTGCCCGTGGTCGCGGTAGCCGGTGATGACGCTGTCGCCCGGCTCCAAGGCGTGCTGGATGCCGACGGCGACGGCCTCCTGGCCGATGTAGAGGTGGCAGAACCCACCGATCAGGCCCATGCCGTAGAGCTGACCCGCCTTCTCCTCGAAGCGCCGGATCAAGAGCATGTCGCGGTAGTAGGTGTGCAGCAGCTCGGCGTCCGGCAGCTTGGCTGCCGCAGGCTTACGGCTGCGACCGCCGCTCCTCCGCGTGGTGCTCGTGGCCATCGGGCCGATCCTCCCCCTTACGAAACGAACGCCGCGCACTGGGTGCGCGCCGCTCTTGCCTAGAGCTTGGTGCAGCGCAGCACCACACCCTGGGGTATTGCGTCAACCCTTTCGTTTACCGAGGGTTCACGGGCGCTGCCGCAGGATGATCCGCTCGTGCTGCCGTGCGTAGCCGTAGCCGCGCAACACCGTCTCGACCGCGTCGACGTCCAGCGTCTCCGGCCGAAGCCCTCGGATCAGCGACTCGAGCCTCCGGTTTTCGCGCTCGACGGCGGCAAGCTCCGCCTCCACCGCCGCCAACTCGGTCTGCAAACCCTCCCAGGCGAGCAGGCCGAGACGACCGTAGACCGCGTGGTAGGCGAAATAGACGACGAGGAGGCCGACCGGCAGCGCCACCACCATTCGTCGGCGCCAGCGCTTGAGCATGGGAGCCTCCCTTTCGAGCCTGGGGTCAGCCGACGCCGAAGCAGCCGGCACCGGGATAGCGTCCGGCTCCGCCGAGTTGTTCCTCGATGCGCAGGAGCTGGTTGTACTTGGCGAGGCGGTCGGAACGCGACAGGGAGCCGGTCTTGATCTGGCCGCAGTTGGTGGCGACGGCCAAGTCGGCGATGGTGGTGTCCTCGGTCTCGCCCGAACGGTGCGACATCACGCAAGCGAAGCGGGCGCGCTGGGCCAGTTGCACCGCCTCCAGCGTCTCGGTCAACGTCCCGATCTGGTTGACCTTGACCAGAAGCGCGTTGGCCACGCCCTTCTCGATGCCCTCCTGGACGATCCGCGGATTGGTGACGAACAGGTCGTCGCCCACGAGCTGCACCGTCTTGCCGAGCGCTTCGGTCAGGATCGCCCAGCCCTCCCAATCGTCCTCGCCGACGCCGTCCTCGATCGAGCGGATCGGGTAGCGGCTGCAGAACGCCTGGTAGTACTTCGCCATACCCTCGGCATCGAGGGTCTTGCCCTCGCCCTCGAGCTCGTAGCGCCCCTGCTTGCCGAACTCGCTGGCCGCGGCATCGAGCGCGAACACCACCTCGTCGCCGAGCCGGTAGCCCGCCGCCTCCACTGCCTTGGCCAGAAAGGCAAGCGCTTCGTCGGTACTGGACAGGTTGGGCGCGAACCCGCCCTCGTCGCCGACATTGGTATTGTGACCGGCGTCGTGCAGTTGCTTCCGCAGGCTATGGAAGCATTCGGCGCCGATGCGGAGCGCCTCGGCGAACGAGGAGGCACCCACCGGCATGATCATGAATTCCTGGACGTCGATGGGATTGTCGGCGTGCGCGCCGCCGTTGATGACGTTCATCATCGGCACCGGCAGGGTGCGCGCGGAGACGCCACCGACGTACCGAAAGAGCGGGATGTCGAGCGCGTTCGCCGCCGCCTTGGCGACGGCGAGGCTGACGCCGAGAATGGCGTTGGCACCCAGCCTACTCTTGGTGGGCGTGCCGTCCAGCTCCAGCATCGCCTCGTCGATGGCCACCTGCTCGACCGCGTCGCGGCCGAGGATGGCGTCGCAGAGTTCGCCGTTGACCGCGTCGACCGCCTTGATCACGCCCTTGCCGCCGTAGCGGGACTTGTCGCCGTCGCGCAGTTCCAGCGCTTCGCGCACGCCGGTCGAGGCGCCCGAAGGCACCGCCGCCCGCCCTTCGGACCCGTCGGCCAGGACTACGTCGACCTCCACGGTCGGATTGCCCCGGCTGTCGAGGATCTCGCGGCCGTGGATCTCGACGATGTCGGTGGTGCTCATGCTCGTTCCCGTGTCAGTCGCTTGGTCAGGGTGTCGTATGCTAAAAGGTCGTGCAACAGACGTTCCAGCTCGGCAAGGGGGACCATGTTGGGGCCGTCGCTCGGCGCCTTGTCCGGATCGCGGTGCGTCTCCACGAACACGGCGGCGACGCCAACCGCGACGGCGGCCCGCGCCAGCACCGGCACGAACGCGCGCTCGCCGCCCGAGGAGGCACCGGCCCCGCCCGGCTGCTGCACCGAATGCGTGGCATCGAACACCACCGGCCAGCCGGTCGCCGCCAGGGTCGGCAGGCCGCGGAAGTCGGAGACCAGCGTGTTGTAGCCGAAACTGGTGCCGCGCTCGGTCAAGAGCACGCGCTCCGCGCCCATGCCCTCCAGCTTGGCCGCCACCTGCGCCATGTCCCAGGGGGCGAGGAACTGGCCCTTCTTCACGTTGACGGCAGCCCCGGTCGCCACCGCTGCCGCGAGGAGGTCGGTCTGGCGGCAGAGGAAGGCCGGGATCTGGAGGACGTCGACCACCTCGGCGGCAGGCTTGCACTGCCAGCTCTCGTGCACGTCGGTGAGCGTGGTCAGGCCCGCGCGCGCCTTGACCTCGGCCAGGATGGCGAGCCCTTCGTCCATGCCGACGCCGCGATAGCTCTTGCCGCTGGTGCGGTTCGCCTTGTCGAACGAACTCTTGTAGACGAGGCCGACCCCCAGCCGTTCGGCCATCGCCTTCAGTGCACCCGCCATGTCGAGGGCGTGGTCCAGGCTCTCGATGGCGCAGGGCCCGGCAATCACCGCGAGCGGCGCGTCGTTGGCGAAGCGGGCGTTGCCGATCCGGACGCTGCGCGGCTCAGACGAGCCGGGACTGGGCAAGGGCTGCCTCCACGAACGAGGCGAACAACGGGTGCGGCGCGAATGGCCGCGACTTCAGCTCGGGGTGGTACTGGACGCCGACGAACCAGGGATGCTTCGGGTCCTCGACGATCTCGGGCAGACGGCCGTCCGGCGACATACCGGAGAAGCGGAGCCCCGCCGCCTCCAGCCGCGGCACGTAGTTGACGTTGACCTCGTAGCGGTGGCGATGGCGCTCGTGGATGCGGTCGGCGCCGTAGATCGCCTGCACGCGGCTGCCGTCGGCAAGCTCGGCGGGGTAGGCGCCGAGCCGCATGGTGCCGCCGAGATCGCCGTCCTCGGCGCGCCGCTCGGTCGCGCCCTCGCGCTCCCACTCGGTCATCAGACCCACGACCGGGTCGACGCACTCGCCGAACTCGGTCGAGCTGGCGCCCTGCAATCCGGCGAGGTTGCGCGCCGCCTCGACCACGGCGAGCTGCATGCCGAAGCAAATGCCGAAGAAGGGCACGCGGTGCTGGCGGGCGAAGGTCACCGCCGCGATCTTGCCCTCGGCACCGCGACCGCCGAAGCCGCCCGGAACCAGGATGCCGTTGACGTCGCTCAAGGTGAGGCCCGCATCCTCGCGCTCGAAAGTCTGGCTGTCGATCCAGCGCGTGCGCACCTTCACGCGATGCGCGATGCCGCCATGGGCGAGCGCCTCGTCGAGCGATTTGTAGGCGTCGATCAGCTCGGTGTACTTGCCGACCACGGCGATGGTGATCTCGCCCTCGGGCGCGCGCACGGCATCGACGATGTGTCGCCAGCGCTCCAACGACGGCTCTTGCTCGTGCGGCAGCCCGAAGCGCCTGAGCACGGCCGTGTCGAGACCGGCATGGTGATAGTCGATCGGTACTTGATAGATCGTGTCGACGTCGAGTGCGGGGATCACCGCGTCCGCCGGCACCGAGCATTGCAGCGAGATCTTGCGCCGCGCCTCCTCGCTGATCGCGAACTCGGAGCGACAGAGCAGGATGTCGGGCTGGATGCCGATGGCGCGAAGATCGCGCACGGAGTGCTGCGTCGGCTTGGTCTTCATCTCGCCGGCCGAGCGCAGATAGGGCAACAGCGTGACGTGGATGTAGGCGACCCGCTGCGGACCCAGCTCGTAGCCCATCTGGCGGATCGCTTCCAGGAACGGCAGGCCCTCGATGTCGCCGACCGTGCCGCCGATCTCGCACAAGACGATATCGACGTCGTCGGTGTCCTGGACGATCCGCTCCTTGATGGCGTTGGTGACGTGCGGGATGACCTGGACGGTGCCGCCGAGATAGTCGCCATGGCGCTCCTTCTGCAGGACCTCGGCGTAGATCTGCCCCGCACTGACACTGTCCGACCGCCGCGCCGGTACGCCGGTGAAGCGCTCGTAGTGGCCGAGATCCAGATCGGTCTCGGCGCCGTCGTCGGTGACGAACACCTCGCCGTGCTGGAACGGCGACATGGTGCCCGGGTCGACGTTCAGATAGGGATCGAACTTGCGCAGCCGGACGGCGTAGCCCCGCTCCTGCAACAGCGCGCCCAGCGCGGCGGAGGCAAGGCCCTTCCCCAAGGAAGAGACCACGCCGCCCGTGATGAAGATGAAGCGCGCCATGGACCGGTGTTATCCGACGAAGCGCGCCACGCGGCAAGGGTATGGCGCGCGCTTTTCTGCTACCGAGACGCGAACGAACGCCGCGGCGTTCTCGCGTGGATGACTAGTTGGCGATCGGCGCCTGGGGCGAGGCCGGCGGCGCCGGCTCGACCGGCGCGATCGGCACGCGGTCCAGCACCGAGCCCGGATCGCGGTCGAAGCCGGCGATGATCGCGAGCAGCATGCTGGTGGAGAGAAAACAAACCGCGAGGATGGCGGTCGTCCGTGTGAGGAAGTTGGCGCCGCCGCGGGCGGTGAACAGTCCGCCGAAGCTGCCGGCGCCGGCACCGCCGCCAAGGCCGCCGCCGAGGCCGCCGAGCGCGCCTCCCTCGCTCCGCTGCATCAAGATCACGCCGACCAGGGTCAGGGCGATGAGCAAGTGGATGACCAATAGCACCGTCTGCATGACGTTCCTCGGTGGTGTCGGGCCGGGTCGACGCGCCTACGCGCCGCCGCCTGCCGCATAGATGGTCCAAAATCCGTCGGCATCCAAGCTGGCGCCGCCGACCAACGCACCGTCGACGTCCGCGATCGCCAGGATTTCGGCGGCGTTGCCGGGCTTGACCGAACCGCCGTAGAGGAGGGCGATGCCAGCGCCGTCGGCAAATCGCGCCTTCAGCCGCTCGCGCAGAAAGGCGTGCACCTTGGCGATCTCGTCGACCGAGGGCGTGCGGCCGGTGCCGATGGCCCAGACCGGCTCGTAGGCGACGACGACGGTTGCCGCCGTCGCCGCGTCCGGCACCGAGCCCGCGAGTTGGCTCTCCAGGCGTGCCAGCGTCTCGCCGGCGATGTATTCGGCCTCGCTCTCGCCGATGCACACGACCGCGAGGGCGCCGGCAGCGAGCGCGGCGGCGGCCTTGGCCCGCACCATGTGGTCGGTCTCGCCGTGGTACTGGCGGCGCTCGGAATGACCGACGATGATCGCCTGCGCCCCCGCTTCGACCAGCATCGATGCCGCCAGATCGCCGGTGAAGGCGCCGCTCGCCTCGGCGTGGCAGTCCTGCGCGCCGAGCAGCATCCCGGCGTTACCGATCCAGGCGGCCGCGGGGGCGATCAGCGTTGCCGGCGGAAACACGCCGAGCGTCCCTGTCGAGCCGGCGGCCACCTTCGCCGCCAGCGCGCGGCACAAGGCCTCACCGTCGGCTCGACGTCCGTTCATCTTCCAATTGCCGAGCACCACGGGCCGGGCCAGCGTCATCGTCCGCTCTCCTCGTTCGCGGCGGCGTTTAGCACGCCCTGGCCCTCCGCCGGAACCCCGTGCGACCGGCTTCGGCCTACGCCCTGGGCAGGGCCGGTGTGCGGTTGTAGCATTCGCTGCTCGTCCCTATGTTCGCGGCGCTCGTCCGCCGCCGATCTGGGCTGCCGCCAACGGAGACGTCATGCTCGCCGCCATCCGCAACTTCGCCCGGAGCTGGGTCGTCAAGGTTCTGTTGGGTCTCTTGATCGTGAGTTTCGCGATCTGGGGCGTCGGCGACATGTTCACGGGCTCGACCGGCGGCGTGGTCGCCCGGGTCGGCGACAAGGTGGTGACGGCGGCCGAGCTGGACGAGACCTTCCGCCGCCGCCTGCAACAACTCCAGCAGCAGTCCTCGCAGCCGGTCACACGCGCCGACGCGATCCGCTTCGGCCTGCTGGAGGATAGCCTGCAGACGCTGATCGCGCAGCGGCTCATCGAGGCGGAGGCGGCGCGCCTGCGGCTCACCACCGCCGACGAGACCGTCGGCCGCATGATCATGGCGGAAACCGCCTTTCACACCGACGGCCAGTTCGACCGCAACCGCTTTCAGGCGCTCTTGCGGCAGACCGGGCTCGACGAGCGCCGCTACACCGAGGAGGTGCGCGCCGAGCAGACCCGCAACGCGCTGGTCGGCGCGCTGCGCCCGATCGGCAATCTGCCGGACGCGCTGACCGGCCCGCTCGCCGCCCGGATCGGCGAGGCGCGTTCCGGCCTGCTCCTGGTCGCGGCCGATCCCACCCCGGCTACCATCGCCGCCCCCGACGACGCCACGCTGGAGGCCTTCCTCGAGCGCAACCAAGACCGCTTCCAGGCGCCCGAACGGCGCGACCTGACGGCGGTCCTGTTGAGCCCCGACATCCTGGCCGACGAGATCGCGCCGACCGACGAGGAACTGCGCGAAGCGTACGAGGCGGCGATCGACCGCTACCGGCTCGCCGAGCGCCGGGCGGTGCGCCAGCTCCGCGGGCAGGACGAGGCGGCGTTGCGCGACGCCTACGAGGCGCTGCGCCTCGGGGAGGATGCGGAT
Organism: Geminicoccaceae bacterium; assembly: GCA_050485385.1. Taxonomy (GTDB): domain Bacteria; phylum Pseudomonadota; class Alphaproteobacteria; order Geminicoccales; family Geminicoccaceae; genus RECO01. The sequence goes on along the minus strand of JBJHBG010000034.1, from coordinate 18,558 downwards.
GCCGTGGCCGAACGCCTCGCCGGTGTGGCCGTCTCCTCGCTCGGCCGCGTCGAGGCGGACGGCCTGCCCGACGCCTTCGCCGCGCCGATCTTCTCCGCGAGCGGTGCCGGCAGCATCACGCCGCCGGTGCAGAGCGCCTTCGGCTGGCACGTCTTCATCGTCGACGAGGTGACGCCGCCGACCACCCGACCGTTCGTCGAGGTGCGCGACGAGCTGGCCGCCGAGATCGCCCGCGAACGGGCGGCGGACGAACTGCCGACGCTCGCCATCGCCCTCGACGACGCGGTGGGGGCCGGCGAGCCGCTGGAGGCGGCGGCGGACACCCTGGACCTGCCCGTCGTCACGCTCCGCGGCATCGACCGGCGCGGCCGCGACGAGACCGGCCGTGAAGTTGCCGAACTGCGCGGTTGGGGCCAGCTCCTGACCGAGGCCTTCGCCGCCGTCGACGGCGAGGTATCGCTCCTGGAGGAGATCGGCGAGGGGCGCTCCTTCGTCTTCCGCGTCGACGCGATCCGCCCGGCGCACCCGCAGACCCTCGACGAGGCGCGCGAGGCGGTCCTCGCCGCCTGGCGGGCGGAGGAGGCGCGCCGGCTGGCCCGCGAACGTGCCGAGGCGGCGCGGGAGGCCCTGGCCGTCGGCACGCCGCGCGACGAGGTCATCGCCAGCCACGGGCTGGTCGAGCGCGAGGTCGAGGCGCAGACGCGGATGGACGGGCTCGCGCCCTCGACCGTGGTGGAGGCGCTGTTCGCGACGCCGACTGGGGCCGCGGCCGAGCGGGTGGTCGACGTCGAGAACGGGGCAGCGGTACTCCTGGTCGACGAGGCCACGGCGACGGTGGACGACGTGGTTGCCACGACGCTGGACGAGGTGCGCACGGGGTTCGGCCGCGACATCCTCACCCAGTACGAGGCCGCACTCAGGCGTCAGCATCCGGTGACGGTCGACCGCCGCCAGCTCGCGGCCTACTTCCCGCAGGACGAGTAGGCTCGTGCGCGAACGCCCCGCTGCCGATGGCACGCCGTCCCCCGGCTTCGATGTCTTCGCCGCCGCCTATGCGACCGGCCAGCCGCAGGTCGTCGCCGCCCGCATCGTCGCCGATCTGGAGACGCCGGTCTCGGCGATGATCAAGGTCGCCGAAGGGCGGCCCTACTCGTTCCTGTTGGAATCGGTCGAGGGCGGCGCGGTGCGCGGCCGCTACTCGATGATCGGGACCAAGCCGGATCTCATCTGGCGCTGCAAGGGCGGGAGCGTCGAGATCAACCGTCGGGCGCGCACCGACCCGACCGCCTTCGCGCCGGCCGACGGCCAACCTCTGGAGAGCCTGCGCCGGCTGCTGGAGGAGAGCCGCATCCCGCTCGGCACCGACCTGCCGCCGATGGCGGCGGGGTTGTTCGGCTTCCTCGGCTACGACATGGTCCGCTACATGGAGCGGCTGCCCGACGCCAACCCGGACCCGCTCGACATCCCCGACGCGGTGATGGTACGGCCGACGGTGGTGGCCGTGTTCGACAACGTGCTCGACCTCGTCACCATCGTCACCCCGGTCTGGCCCGACCCGGACCTCTCGCCCCGTGCCGCCTACGACCTCGCCTGCGAGCGGCTGGCCGACGTGGTGACGGACTTCGGCCGCTCGATCCCGCGCGCGGCCCCCCCGGCGCCAGCCGCGGTTCGGCCGGACCCCGTGCCGAACATGAGCCAGGCCGAGTTCGAGGCGATGGTGGTGAAGGCGAAGGCCTACATCGCCGCCGGCGACGTCTTCCAGGTGGTGCCCTCGCAACGCTTCGCCCTGCCCTTCAAGCTGCCGCCCTTCGCCCTCTACCGCTCGCTCCGCCGGCTCAACCCCTCGCCCTTTCTCTTTTTCCTCGACCTCGACGGCTACGCCCTCGTCGGTTCCAGTCCCGAGATCCTGGTGCGGCTCCGGGACGGCATGGTGACCATCCGTCCGCTCGCCGGCACCCGGCCGCGCGGCGACGACGCCGAGGCGGACAAGGCGCTTGCCGACGACCTGCTGGCCGACCCCAAGGAGCGTGCCGAGCACATCATGCTGCTCGACCTCGGCCGCAACGACGTCGGCCGCGTCGCCGAGGTCGGCACCGTCCAGGTCACCGAGAAGATGGTGATCGAGTACTACAGCCACGTCATGCACATCAGCTCCAACGTGGAGGGACGCATCCGTCCGGGGCTCGATGCGATCGACGCCCTGGTCGCGGGCTTTCCCGCCGGTACGGTAACCGGTGCGCCGAAGGTGCGGGCGATGGAGATCATCGACGAGCTGGAGCCGGTCAGGCGGAGCTTCTATTCCGGGGCGATCGGCTATTTCGGCGCCGACGGCTCGATGGACACCTGCATCGGCCTCAGGACCGGGCTCGTGAAGGACGGCACGCTCTACGTCCAGGCGGGCGGCGGCGTGGTGGCCGACAGCGAGCCGGTGCTCGAATATCAGGAGAGCCGGAACAAGGCGCAGGCCCTGATCCGCGCCGCCGCCCACGCCGCCGGCTACGCCGGCCGCAGTTGAGGGCCTCGCCGATGACCGCGCCGATCCTTCTGCTCGACAACTACGACAGCTTCACCTGGAACCTCTACCACTTCCTGGGCGAGCTCGGCGCCGAGGTGGTCGTCCGCCGTAACGACACGCTGGACGTCGCCGAGGCGTTGGCGCTGGGGCCGGGCGGCATCGTCATCAGTCCCGGCCCCTGCGATCCCGACCGTGCCGGCATCAGTCTCGAGCTGGTGGAGGCGGCGGCCCACGACCGGCGGCCGCTGCTGGGCGTCTGCCTCGGCCATCAGAGCATCTTCCAGGCGTTCGGCGGCACGGTGGAGCGGGCCCCCACCCTGATGCACGGCAAGACCAGCGCCATCCGCCACGACGGCAAGGACCTGTTCCACGGCCTGCCCAACCCGTTCACCGCGACCCGCTACCACTCGCTGCACGGAGCGCCGGCGACCCTGCCCAACGTGCTCGAGGTCACGGCGCGTAGCGAGGACGACGTGATCATGGCGGTCGGTCACTACCAGTTGCCGATCTACGGCGTGCAGTTCCATCCCGAGAGCATCGAGACCAGCCACGGACACATGCTGTTGCAGAACTTCCTGCGTCTCGCCGAGGCGGCGGCGGGCCGATGACCGGCGATCTCGCCCGCTTCAAGGCCGTGCTGGCCGAGGCCGCGACCGGCCGCCCGTTGGCGAAGGCTGCCGCGCGCGAGGCCTTCGATCTGATGATGCAGGGCGATGCCACGCCGGCGCAGATGGGCGGCCTGCTGATGGCGCTCCGCGTGCGCGGCGAGACGGTCGACGAGATTACCGCCGGTGCCGAGGCCATGCGCGCCCGTATGGTGCGGGTCGAGGTGCCGCCGGGCGCGCTCGACACCTGCGGCACCGGCGGCGACGGTGCCGGCACCGTCAACATCTCGACCACGGCGGCCCTGGTCGTGGCGGCGGTCGGCGTGCCGGTGGCGAAGCACGGCAATCGGGGCCTCAGCTCCAAGTCGGGCTCGGCCGAGGTGCTCCAGGCCCTCGGCGTCGACGTCGACCTCGAGCCGGACGCGATCGCCCGCTGCGTGCGCGACGCGGGCATCGGCTTCATGATGGCGCCGCGCCACCATGGGGCGATGCGCCACGTCGCCGGCACGCGCGTGGAGCTGGGCACGCGCACGATCTTCAATCTCCTCGGGCCCCTCTCGAACCCGGCCGGCGTCCGCCACCAACTCCTCGGCGTATTCGACGTCCGCTGGGTGGAGCCGCTGGCCCATGTCCTGAAGGCGCTCGGCAGTGCCAAGGCCTGGGTGGTGCATGGCGCCGGCGGGCTCGACGAGCCGTCGACCGCGGGCGCCACCGAGGTTGCGGAACTCGCCGGCGGCGAGGTGCGCCGCTTCACCATCCATCCCGCCGACGCCGGCCTGGACGAACACCCGATCGCGAGCTTGCGCGGCGGCGAGCCGGCCGAGAACGCGGCGGCGCTCCGCCGGGTCCTGGCGGGTGAGCGCGGGGCCTACCGCGATGCCGTGCTCCTGTCGGCTGCCGCCGCCCTGATCGTCGCGGATCGCACGTCCAGCCTACGCGAAGGTGCTGCGGTGGCCGCCGCCGCCATCGACGAGGGCAAGGCGAGTGCCGTGCTCGACCGCTTGGTCGCCGCGAGCGCCGGACATGGCTGACGTCCTCGCCCGCATCCTCGACGACAAGCGCGCGCACGTCGTGGCGAGGAAGGCGGCGATGCCCACGCAGAGCCTGTTGCGGCGCCTGCCGAGCGCGCCGCCGCGCGACTTCCTCGGCGCCCTCGCCCACGACGTGGAGCGGCACGGCAATGCCCTGATCGCCGAGATCAAGCGCGCCTCGCCCAGCAAGGGCCTGATCCGCGCCGACTTCGATCCGCCCGCCCTCGCCCGCGCCTACGCCGCCGCCGGCGCCGCCTGCCTCTCGGTCCTGACCGACACCCCCTACTTCCAGGGCGACGACGGCTTCATCGCCGCGGTGCGGGATGCGGTGTCGCTACCCGTCTTGAGAAAAGACTTCATCGTCGATCCTTATCAGGTTGTAGAATCGCGCTTTTTGGGCGCTGACTGCATCCTCGTCATCATGGCGGCGGTGGACGACGATTTGGCCCTCGACCTGGTCCAGACGGCCCACGAGTTGGGCATGGCGGTGCTGGTCGAGGTGCACGACGCGGCCGAGTTGGAGCGCGCCGCGTTCCTGCCGGCGACGCTCCTCGGCGTGAACAACCGCAACCTGAAGACCCTCGAGATCGACCTCGCCACGACCGAGGCGCTCGCCCCCAAGGTTCCCAAGGGCCGCTGGCTGGTCGCCGAGAGCGGCCTCTACGCGCCCGCCGACCTGGCGCGGATGACGCGGGTGGGTGCGCGCATCTTCCTCGTCGGCGAGAGCCTGATGCGCCAGCCCGACGTCGAGGCGGCGACCCGCAGCCTCCTGGGCCGTCGGTCGTGAGCGGCTTCAGCCATTTCGACGCCGAGGGCAACGCCGTCATGGTGGACGTCGGCGACAAGGCGGTGACCGACCGGGCCGCCACCGCCGGCGCGACGATCCGCATGGCGCCAGCCACCCTCGCCCGGATTCGGGCGCATGGCTTCGCCAAGGGCGACGTGCTCGCCGTCGCGCAGCTCGCCGGCATCATGGGGGCCAAGCGCACGGCGGACCTCATCCCGCTCTGCCACCCGCTGGGGCTCGACAAGGTGGAGGTCACGCTGACGGCCGACGACGCGGAATCGGCCATCCGCATCCGCGCGACCTGCCGCGTGAAGGGGCGCACCGGGGTCGAGATGGAGGCGCTGACCGCGGTGACCGTGGCGGCCCTCACGGTCTACGACATGTGCAAGGCGGTCGACCGGCACATGGTCATCGAGGGCGTGCGCCTGCTCGCCAAGAGCGGCGGCCGCTCGGGCACCTTCGAGGCGGCGTCTTGATCCCGCTCGCCGACGCCGAGCACCGCATCCGCGACGCCCTCGCCCCCCTGCCCGTCGAGTGGTTGCCGGTCGAGGCGGCGTTCGGCCGGGTGCTGGCGGCCGACCTCGCGGCCGGTCGCGACCATCCCGCCGGTGCCGTCTCGGCCATGGACGGCTACGCCGTCCGCGCCGCCGACCTGACCGATCCGGCGGGCCTGCGCCTGGCCGGAAGCGCGGCGGCCGGGGCGCCGCAGCCGGCACCGCTGGCCGCGGGCGCCGCCATGCGCATCTTCACAGGAGCACTTTTGCCGGCCGGCGCCGACGCCATTCTCATCCAGGAGAACGCGGCGGTCGCAGGCGAGCGCGTGTTCTGCACCGTCGATCCGCCCGCCGCCGGCCGGTTCGTGCGCCCGCAAGGGCTGGATTTCCGTGCCGGCCAGGTGCTGCTCGCCGCCGGCACCGCGTTGGGCGCGCGGCAGACGGGTCTCGCTGCCGCCATGGGATACGGCCACGTGGCGGTCCACCGCCGGCCGCGCGTCGGCGTCGCCGGGACCGGGGACGAGTTGGTCCGACCGGGCGCACCGATGGCCGCCCATCACCTGGCGAACTCCAACACGCTCACCATCGCCGGCTGCGTGCGGGCCTTCGGCGGCGAGCCCGTCGACCTCGGCATCGTGCGCGACGACCCTTCGGCCCTCCGCCGCCTGATCGAAGACGCTCAGGGGTTGGATCTTTTGGTGACCAGCGGCGGCGCTTCGGTCGGCGACCACGATCTGGTGGCGGCGGTGCTCGGCGAGGCCGGCTTCGAGCTGGATTTCTGGAAGATCGCCATGCGGCCGGGCAAGCCGCTCCTGTTCGGCCGTCTCGGCGCGGTGCCGGTCTTGGGCCTACCGGGCAATCCGGTCTCGACGGCGGTCTGCTGCCTCGTCTTCCTGCGCGCCGCCCTGCTGCGGCTCGGCGGCCGACCGTTCGTGCCGCTGCCGACGGTCGAGGCCAGCCTCGCCGCCGCCCTCGCCGCCAACGACGAACGCCACGACTTCGTCCGTGCCGCCGGTCTCGACGATGCCGACGGCAAGCTGGTGCTGCGCCCCGCCGACCGTCAGGACAGCTCGATGCTCGCCACGCTGGCGGCGGCGGATTACCTGATCTCGCGTCCCCCTCACGATGCGCCTCGCCCCGTCGGCGCGACCGTCACCGCCATCGCCCTGGGTGTCATCGCGGGATTTTGATGACAGCTTTGCCACCTACGGATGGTGGCAATCCCATGACCGTCATCGTATCGACATCGCTGGGCTTGACGGCAGAGCGGAACGAAATTAGAACATAAACGGGCCATTGGGGAGAACATCGGTGCTGACCCCGCGCCAACACCAGCTGCTGCACTTCATTCACGATTACGTGACACGGCACGGCGTGTCGCCCTCCTTCGAGGAGATGCGGGACTCGCTGGCCCTGCGCTCGAAGTCCGGCATCCACCGGCTGATTACCGGTCTCGAGGAGCGTGGCTACATTCGCCGGCTGGCGCATCGCGCCCGTGCCATCGAACTGCTGCGTGCACCGCCCTCATCCACCGAAGGCCCCTTGAGCGCGGGCCTTCCTTCCAGGTCGGCCGGCAACGTCACCACCGCCCCTTTCGGCGAGCGTCGGACGCGGCCGGAGGAGCCCCCGGGCATGCGTCTGCCGTTCTTCGGGCGCATCGCCGCGGGCACGCCGATCGAGGCGATCTGCGACCACAACAGCACCACCGAAGTGCCCGAACAACTCATCGGCGAGGGCGAGCACTACACCTTGCAGGTGGTCGGCGATTCGATGATCGACGCCGGCATCCACGACGGCGATCTGGTGGTGGTGAAGCGTTGCGATCAAGCCGAGAACAACACCATCGTCGTGGCGCTGATCGAGGACCGCGAGGCCACCTTGAAGCGGCTGCACCGAAAGGGCAGTGCCATCGCCCTCGAGGCCGCCAATCCGGCCTACGAGACGCGCATCTATCGCCCCGACCAAGTCCGCATCCAGGGCCGTCTGGTCGGCCTCATCCGGCGCTACGGCTAGGGCGGTTTGCGGGGAGGCAACCTCTACCCCAAGCCGGTCCGCCAGAGGGCGGCGCAGGCGACGCCGGTGACCATCGCCGCCATGGGGCTCTTGAAGGCCAGCATGACGACGGCGGCGGCGACCACAGCAGCGGCGTCGCGCAGGCCGCCTTGGGCGACGATGGTCGCCACCATGGCGACGATCACCGAACTGGAAAGCGATTCCAGAAAGCCCACGACGGTGGGTGTCGTCCGTACGCGGGACATGGCGAGCGCGCCGAGCACGCGGGTGGCCAAGGTCACCCCGGCCATGAGCGCGATGGCGAGGTAGGTATCCAGTTCAGCGGGCACGGAGCAAGCCTCCGACCACGCCGCCCGCGAGCGCTGCGACGATGATGCCCCAGCCATGCGGCGCGATGTCGACGGCCAGCACGGCAACCGCGGCGGCGACGATCAGCGGCAGGAGGCGGTCGCGGCCCCTCGCCTCGTTGGTGGCGAGCGCTGCGAAGTAGCTCGCCATCAGAAGGTCGAGGCCGAAGCGCTCCAGGTCGCCGATCACCTGCCCGCCGGCGGCACCGACCGCAGTGCCGAGCACCCAGGCGACCCACAAGAGGAGCCCGCCGCCGAGGAGGATGCCGACATCGGTGTAGCCGCTGCGGAAGGCACCTTGGGAGTCGGCGAAGTTCGGCTCGCTCATCAACGCCAGCGCCGGCACGCGATGCCGCAGCGGCACGGCATTGACCCACGGCGAGAGCGCGGCACCGAGCAAGAGGTGGCGGGCGTTGATCGCGAGCACCGTGACGGTGATGGAGAGCAGCGGCAGCGGCTGCGCCCAGAGATCGAGGGCCGCGAACTGGGAGGCCCCGGCGAAGACCGCCGCACTCATCAGGAGTGCCGCCGGTACGTCGAGGCCGCGCTCGACGGCGGCGGCACCGAAGGCGAGGCCGAAGGCCAGTGCGAACAGGCCGAGCGGGGCAAGGCGCAGGAAGCCGTCGCGCACGCCCCGCCGGGTGAAGGTCATCGCCGGTCGCTGCATCTCGCCTCCCCACCATCGACGTGCGCGAGGGAGCGCGACGGCAAGGCCAGCGTCAACGCCCAAGGGCGCGCATCGGCGATGAGCGATCGCCGATGCGCGGCTCAGCCGGGCGGAACGGCGCTTTCGGCAGCGCCGTTGCGCCGCCGGCGCTCCGACCAGAGCGACCAGGCAAGCAGCGCCACGGCGACGAAGAGGAAGGAGGCTGCGACGGGCCGCGTGACGAAGGGCTCGAAGCTGCCGCCGGACATCATCAGGCCGGTCCTGAGCTTGGCCTCGGCCAGGGGTGCGAGCACGAAGCCGATGACGAAGGGGCCGAGCGGCATGCCGACGCGCTCCATGAGGAAGCCGACGACGCCGAAGACCAACATCACCCAGACGTCGAAGATGCTGTTGTCGCTGCCATAGGCACCGATGACGCAGAAGACGGCGATGACGGGCAGCATGAAGGTGCGCGGAATGCGGGTGATCTTGACGACGAGGCCGACCGAGGCGGTCATGATCACGTACATCAGGATGGTCGAGACGAGGCAGGCGGCGATCATCGCCCAGACGATGTCGGCATTGGTGATGAAGAGGGTCGGGCCGGGCTGCACGGCGTGCAGCATCAGGGCACCGATGAGGATGGCGTCGATCACCGAACCGGGGATGCCCATGGCGATGAGCGGGATCAAGGCGCCGCCGACGGTGGCGCTGTTGGCGGCCTCCGAGGCGACGATACCCTCCTCCGAACCCTTGCCGAAGCGCTCGGGCTCGCGCGACATGTTCTTCGCGACCGTATAGGCGACGACCGAGCCGACCGAGGCGCCGACGCCCGGCAAGAGGCCGATCCAGGTGCCGAGCACCGACGACCGCAGCAGGTTGACGGCCTGGCGCCTGTAGTCGCCGAGCGTCATCAAGATGCCCTTCCTCGAGCCCTCCATCCGCTCGATCGGCCGGTTCAGCTCCAACAGGTCCTTCAGGATCTGACTGACGGCGAAGACGCCGATCAGCACCGGCAGGAGCTTGAGCCCGCTGTTGAGCTGGTACCAATCCCAGGTCAGCCGCGGCTGGCCGGCGGACGGGTCGACGCCGGGCATGGAGACGAGCATGCCCAACAAACCCGCCATCAGGCCCTTGACGAGGCTGCCCTGGCTGACCGAGGCGATCAGCACCATCGCCATCATGATCAGCGCGAAGATCTCGAACGGACCGAAGCGGGTCGCCCAGATGGAGAGCGGCTTGGCCAGCAGGAAGAGCGCCAGCCAGGCGACGAGGCCGCCGACCAAGGAGGCGCCGATGCCGAGGCCGAGCGCCCGGCCGGGCCGGCCGGCCTTCGCCATCGGGTGGCCGTCGAAGATGGTCATGATGTTCGACGGCGTGCCCGGCATGCGCAGCAGCGTCGCCGTGATCAGCCCGCCCGCAATCGAGCCCGTGTACATCGAGACGAGCAGGATGACCGCGTGCGTGGTCGGCATGTAGTAGGTGAGCGGCAGGGTCAGCGCGATCAGCATCGCGCCGTTGAGACCGGGCACGGCCCCGACCACGATGCCGAGGAAGACGCCCAGCGCCGTGTAGAGGAAAGGCAGCGGCGTGAAGAGGAAGAGCAGCGCCTCGCCGAGCTCCGCGATCATGTCATAGCCCAGGCAGGTCGACGATGAAGATGCGGGTGAAGACGTATTGCGCGCCGAAGCCGACCGCGGCGGCGACGACCAGAACCCAGGGCAGCGTGCGGCGCTCGAAGCGGACCAGAAGACCGATCACAAGTGCCAGATAAACGGTCGTCATCAGAGCGAAGGTGGTGAGGCGGAGGTGCAGGACCGCGACATAGGCCACGGTCAGAACCGCGACGGCGGCCATATCCAGCCACCGCTCCGCCACGTCGGACGGATCGGCCAGCCCTGCCGTCCGCCAGCGCCAAACGGCGCGCAGCGCGGTGACGCCGGCCAGTGCGATGATCGACCAAGCGGTGGCCCGTGGCACCGGCCCCGAGCCGAGGGGCTCGAAGAAGCCCGGCCGGATGCTCGCCGCCTCGATCAGAACGGCCGCGCAGCCGCCGATGATCAACAGGCAGACGAGCACCTCCAGCCGCGGGTCGACCTTGCCGTTCACCGCACCAGCCTCGCGACGTCGACGCTCAGTTACCCCGCGCCTGCAACGCGATCGGCTCGATCACGGCCCAGGTCTCGGCGAGCGAAGCCGCCATGTCGGCCTCGCGGACGAACAGCGGATCGAACGCCTGGGTCTCGCGGAACGTGCGGATGCGGTCGGTGTCGCCGGCCCGCTCCAGCACGTCGGCAAAGGCGGCGATCGCCTCGGGTGCCGTGTCCTTCGGTGCGAACCACCAGTTCTCGATGCAATACTCCACGTCGTAGCCCAGTTCGTTGACCGTCGGCACGTCCGGCAGCTGCGGCAGCCTCTCGGGGCCCGTGTAGGCCAGCGGCTTGATCTCGGCTTCCGGGTTCTCGCTGCCGTCGGGCAGCCGGGTGAAGTTGATCACCTCGGCACCGGAAAGGACGGTGGCGTTGGTCTGGCCGCCGGTCAGGGCGGTGAAATTGGCCGTGCCGCCGCCGATCTGCACGAAGCGGAACTGCGCACCCGGCTCCGCGTTCTGGAGCAGGATGCCGCCCATGTGATTGATGGCTCCGATGTTGACGCCGAAGAGCAGCGTGTCGGGCTCGTCCCTGGCCTTCGCCAGCAGGTCCTCGAGGCTGTCGATGCCGCTGTCCTTGCGGACCATCGGCATCACGCAGAAGCGGCCGGTGGTGGCGACCGGCGCGAAGTCGCGGAAGCCGAAGTCCATGGCCCCCGTCGCCTCGCCGCCCATGAGGGCGATGTGCAGGACGAGGAAGGTGTGGCCGTCGGGGTCCGCTTCCATCACCTGCCGGGCGCCGATGGAGAAGTGACCGCCGACGTTCACGACGTTGATCGGCTGCCCCATCAGGTCGTTCTCCTGGATGGCCGCCTGATAGGCGCGCGCCACCTGGTCCGACGTGCCGCCGGGACCGAAGGGCACCACCACACGCACCGCCCGGTCGGGCCATGCCTCGGCCGCCCCCGCACCCAGCAGCAAAACAGCCGCCGCCAGCCCCAGAACCTTCGTGCCCGTCTTCATCACCACCTCCCCGTACGATTGGTTTTCTCGACCTATAGGGCATGGCAGACCACCGCGAAAGCCGCTCCGACGCGGCCCTTGCACCTTGACGCACAGGCCGGAGGCAGGCCCTGTCGACGCCAAGCAAAGAGTGTCGGGGGGGCATCGACGATGACGACTGAAGGGCGGCCGCACGTGCTGCTCGTGGCCGTGGACCAGTGGCCCGGCCGTCTTCTGGGCAGTGCCGGCCACCCGGTGATCCAAACACCCACCCTCGACCAGCTCGCGCGGAACGGCGTGCGCTTCACCCGTGCGTATTCGGAATGTCCGATCTGCATCCCGGCCCGCCGCACGTTGATGACCGGGGCCACCACACGCCACCACGGCGACCGTGTCTTCGGCACGGTCAACCGCATGCCGGCGATGCCGACCGTGGCGCAGGCCTTCGCGGACGCGGGCTATCACTGCCAGGCCGTGGGCAAGCTGCACGTCTATCCGCCGCGCGACCGCATCGGCTTCCACGAGGTGTGGCTCGCGGAAGAGGGACGGCCGCATCTCGGCACGGTCGACGACCACGACCTCTATCTCGCCGACCGCGGCCATCCCGGCCGGCAGTTCATGCACGGCATGAGCAACAACGACTACCTGCACCGGCCCTGGCACCTGCCCGAGGACTGCCACGTCACGAACTGGACGACGTGGCAGATGTGCCGGGCGATCAAGCGGCGCGACCCGACCCGGCCGGGGTTCTGGCACCTCTCCTACACGCACCCGCACCCGCCGCTGGCGCCCTTGCAGAGCTATGTCGACTTCTACCGCCGCTTCACGCCGCCGCCAGCCGCGGCCGGTGCTTGGTCCGAGGACACGGCCAACCTGCCCAAAGCCCTACAGTTGGTGCGCAGCTACTGGAACGAGCAGGCGGGCGAGGTGCTGGCCGAGGTGCGCCGCGCCTTCTACGCGCTCTGCACCCACATCGACCATCAGCTCCGCGTCGTCCTCGGCACGCTGCGCGAGGAGGGGCTGCTGGAGGATACGGTGGTGATGGTCGTGGGCGACCACGGCGACATGCTGGGCGACCACGGGCTTTGGGCCAAGCGCACCTTCTACGAGGGCTCGGCCAACGTCCCCTGCATGGTCAGCGGCGGGGCGATCCAACCCGGGCAGGTGGACGACCGGCTGGTCGGCCTGCAGGACGTCATGCCGACGCTGCTCGACTTGGCAGGCCTGCGCATCCCTCAGTCCTGCGACGGCCGCTCGATGCTCGGCCCCGACCGCCGCGCCACGCTCTACGGCGACTGTCTGGAGAACGACGGCGCCTCGCGCATGCTCCACGACGGGCGCACGAAGCTGATCTGGTATCCGGCCGGCAACGTCGTCCAGCTCTTCGACGTCGCGGCCGATCCCGAGGAGACCACGGACCGCGCGTCGGACCCCGACTACGCGCCCACGCGCGCGCGGTTGACGGCGGCGCTCGCCGAGGCCTGCTACGGCAGCGATCTGGATCGGGGCTGGGTGCAGGATGGCCGGCTCGTCGGCCACGACGCCGCGCCGGTCCAGCCCGGCGGCGACCGTGGCTTCAAGGGTCAGCGCGGCCTGCACTTTCCCGAGCCACCGGCGCTCGACCCCGAGCGCTCGGTCGGTGCGCCGGGCATGTGATCTTGGGAGAGCCATCTTGAACGAACGGCCGAATATCCTTTGGTTCTGCACGGACCAGCAGCGCTGGGACACCGTCGCTGCCTTGAACAATCCGCACGTCCGGACGGCCACCCTCGACGCGCTGGTCGGACGGGGAACGGCCTTCGAGCGTTGCTACGTGCAGTCGCCCGTCTGCACGCCTAGCCGGGCAAGCTTCCTCACCGGCCGCTATCCCTCCAACGTCCGGGCGATACGGAACGGCAACGCCTTCTTCCCGCCGGGGCCGAAGCTGGTGACCGCACTCCTGCGCGACGCGGGCTACGCCTGCGGCCTCGTCGGCAAACTCCACCTCTCCTCGGCCTATGGCCGCGTCGAGGAACGCACCGACGACGGCTACGAGGTGTTCCTCTACAGCCACGCCCCGCGCGACGACTGGCGGGAGGGTCACGCCTATGCCGACTGGGTGAAGGCCAAGGGCGGCGACCTGAAGGCGCTGGTGCGCGACCTCGACGGCATTCCGGCGGAGTTGCACCAGACCACCTGGGCGGTCGAGGCGACCATCGACTTCGTCACCGCCCAGCGCGACCGGCCCTGGCTCGCCAGCGTCAACGTCTACGACCCGCACCCGCCCTTCAATCCGCCCAAGGCCTATCGGGACCGGTTCGATCCGACGACCATGCCCGGCCCCTTGTGGCGCGAGAGCGATCTCGCCCAGCAGCGGAAGCTGGCGGCGCTCGACTTCCAGTCCAAGGTGGCCGATCCGCGCGAGCTGGACATCAAGCACCCGATCCTGCCGGCCTCGCCGAGCCACGGCCTCGCCACCGAGGACGCGTCGCCGGGGGCCCGCGATGCCTGGTCCCTCCAGGCCGCCTACTACGCCATGATCGCGCTGATCGACGACCAGCTCGCGCGGCTGCTCGACGCGCTGGAAGCGACCGGCCAGCTCGAACGCACGGTCATCCTCTTCACCTCCGACCACGGCGAGATGCTGGGCGACCACGGGCTGATCGAGAAGGGCTGCCGCTTCTACGACGGCCTCGTCCGCGTGCCGATGATCTGGTCCTGGCCCGGCCGCGTCCAGGCCCCGGCGCGCAGCGACGCCCTGGTCATGGCGCTCGACATCGCCCCCACCCTGCTCGACGTCGCCGGGCTGGAGACGCCCGCGGAGATGCAGGGCAAGTCGCTCTGGCCGATGCTCGAGGGCAAGGCCGCGCTGGACCGCCATCACGACTGGGTGCGCGCGGAGTATCTCGACGCGCTCGACCTTGCGGACGGCACGATGGCGACGATGTTCCTCGACGGCCGCTACAAGCTGTCGGTCTATCACAACCACGGTCTGGGCGAGCTCTACGACCTGCGGGACGATCCGGGCGAGTTCACCGACCTATGGGACGATCCGGCCCACCAAGCCGTCAAGCACGAGCTTCTGCGCCGAAGCTTCGACGCGGCGGTGCTGTCCCTCGACAAGGGGCCACCGCGCATCGGTCCGATGTAGGCGGCGGCCGGATCGGCGCAGGCGGAAAAACGGAAGCAGGGGGCTTTCGGCCCCCTGTCCACCCAGCCGACGGCTGCGCCGTCGGCACCGAGGTCATTGGCGGTCGCGCGGGGCGCCCAAAGCCCCCCGCTCCTTTCGATGGCCCTAGTCCAGCAGGCGGTAGGTGTAGGCCTTGGCGATGATCTGCCAGCGGCCGTCGATCTTCATCAGCGACAGATAGTCGGTGAAGAGCTTGGGGCCGATGGCGAGGCGGACCTTGGCCAGCGCCATGTCGGCCGCCGCCCGATCGAGCATCAACACCTCGTCCTGGCGGGGCTGGCGGCGCTCGGCCGGGGGCTCGCGGTTCTCGACCCGGCGGTAGACCGCCGGCATGTCGTCGTCCTGAAGCGGACCGTCGGTAGCGCTGTAGAGATGACACGCCGGATGGAACACGCCCTCCAGCTTGCCCACGTCGCCCGTGTAGAAGCCATCGAAATAGTCCTGGAGAAGTGTGCGGATTGCCGCCTCGTCGCTCATCGTTCCCTCCATCGTGCCTCGCGCGAACCTAGGCGCCGATGGAGGTCCATGCCAGCCGTTGCTTCAGGGGCGGTTCGAACGTCGGTGCGCGATGTAGCCGAGACCGGCAAGCGCGATGCCGAGCAACGGCAACACCGACGGTAGACCCGCCGCCACCAGTCGCGTTTGCGCGTCAGGGACGAAGACGAATGGCGGTCTCGGCTCCGCCGTTTCGGAACCCGCGAATGCCAGCGGCTCGAAGTACGTCCCCAACGGCGCGGCGTGACTGGCCACGGCCAGCGGCTGACGCTCCACCGGAGGCTCCACGACGATGGGGGCAGCCATGGCACTGACGGCGGCCAGCAGGCCGCAAAGCAGAAGCAGACCGGGCAAAACGAGAGACATCGACGCTTTCGCTACTTGATAACACCGCAAGGTTACCTGTTCGTCAGGTAGGTGTCATCAGATATCGTTCAACCCCGACCTGAAGGCCCATCCGGTCATCCGCTTCTCCAGCGCCGCGAACACCGCGTACATGCCGATGCCGAGGATGGCGAGCGCGATGAGGCCGCCGAACACCAAGGGTACCTGGAAATTTGCCTGAGCGGCGAGCAGCAAGTGGCCGATGCCGCGGTTGGCGGCGACCGTCTCGGAGACCACGGCGCCGACGAAGGCGAGCGTGATCGCCACCTTCAGGGACGCGAAGAAGTACGGCAGGGAGCGCGGGATACCGACCTTCAACATGATGTCGAGCTTCCTGGCACCCAGCGCTCTGAGCACGTCCTCCATCTCCGGCTCCATGGTGGCGAGGCCGGTCGCCACGTTCACCACGATGGGGAAGAACGAGATGAGGAAGGCCGTCAGGATCGCCGGTACCTCGCCGATGCCGAACCAAAGCACCAGGATGGGAACGACCGCTACCTTCGGAATGGCATTGAAGCCGACCATGACCGGGTAGAACGCGGCGTAGATGGTCCGCGACCAGCCGATGGCGATGCCGAGGACGAGGCCGAAGACCACGGCCATGCCGAAGCCGACCAGCGTGGTCCACAGTGTCACCAGCGAGTTGTTCCACAAGGCACTGCGGAAGCGCCACATGTCCTCGAAGATCAGGGATGGCGGCGGCAGTACGTAACGCGGCAGGGCGAAGACGTGGCACGAGATCTCCCACACCACGAACAAACCGATGGTGAAGACCCAGGGTGCCAGCCGTTCGAGCCACAGGTTGCGCCTCATCGCTGACGCACCCCCGCAATCTGCTGGCGCAACGTGTGCACGATGTCGACGAACCGCTGATCGAAGCAGATCTCGAGGTCGCGCGGCCGCGGCAGGTCGATTTCGTGGCGATGGATGATGCGGCCGGGCCTCGCACTCATGACGTGCACGGTGTCGGCGAGAAACGTCGCCTCGCGCAGGTCGTGGGTGACGAGGATCACGGTGAAGCGCTGCGCCTCCCATAGGTCACGCAGCACGCACCAAAGCTCCTCGCGGGTGAAGGCATCGAGTGCCGCGAAGGGCTCGTCGAGCATCAAGAGCTTGGGCTCGTGGATCAGCGCCCGGCAGAGCGACACCCGCTGCTGCATGCCGCCCGAAAGCTCCCACGGGAACTTCCGGCCGAAGCCGTCGAGCCCGACGGTCGCGAGCAGGGCCTCGGCCTTGGCGACGTACTCGGCCCGCTTGCGGCGCAGTTGCGAGCGATGCGGCTGCACGATCTCCAAGGGCAGCAGCAAGTTGTCGAGCACCGTCCGCCACGGCAGGAGCGTCGCGTTCTGAAAGGCCATGCCGACGAACTTCAGCGGCCCCGCCACCTCGCGGCCGTCGACGATGACGGTGCCGGCGGTGGGCCGGCGCAGGCCCGTGACCAGCCGCATCAGCGTGGACTTGCCGCAGCCCGACGGGCCGACGACGGCGGTGAACTCGCCCGCCTGGATGGCGAGGTCGGCGTTCTCCAGCGCCAGCACGTCGCCGTCCCTGGTCGGATAGGCGAGTGCCGTGCGCTCCAGGCGGACGAAGGCCATCCGCCGTCAGTCGATCCTGCGCTCCTCCGCCGGTGGCAGGAAGGCGTCGGTGAAGACGTCCTCCGGCGCCGGCTTGTTGGTGTAGTCGTAGGCAAGCGCGATCTGGTCGAGCGAGCGGGCGAGCCGTTCCATGTCGACGCCGCCGATGCCCTCCTCCTTGACGAGCGGCGTGAGAATGTTGGCCGCCAGCGCCATGTCGAGCCGCTGCAGTTCGACCGCCCGGTCCGCCACCTCGTTGCGGGCGAGCACGGCGTCGATCGCGGCCTCACGCTCGGCAACCGTATCGCGCCAGCCCTTGATGGTGGCGCGGATGAAGCCTTCGACCGCCTCGGGGTTGGCAGCGGCGAAGTCGGTGTTGACCATGACCACGTTGCCGTACAGCTCGAGGCCGTGGTCGGACATCAGCACGACCACGATGTCGTCGTCGTCGACGCCCGCCGCCTGGAGGTTCTGGTAGGACGAGAACGAGAAGCCGAAGATGCCGTCGACCTCGCCCCTGGCCAGCATCGGCTCGCGCACCGGAAAGCCCACGCTCTCGATGGTGATGGTGGAGGTGTCGATCTCGTTCGCCGCGACGAAGATCGGCCACTGGGCGAAGGCCGCGTCCGGCGGCGGCGCGCCGAGCTTCTTGCCCTCGACGCTCTTCGGGTCCGCCGGATCGATGCCATTGCCCCGGAGCGAAACGATGGCGAAGGGCGGACGCTCGTAGCTCATCATCACGCCGATGACCGGCGAGCCCGGGTTCTGGTCGAGGAACTTCACCAGCGCGTTGATGTCGCCGAAGCCGATGTCGTAGTTGCCGGCGGCGATGCGCGGGATGGTCTGGGTCGAGCCCGTGCCGCTGTCGATGGTGACCGCGAGCCCCTCGTCGGCGTAGTAGCCGCGATCGAGCGCCAGGAAATAGGGCGCCGACGGCGCCTCGAACTTCCAGTCGAGGGCAAAACGGACGGCCGTCTCGGCCGCCGCCGGGTTCACGAGCATCGGGCCGAGCGCCAAGGCGGCACCCAAGCCCCAGATACGGATGGTGGACATCGTCGTTTCCTCGTCGCGGAGCCGATCGGGCTTCTGCTTCAGCATGGGCATTCGATCTGAGCAAGCGCCGTGCCTCGCCGCAACGCCGCAACGACCGGCGGCAGTGGTGACGGGCGTGCCCTCGGCATGGGCACCGTGCCCGAAACCGCGTCAGTCGTAGCGGCCGAGCGCGCGCGCCAGCAGGCAGCGGGCGACGGTCCAGGGCGGCCGCTCGGCGAGCCTGCCGTCGGCCAGATCGAAGTCGGCCCGCTCCAGCCGGCGCAGGTCCTGGCGGGCGAGCAGGCCCTGAACCAGCACGGGCGCGTGGGCGACGCCGCGCAGCGGCCGCGCCCGGTCGAGCCGCGACGCCGCCCG